>CALWIH010000188.1 GCA_944380675.1 uncultured Clostridia bacterium | reverse complement strand
GAACCTGTGGAAACAACGGAAAGCAAGACCGTTTCGCAGACCGTCACGGTGGAATCCCAGAGCGCGGAGACGGAGGAAAACCTCGCGCTGCTGGCCGGCTCCATCCCCTACGAGGCGGACGGGTACACAGGAACGCTGACGCTCCTCCCCGCCTCCGTCCATACGGAGGCCAAGGGCTATGCGACCCGCTCCTACACCGTATCGGACACCCGGACCTACACCGACCTCGCCTACAACGATCCGTCACTCATCCCACAGGCCGTGGAGAAAAACGGTCTGACGCTTGCGCTGACCGGCGTCACCTGGCACGGTGAGGGCGGAACAGGAGCAAACGGATCGCTGATCCCCGCCAGCTACACAGCGACGGCAAGCTATTCCGGCACAGGCAGCACCCGGTACGCAACCGGCTACCTGACGACAGCGGACTATGCCGGAACCGTCACAAAGACAGTAACAGAGAAAATCTTATACGAAGTAGAGTACCGCGGAACCCCCATCCCGGAGCCGGAGCCGGAACCCGAACCGCAGGAGGAGAATCCCTCTCTTCCCCTCTGGATTCCCATCGGCGCGGGAGCCGTCCTGCTCGGCGGCGGGACAGCCGGAGCCGTTCTGGCGGTGTGGAAAAGGAGGAATTTGACCCGATGAATAAGAAGAAAATATGCGCGATTCTCACTGCCTTTTGCCTGTCCGTGGGGATCTGTATGCCGGTTTCCGCAGCCGGAAATCCGAACGCCACAGTGTTTGAGGCAGAAGCCGGTTCCTTCTATTATCCTGCCTCGGATGCCCAGCTTCTCCACGACAGCCATGGGAACTTCACCGTTTCCGGTCTGACCGGTGGCGCCATTTCGTCCGACGACTTTTTCACCACCGTCATTACGCCCGAAACAGGCTCCGGCGGACTGACGATCGACTCATCCGGATACCCTGTCGCCCCTTCCTCGTGGCAGGGCGCGTCGTCTTCCGGCAGAGCGGAAGATAGCAGTACCATGTTCACTGTGCCGGAGGGAAGCCAGCTCGGCACAGTGACGATCAGGGGACGGAGCATCCGTGTGTATGAGGGGACAACCGACAGCAATCTTCTCAAGGGTGCGGGACATTTCATCGGGACAAGCACATGGGATGGCAATGTCTGTCTTTGTGGGCACAATAGAGGCTCCAACGCGTGGTTTTCGGAGCTCATTTGTTTGATCCCCGGCGAGCAGATCGCCTATCAGACACCTCTCGGCGTGAGGACGTATCAGGTGACCGGTACGCGCATCGTTTCCGTGAGTGACCTGTCGCCTCTGACCGGATCGGTGGAAAACCAGCTCACCCTTGTCACCTGCGTTGCAAACCAGCCGGATGTGCGGTTGATTGTGACGGCGAAGCAGATCTCTGAAAACATTGGGCAGGCGCTTCAAATCCATGAGGATTTATGATATACTAAATACAGAATCCGAGGTGATGGAACATGGAACTGGAAAATCCTTTGGCAAAGGAAATCCGCGCTGCGGAAAGTCGGGCACAGTATGACGCAGCCTGCAAGCGTGTGCTGTCGGAGAAGCGGATCCTTGCCTGCATCATGAAAAACTGCCTGGAGGAATATCGGGACTGTACCACGCAGGAAATTGCGGAGCAGTATATTGAAGGAATGCCGCAGGTAGGGCAGGAACCTGTTTACCCGGATGAAGCCCCTCGGATCCGCGGAATGGGAAATGAGGACGTCAGCCTGCGGGAAGGGACTGTCGTATATGATGTGCGTTTTACGGCTCTGGTTCCCGGTACGGGGGAGCCGATCCGCCTTATTATCAATGTGGAGGCGCAGAACCGGTTCTATCCTGGCTATCCGCTTGTGAAGCGCGCCCTTTTCTATTGCAGCCGCCTGATTTCCGCCCAGTATGGGACGGAGTTTACGCATGGCCATTATGAGAAGATAAAAAAGGTGTATTCCATCTGGATTTGTTCCAATCCTCCGCAGGACCGAAAGAACTCCATTTTCCGCTACCGTGTGGCCGAGGACATTCTGGCCGGAGACAGAATGGTGAGGGAGGACAAAAGAAATTACGATTTGCTGACCGTGCTGTTTCTCTGTCTGGGACAGATGGGAGATGAGACGGAAAACAGCGCGCTGGATCTGCTGAATGTTCTGCTCTCTACAGAGAACGATCCGGACGAAAAACTGCGGCGGCTGAAAGAGGATTTTCAAATCCCGACTACGGAAGAAATTGACAGGGAGGTGTCGCTGATGTGCAACCTGAGCCAGGGAATCGAGGACAGAGGTATCCAGAAAGGAATTCAGAAGGGAATCCGGAAAGGTGAAATTCTGGGCGCTGTCAAGACGTGCCGAAGTCTTCAGATGTCGGAGGACGAGATTGTCCGTAAGCTGCGGGAGCTTTTCTCCTTGACAGAGGAAGAGGCCAAAGCATATACGGCGGCAGAATCAGAAGAAGATTGATTTCCTGACACTTTCGACTTGGACTGCCATTCATAGCAATAGGATATTTTATCAAACAGGCTCGTTCACACCGCACAGCCTGTTTTTTTACGCCCATTTTTGCAAATTAAAATGAACTCAGAGGAAGGAGACGCCATGAAACAGACATTCAAATCCCGCCTGCGGCGCGCGGCCGCGTCGGCACTGGCAGCCGC
>CALWIH010000187.1 GCA_944380675.1 uncultured Clostridia bacterium | reverse complement strand
GGCGGGGAACCGGTTGTGTTCGTTTCACGGAGCGGGGATGTTTTCTTTGAAAAAAACCACGTTGGTCAAAAGGATATTGAAGATTTGTATGATATGACTGCTGATCTTGCAGTGGAGGTCAAGGAATATAAGAAAATCATCTATGAGCTTTGAAAGGGGCCTGTGACTGCCATATAGGGCAGAAACACAGGCCCCTTTTTTGTTTTCGCGTGATGAATTTCCCGGTATGCTCCTCATGATTCGATGCGGAGTGGATCGTATGAAAGAGTACAGTCCATCAAAGGGGGTGAGACATTACCATTTGGCAAATGAAACGGAGGGATGCTTTTCAGAAAAGTCACTACGGAAATGTCTAAAATGAAAGGAAGAACAGGAGGAGAAAAATGTGAGTACAAAATTGTACGCCCTGCTGGTGTGCGTGATGGCCTTCTGCACCGGCATGGCAGTGCCTGCCGCGGTGGAGGAACACGGCGGCAGCATCATCAAGACCTATGAGCTCGCGCCGGAGGAAAGCCCGCAGCTCCTGATCGAGGAACCTTTTGAACGAGATGGATTTCTCTATGAGTATGATGGGATGACGCAGGAGCCTGTCTCAAAAACGGAGAGCAAAAGCGTCTCCCAGACAGTAACAGTCGAATCCGGAAGCGCCAAAACAGAGGAAAATCTGGCGCTGCTGGCCGGCTCCATCCCCTACGAGGCGGACGGGTACACAGGAACGCTGACGCTCCTCCCCGCCTCCGTCCATACGGAGGCCAAGGGCTATGCGACCCGCTCCTACACCGTATCGGACACCCGGACCTACACCGACCTCGCCTACAACGATCCGTCACTCATCCCACAGGCCGTGGAGAAAAACGGTCTGACGCTTGCGCTGACCGGCGTCACCTGGCACGGTGAGGGCGGAACAGGAGCAAACGGATCGCTGATCCCCGCCAGCTACACGGCGACGGCAAGCTATTCCGGCACAGGCAGCACCCGGTACGCAACCGGCTACCTGACGACAGCGGACTATGTCGGAACCGTCACTAAGACGGTGACGGAGAAAATCTTATATGAAGTAGAGTACCGCGGAACCCCCATCCCGGAGCCGGAACCCGAACCACAGGAGGAGAATTCCTCTCTTCCCCTCTGGATTCCCATCGGCGCGGGAGCCGTCCTGCTCGGTGGCGGGACAGCCGGAGCCGTTCTGGCGGTGTGGAAAAGGAGGAATTTGACCCGATGAATAAGAAGAAAATATGCGCGATTCTCACTGCCTTTTGCCTGTCCGTGGGGATCTGTATGCCGGTTTCCGCAGCCGGAAATCCGAACGCCACAGTGTTTGAGGCAGAAGCCGGTTCCTTCTATTATCCTGCCTCGGATGCCCAGCTTCTCCACGACAGCCATGGGAACTTCACCGTTTCCGGTCTGACCGGTGGCGCCATTTCGTCCGACGACTTTTTCACCACCGTCATTACGCCCGAAACAGGCTCCGGCGGACTGACGATCGACTCATCCGGATACCCTGTCGCCCCTTCCTCGTGGCAGGGCGCGTCGTCTTCCGGCAGAGCGGAAGATAGCAGTACCATGTTCACTGTGCCGGAGGGAAGCCAGCTCGGCACAGTGACGATCAGGGGACGGAGCATCCGTGTGTATGAGGGGACAACCGACAGCAATCTTCTCAAGGGTGCGGGACATTTCATCGGGACAAGCACATGGGATGGCAATGTCTGTCTTTGTGGGCACAATAGAGGCTCCAACGCGTGGTTTTCGGATCTCATTCATTTGACCCCCGGTGAACAAATCATCTATCAGACGCCGCTCGGCGTGAGGAGGTATCAGGTGACAGGTACACGCATCGTTTCCGTGGATGACCTGTCCCCCCTGACCGGATCGGTGGAAAATCAGCTTACCCTTGTCACCTGCGTTGCCAACCGGCCGGATGTGCGGTTGATTGTGACGGCAAAACAGTTGCTTTGAAACAGGCTCGTGCACCGCACAGCCTGTTTTTTTGCGCCCATTTCTAAAAATCAAAATGAATTCAGAGGAAGGAGACGCCATGAAACAGACATTCAAATCCCGCCTGCGGCGCGCGGCCGCGTCGGCACTGGCAGCCGCGGCCCTGTTCTCGCAGCCCATTCTGACAGAAAGCGCGGTCTATGCCGCGGAACCGAAAGCGGCCGGCTCCCCCGTGAAGGTAGCCGAACAGAATCCGTTTGACGGCCTGTGCACCTCCAAGCACAGTACAAAGATTTCCGACTATAACGCCAACGTCATGGAGGTGGAAATCTCCGGCGAAAAGTATCTGGCCTACTGCCTGAACCCCAACCGGTACGGCTCCGACAACGTGAGCGGCGGCGCCGTCGGCAGCTCCGGATACAGCGTTCAGGTCTACGATCTGGATGACCCGGCTCTGCAGAACGTGCCGGATTTCCAGCTTGACCAGAGCATCCTGCTCGCCATGCAGGGCGTCATTGCTTCCGGCGGCTATACCGGGGGCGGAGACGCTGCCGCCGGAAAGCTCATGGATCCTTACGACGCTTCCCGTCCCCTGTACAGGGATCACCTGCAGGCGTATGCCGTCACGAAATACGCCATGTGGAGTCTGGCGTCCGGCTGGTACGGCCCGGACTGGAAGGTCTATTCCGGCTCCTCCTACAAGCCGCAGGACAACGCCTATCTTCTGCAGTCGCTGACCAACATCATCGGCTGGGGAACGAACTGGAAAGAGTTCAACGATGAGAACCTCTATGTCAATCCCATGGACTATGACAGCGACGGCGACGTCTGGACGGAGGATCCGGATACCGGAGAACGGTATGTGGAGTTTCAGGTGATCACCGGCAAGACAGGCGACAACCGGGGCCATGTCAGCCTTGGCAAAGAGTATACCGTCACGCCGGACTCTTCCCTGCCCGCCGGTTTTCATCTGGAAAAGACGGACGGCACGCGCATCACGGGAAGCACCACTCTGCGCGGCGCGGTGTCCAGCTCCTACGGCAGCGAAGACAAATTCCGTCTGGTTGCCGAGGTGGGGACGGAGCTCTCCGCGCTTGGGAAGGACGCCGTGGTGGCGAGCGTCAACACAGAGATCGAAGCCTTTGCGCTGAAATACGGCGTGGCCATCCCGCCTGCCGGGTACAGCAAGGTGCAGAACTACGCGCTCATCCCAGAGAACACATGGAAGCAGGTTTCTGCGGACGTCAAGCTCTCCGTGGAAGCTCCCGCTACTTCATATTCCTTCCGGATTCAGAAGGTGGACGGCAGCACCGCTCTTTCCGGCGCGGAGTTTCGTGTGGAGAGCGCGGACGGAAGCGAGACATACGACGTCACGACGCCCTCCTCCGGCATTGTCACTGTCAACGTGAAGAAGCCGGGCATTTTCTATGTCAAGGAAACGAAGGCGCCATCCGGCTACTCGCTGGACAGCACCCGGTATTCCGTCAACGTGGAAAACGGCAAAGAAGTCACCCTGACGGTTCAGAACAGCAAGGACGCAGGTCTCAAGATCTTCAAGTACGACGCGAACACGGACGAACCCTTGTCCGGCGCGGTGTTCACCGTGACAAATATCGGCACCGGCTGGAGCACGGACGTGACGACGGGCGATACGGGTCTTGCC
>CALWIH010000186.1 GCA_944380675.1 uncultured Clostridia bacterium | reverse complement strand
GCACAAAAACCGGCGGCTGTTGGCGATGCTTCAAAAGATTCTGCGGCGGCAGAAAAAATCCCCCGGCGCCAAAAGCGCCGGGGGATTTGTGCTTGATTTCAGAAAACTCAGATCAGCTCGATGATGGACATCTCGGCGGCGTCGCCGCGGCGGGGGCCGATCTTCGTGATGCGGCAGTAGCCGCCATTGCGATCCGCGTACTTCGGAGCAATCTCGTTGAAGAGCTTATTCACGACGTCCTCTTTCGTCACGAAAGCCAGCACAAGGCGGCGGCTGTGAAGGTCGTTCGTTTTCGCAATGGTGATCATCTTCTCGGTCAGGGAGCGAACCTCCTTGGCGCGAGTATCTGTGGTTTCGATTTTGCCGTTCTCAAGCAGGAAAGTGACCAGGGCGCGCAGCATGGCCGTGCGGTGGCTGGTGGTTCTTCCCAGTTTTCTGGTTCCTGGCATCGAATATCACTCCTTTACCTCGTTATACCTTATTCGTCGTCTTTGCGGAGACTGAAGCCGAGCGAGGCCAGCTTCCAAATGACCTCCTCGAGGGACTTGCGGCCCAGGTTGCGGACCTTCATCATGTCCTCCTCGGACTTGTTGAGCAGGTCCTCCACGGTGTTGATGCCGGCGCGCTTGAGGCAGTTGAAGGAACGGACGGAAAGATCCAGCTCCTCAATCGTCATCTCAAGCACCTTCTCCTTGCCCTTGTCGTCCTTCTCGACCATGATCTCCGTGCTGCTGCCCTTGTCGGACAGGTCGACGAAGAGATTCAGATGCTCGGTCAGGACCTTGGCGGCCAGGGAGACGGCCTCCTGTGCGCCGATGACGCCGTTTGTCCACACCTCGAGCGTGAGCTTGTCAAAGTTCAGGCTCTGCCCGACGCGGGTGGGCTCCACGTTGTAATTTACTTTGTAAACCGGGGTGTAGATAGAATCTACCGGAAGCTCGCCGATGACGGCGTTGTTATTGTTCATGTTCTGCTTGTTCCGCTCGGCGGGCACATAGCCGCGGCCCTTGTCGAGCGTCAGCTCCATGTACAGCTTCGCGCCTTCGCCCAGAGTCGCAATGTGCATCTCGGGGTTGAGGATTTCGACCTCGCTGTCGCACTTGATAGCGTCAGCGGTCACAATGCAGGGACCCTCCGCGCAGATTTCCACCGTCTTGGGGCCGTCGCAGTGCAGCTTCGCCGTCAGACCCTTGATGTTGAGGACAATTTCCGTGACATCCTCTTTCACGCCGGGAATGGTCGAAAACTCATGCAGGACGCCGTCGATCTTGATGCTCGTGACGGCAACGCCCGGCAGAGAGGAAAGCAGCACACGGCGCAGGCTGTTGCCAAGCGTATTGCCGAAACCGCGCTCAAGGGGTTCGACCACAAACTTGCCATACGTTCCATCGCCGGAAAGTTCTTCTGTCTCAATCTTAGGCTTCTCTATCTCGATCATTAGCGAACCTCCTTCTCATCCATCGGCAAGAAATTGCCATGACGCATTATGCGCTCTTATGGCCGGCAGCAGGGCGAAAAAGCCCTGACTGCCATAAGAATCAGCATTACTTGGAGTACAACTCAACGATGAGATGCTCGGAAACCTCGTAGTCGATATCGTCGCGCGCCGGGAGAGCAATGATCTTGCCCTCGTAGCCGTCGTTGGACTTCTCAATCCACTTCGGGCAAGCCTTCTTGGCCTGCTCCTCGAGGATGGTCTTGATTCTGACGCTGCTGCGGGACTTCTCGCAGATGGCGACGACGTCGCCCAGCTTCACCTGGAAGGAGGGGATGTTGACGCGCTTGCCGTTGACCGTGAAATGGCCGTGGTTGACAAGCTGTCTGGCCTCGCGGCGGGTGCTCGCGTAGCCGAGACGGAACACGACGTTGTCGAGACGGCGCTCGAGCTGCTGCAGGAGGTTTTCGCCGGTGACGCCCTGTCTGCGGGCAGCCTCCTCATAGTACGCATGGAACTGCTTCTCGAGAACGCCGTAGATGAACTTCACCTTCTGCTTCTCGTTGAGCTGCATCGCGTACTCGGACTGCTTGCGGCGGAACTGCTGCTTCGGATTGCGGCGGGTCTCCTTGGAGTAGCCAAGGACGGCCGGAGAAAGACCCAGCGTCTTGCAACGCTTCAGGACAGGCTGCATATTCTTAGCCATAATTTGTTTCCTCCTTCAATTACACTCTTCTTCTCTTCGGAGGACGGCATCCATTGTGCGGAATCGGCGTGACGTCCTTGATCATGGTAACGTCGAGACCCGTGGTCTGCAGGGCACGAATCGCGGCTTCACGGCCGGCGCCGGGGCCCTTGACATAAACCTCGACGGACTTCATGCCATGCTCCATCGCAACCTTGGCAGCGGTCTCAGCCGCGGTCTGCGCGGCAAAGGGGGTGGACTTTCTCGAACCTCTGAAACCAAGCTCACCGGAGCTCGCCCAGGAAACGGCATTGCCCTGGGTATCGGTGATGGTAACAATCGTGTTGTTGAACGTGGACTGGATATGGGCAGCGCCGCGGTCGATATTCTTGCGCTCACGGCGGCGGCGAACGGTGGTCGCCTTCTTAGCGCCCTTCTGCTGTGCCATCTTATTCCCTCCCTACTTACTTCTTCTTGTTGGCCATGGTCTTGCGGGGACCCTTGCGGGTGCGGGCGTTGGTCTTGGAACGCTGTCCTCTGACCGGGAGCCCCTTGCGGTGACGCAGGCCGCGGTAGGAACCGATTTCAATCAGTCTCTTGATGTCGAACGCCACATCGCGGCGGAGGTCGCCCTCCACGCGGCAGTTGTGGTCGATATATTCTCTGAGCTTCGCCGCATCGTCTTCGCTCAGGTCGCGTACTCTGACGTCGGGATTCACGCCGGTCGCGGCGCAGATGTCGGTGGCGGTCTTACGGCCAATGCCGTAGATATAGGTCAGAGCGATTTCGATACGCTTGTCTCTGGGCAGGTCGATACCGGATATACGCGCCATACTGGTTGCACCTCCAAATGTGTTAAACGCGCCTTAGCCCTGGCGCTGCTTGTGCTTGGGATTCTCACAGATGACCATGACTCTTCCCTTGCGCTTGATAATCTTGCACTTCTCGCAGATTTTCTTGACAGAAGGTCTTACTTTCATTTGTGCGCCCTCCTTCGGAACGATTCTTGTAGCCTGAAAGCCGGTTTCCCGGCCTCAACAATCTTATTTGGAACGCCAGGTAATGCGCCCGCGGGTCAGATCGTAGGGAGAAAGCTCGATCGTCACCTTATCGCCGGGCAGGATGCGGATGAAATTCATGCGCAGCTTGCCGGAAATGTGGGCCAGAATCTGGTGCTTGTTCGGAAGCTCCACCATGAACATGGCGTTCGGCAGGGCTTCGACAACGGTACCCTCAGTCTCAATTACGTCCTGTTTCGACATTCAAAAGCCTCCATTCTCGGGATCGGCTTCGCCCCTTACGGCGGCGAGCGCCTTCCTAATCTTTCGGTTGGTCTGCAGCGAACCTTCGTCCAACACGACGGCCGTGGGAAAAAGATGCTTCTCGTTTTTCCGCTTCGGGTGCGAGAGACTGCGTCGCTTGCCGTCGCAGATGACGGCGTAGCCGTTCTCAGCCGAGAGGACGGTAAAAAAGCCGCCCTTGTCGCGCCCTGCCGCCGCCCTGACCACAAGCCCTCTCACAATCTCCATGCGCCGCCCTCTCAATCCGGCAGCGTCAGGATGACGGGGCCGTCGGGGGTGACTGCTACGGTGTGCTCGAAATGAGCGGAGAGCTTGCCGTCGGTTGTGACGGTAGTCCATTCGTCCGGGAGGACTCTCACGTCCTTGACGCCCTGATTGATCATGGGCTCAATGGCGATCGTCATGCCGGGCAACAGGCGCACCCCTCTGCCGGGGGTGCCGTAATTCGGGACCGCAGGGTCCTCATGCATCTTCGCGCCTACCCCGTGGCCGACAAAGCTTCGTACCACGGAGTAACCGCGAGCTTCGACATACCGCTGCACCGCGCTGCCGATGTCGCCGATGCGGTTGCCCGCTTTCGCGGCGGCAATGCCCTCAAAGAGAGCCTCGCGCGTTGCATTCATCAGAGCCTGCGCCTCCCCGGACACGTCCCCGCAGGGGAACGTCCAGGCGTTGTCTCCGACGAAGCCCTCATAGGTGGCGCCGATGTCAATGCTGACAATGTCGCCCTGCTTGAGGATGATCTTCTTGCTCGGTATGCCATGGATCACCACGTTGTTAACGGAAATACAGCTGCTTGCGGGGAACCCGCCGTACCCGAGGAAGGTAGGGATTGCGCCCTGCTCCTCGATGTATCGGCGAACCATGCGGTCGATCTCCCAGGTGGAAACACCGGGTTCGACCGCCTCCCCTGCCAGGCGAAGCGCGCGGGAAGAAATTCTGCCGGCCGCCCGCATCGCTGCGAGCTCGCGGCTGGTTTTGAGCACGATCATGGACTTACGCCTTCAGCGCCTCAAGCGTCAGGCGGGACGTATCAGCGACGTCCTCCTGTCCTTCGACGATGGAGAGCTTGCCCTGCTTCTCATAGTAAGCCTTGAGCGGCTCGGTCTGATCGTGGTATACCTTCAGGCGTTCCTTGACTGTATCCGGGTGGTCATCCTTGCGCTGAACGAGGGCGCCTCCGCACTTGCCGCAGACGCCTTCCTTCTCCGGCTTCTTGTAAAGCAGGTGATAGGACGCGCCGCAAGCCTCGCAGACGCGGCGTCCGGACATACGCTCGACGATCTTCTCGTCGGGGACCTCGATGTCAATGACCTTGTCAATGACAATGCCCATGCTGTCCAGAGCCTCGGCCTGGGGAATGGTGCGCGGGAAGCCGTCGAGGATGAAGCCGCCCTTGCAGTCATCCTGCTGCAGGCGTTCCTTGATGATGCCGATGACGACCTCATCGGGAACAAGCTTGCCTTCCTCCATGTAGGACTTCGCGCGCAGACCCATCTCCGTGCCGTTCTTCAGCGCTTCGCGGATCATATTGCCGGTCGAAACGGCGGGGATATGGAGATGCTCGCAGATAACCTCTGCCTGAGTGCCTTTTCCGGCGCCGGGAGCGCCAAGCAGAATCAAATTCATACCATTTCCTCCTTAATCAAGGAATCCCTTGTAATGACGCATCATCATCTGGGATTCCAGCTGCTTCGCGGTGTCGAGCGCGACGCCGACCATAATCAGGATGGACGTGCCGCCGAACGACAGACCGTGCATGGCCGTCACATTCGAATAGATGATGGGAAGGAGCGCGATAACTGCAAGGAAGAGCGCTCCGATGAGCGTGATCTTGGAAAGAATTTTGGAAATGAAGTCGGAAGTCGGCTTGCCGGGACGAATGCCCGGAATCGTGCCGTTGTTCTGACGGAGGTTATTGGCCATCTCAATCGGGTTGTACTGAATCCCGAGATAGAAATAGGCGAACATGATGATGAAAATGAAGTACAGGATGCCGTAGAGCAGACCCGTCGGCGACAGGGCGGCAAAGAAGGACGCCCAGAAGCCCTCGTCCGCTCTCGAGCCCATGAACATCTCGATGGTGCTCGGGATGGACAGGATGGAGGAAGCGAAGATGATGGGCATAACGCCGGACATCGCAACCTTCACCGGGATGTGCGTGCTCTGGCCGCCGTACATTTTACGGCCGACCACACGCTTGGCATACTGCACGGGGATGCGGCGCTCCGAATTGTTCATGAACACGATGAACCAGATCACCGCGAGGAACAGGACGATGAAGAACGGCGCAAAGAAGAAATACAGGCCGTAGTTGGTGGGATCCTGCATCGCCTGGCTGAAATACGCATACAGCATATTGAGCGTGGTGGGAAGACGGGAGACGATACCGGCAAAGAGCAGAATCGAAATACCGTTTCCGATGCCCTTGTCGTTGATCTGCTCGCCGAGCCACATCATCAGCGCCGTACCGGCGGTAAAGACCATGATGATGATGATGGCGGTAAATACGGATTCCCAGCCGCTCGTGTACATCGCAATGGTCTGGACGGAGCCGTCCTCCATCGCGACGGTGGTGTTGCGCAGGTAGAAATAGTACGCCGTGCCCTGAATAAGGCCCAGCAGAACGGTCACATAGCGGGTGATGGTCGCAATCTTCTTGCGGCCCTCCTCGCCTTCCTTCGCCATTCTCTCCAGAGGAGGAATCGCGACGGTCAGCAGCTGCATGATAATGGAGCTGTTGATATAGGGGCTCACGCCCATCGCGAACAGCGTCGCGTTCGAGAACGCGCCGCCGGTCAGCATATCGAGGTAGCTCAGAGCGGTGCCGCTCTGGCTCACGTTGGCCATGAGCGCCTCAAGGGCGTCCGTGTTCAGGAACGGCACCGGGATAACGGCGCCGAGGCGGAACACGACGACGATGAGCAGGGTAAACAGAATCTTTTTGCGCAGATCGGGGATGCTCCAGGCGTTCTTAATTGTTTTGAACAATTCAGATCACCTCTGCCTTCCCACCCGCGGCTTCGATCTTCTGCTTGGCAGCTTCAGAATAGGCGTTAACCTTCACAGTCAGCTTCTTGTCAAGGTTACCGTTGGCGAGGATTTTCACCCCGTCGCAGCAAACCTTCACGATGCCGGCGTCAATCAGCGCCTGGGTGTCAACGACGGCGCCGTCCTCAAACTTGTTAAGGGTGCCGACGTTCACAGCCACGATGGTCTTGGCAAAAATGTTGTTGAAGCCTCTCTTCGGAAGGCGTCTCTGCAGAGGCATCTGGCCGCCCTCAAAGCCCGGGCGCATACCGTGGCCCGCTCTGGCCTTCTGGCCCTTGTGGCCCTTGCCGGCCGTCTTGCCCTGGCCGGAGCCCTGGCCTCTGCCGATTCTCTTGCGGTCCTGGACGGAGCCCGGAGCCGCAGTCAGATCATGCAACTTCATGGTGTTCGCACCTCCTTCTTACGCGTTGTTTACCTCGATGAGGTGGATAATCTTGGCCACCTTGCCTCTGGTCTGGACGTTGTCCGGCTGCGTCACGACGTCGCCGATCTTGTACAGGCCAAGCGCATGGGCGGTAGCAATCTGGTTCTTCTTGGAGCCGATGAGGCTCTTTACCAGCTTTACGGTAATCTGTTCCATCTTGCGCCCTCCCTCTTACAGAATGTCCTTCACGGACTTACCGCGGATGGCGGCAACCTCTTCCGCGTTGCGCAGCTGAGCCATGCCGGCCAGCGTCGCGCGCACAACGTTGCAGGGGTTATTCGAACGGAGCGCCTTGGTACGGATGTCGCGGATGCCCGCGGCCTCGACGACGGCACGAACGGGGCCGCCGGCGATCACGCCGGTACCGGGGGCGGCGGGCTTCATGAGCACCTTGCCGGCGCCGAACTCGCCGATGATCTCGTGCGGAATGGTGGTACCGCGCAGAGCAATCTTAATGAGGTTCTTCTTCGCATCCTCGATGCCCTTGCGGATGGCGTCCGGAACCTCGCCGGCCTTGCCGATGCCGAAGCCCACGGTGCCGTTGCCGTCGCCGACGACGACGAGGGCCGCGAACTTGAAGATACGGCCGCCCTTAACCGTCTTGGACACGCGGTTGATAGCAACAACGTGCTCCTTCATCTCGTCCTGCTGAGAACGGGGCGCATCAAATCTAGCCAAATGAATTCCTCCTTACTTAGAACTTGAGGCCGCCCTCACGGGCGCCATCGGCCAGTTCCTTGACGCGGCCGTGGAAAATGTAGCCGCCGCGGTCAAAAACGACCTCTTCGATTCCCTTTTCAGCAGCACGCTTTGCGATCATCTCGCCGACCTTGCGCGCGGCGTCCTTGTTCCCGCCGTTGCCAGAGAAATCCTTGTCCAGGGTGGAAGCTGCTGCGAGAGTAACTCCCTTGACGTCGTCAATAATCTGGGCGTAGATGTTCTTGCTGGAGCGGAACACGTTCAGGCGGGGGCACTCAGCAGTGCCCGAAACCTTGCCGCGCACTCTGCGGTGGCGGTTCAGTCTGGCTTTATTGGTATCAGCCTTATTCACCATTTGTTCTTCACCCCTTCTTACTTCTTGGCGCCCTTACCGGCCTTGCCTTCCTTATGACGGACAAACTCGCCAGTATAGCGGATACCCTTGCCCTTGTACGGCTCGGGCGGACGCTTCTCGCGGACTTCCGCGGCAAACTGGCCGACAGCCTGCTTGTCAGAACCGGAAATGACGATCTTGTTCGGAGACGGGCACTCAATCGTGATGCCGTCGATGGACGGAACGATCACCTGATGGGAGTAGCCCAGGTTCATCACAAGGTTCTTGCCCTGCATCTGCACACGGTAGCCGACGCCGTTGACGTCGAGCTCCTTCTTGAAGCCCTCCGTGACGCC
>CALWIH010000185.1 GCA_944380675.1 uncultured Clostridia bacterium | reverse complement strand
CGGCGCGCCCCGCATGGGACGCGCCGTTTTGCCGTTTCAGAGAAATGACCGCTCAGACCGCGGACAATCAGATATCCTCGAGGTCGACGACCGTCTTATCCTCGGTGGAAGCATACTGATACTGCGCGACGATCTGCTTCGTGTCGCGGGCAATAATCAGTTCCTCGTTCGTGCTGATGATCCACACCGGGACGGTGGAGTCCTCCGCGGAGATCTTGCCTTCCTTGCCGCCCTTCGTCGTCTCGTTGAGCTTGCTGTCAATCTTCACGCCCATATACTTGAGGTAGGCGCAGACGTCGCGGCGCAGATACGCCTGATTCTCGCCGAGGCCGGCAGTGAAGATGAGGCAGTCGAGGCCGCCGAGCGCGGTGATGTACGAGCCGATGTACTTCGCGATCTGGTAGGTCAGCATCTCGTGGGTGAGAGAGGCTCTGGGATCGCCGTCCGCCTCGGCGAGCGTAACGTCGCGGTCGTCGCTGTGGCCGCAGATGCCGTACATACCGGACTTCTTGTTGAGGATGTCGTTCATCTCGCTCGGGCTGAGGTTTTCCTTCTCCATGAGGAAGGTGACGATGGACGGGTCAAGGGAGCCGCTTCTCGTGCCCATCATAAAGCCGTCGAGAGGGGTAAGGCCCATCGTCGTGTCGATGACCTTGCCGCCGCGGATCGCGGCGATGGAGGAGCCGTTGCCGATGTGGCAGGTGATCATCTTGAGATCCTCGAGCGGCTGATTCATCAGATGCGCGCAGTGCTTGCTCACATAGCGGTGGGAGGTGCCGTGGAAGCCGTAGCGGCGGATCTTGTACTTCTCGTAATACTCATACGGAATCGCGTACATATACGCCTTCGGGGGCATGGTGGCGTGGAAGGAGGTGTCGAAGACGACGCACTGGGGAATTTCCGTGCCGAATACCTCCTGGCAGGCGCGGATGCCGTCGAGCTCCGGGCCGTTGTGCAGAGGAGCGAGCGGAATCAGGCTCTCAATATCCTTGAGAACCTTCTCGGTCACGCGAACGGACTTATGGAAAATGGAGCCGCCCTGGGCGACGCGGTGACCGATGGCGGAGACCTCCTTGAGGCTCTTGATCACGCCGGCCTGAGAATCCGTCAGAGCCGCCGTCACCATCTGGAAGGCGTCCGTGTGATTCTTCATCTCGACCTTCTTGTTCAGCTTGCGATCGTCAAACGTCTTGTGGCTGAAGATGCCGTCCTCCTGGCCGATTCTCTCGCAGTTGCCTTTGGCAATCCATTTTTCGGTGTCCATGTCGATGAGCTGATACTTGAGCGAGGAGCTGCCGGCGTTGATAACCAAAATCTTCATTGTGATCCTCCTGCATTTTTTTGGGGGCAGGCCGTCAGGCTCTGCCCCGGAATTCAATTCTTGCCGCACGCCGCAGGCTTTCCGGAAACGGAGCTTGCGGTCTGCCGCGTGATCCCATATAATAGCTATAGTTAAGTATAGTACAAACTGCCGGGAAATTCAAGATTTGCGCTGACTTTCCGGCAGAATCCACGAAAGGAGGCGGCAGCATTGGGGCTTATCGGCGCTGCGGCAGGGATCATAGCGGAATTCAATCCCTTTCACCGCGGTCATGAGGCGCTGATCCGCGCCGCGCGGGAGGGCGGCGCGGAATACGTCGCCGTCGTGATGAGCGGAGATTTTGTCCAGCGGGGCGCGCCGGCGCTCGTCTCCAAATGGGACAGGGCGGAGATGGCGCTGCGCTGCGGGGCGGACGCCGTCTTTGAGCTGCCGCTTCCCTGGGCGATGGCCGGGGCGGAGCGCTTCGCGCTCGGCGGGGTTTTTCTCCTCTCGCAGATCGGCTGCACGCGCCTGTGCTTCGGCAGCGAGAGCGGCAGCGCGGAAGCGCTCAGCCGCACGGCGTCGCTCCTCCTCTCCCCGGAATTATCACAAAGGCTCAAGGAGGAGCTTCGGACGGGCGTTTCCTTCGCGAGCGCCCGGGAAACCGCCGTGCGCGCCCTCGCGGGCGAGGAGGCCGCCTCCTTGCTGCGCACGCCGAACGACACGCTCGGCGTCGAATACCTCAAGGCGGCGCGGACGCTCGGTGTCCGGCTCGAGCCCTTTCCCGTCCGGCGGGTGGGCGCTGGGCATCACGACGCTTTGCCGGACGGCGCGTTCGCGAGCGCGACTGCCATTCGCCGCCTTGTGCGAAGCGGCGGGAACTGGGAGCCCTTCGTCCCACAAAAGGCCGCCGCCGTCCTGCGGCGCGCGATCGGCCGCGGCGCGTGCCCCGCGGACGTCTCGAGCATGGAGCGGGCGATCCTCGCCCGTCTGCGGGTCATGGAGCGGGACGATTTCGCCGCCCTGCCGGACGTGAGCGAGGGACTCGAGAACAGGCTCTTCGCGGCCGCCCGCGCAGCCGGGTCGCTGGCGGAATATTTCTCTCTCGTCAAGACGAAGCGCTACCCGCTGGCGCGGCTGCGGCGCATCGTATTTTCCGCGCTTCTCGGGCTCACGGCGGAGGACGAGCGGGGCCTTCCGCCCTATCTGCGGCTCCTCGGCTTCACCGACCGCGGCGTTTTCCTCCTCCGAGAGGCAAAAAGAACAGGAAACCTGCCGGTTTTGAGCCATTCCTCGGATCTTTTGCACCTTGACAAAAGGGGGCGCGATATGGTTGAATTGGAGGGAAAAGGCAGCGATCTGCATGCGTTGTTTCTCCCCTCCCCGCCTCCCTGCGGGACCAACCTTTCGCACGGCGTCGTGCGGCTTCGCGCATAAGCGGCTTCGCCTTTATCCCCTTGTCCTGGAGGAATGTTTGCTTGTCCATTGAGATCAAGGAAGTCTACTATGACGCCTGGGGCAACTGCCTGCGTCTTTCCAATGACATTATCGAGACGATTGTCTCCATCGATTACGGTCCGCGCATCGTTTCCTTCCGCCTGGCGGAAGGCGGCAATGTCCTGTTTGAGGATCGCGCGCGCACCTACACCGTTTCGGGCCCCCAGATGGACGAGCACTACGGCACGGGCGCGGTCTTCTGCCGCCGCGGCGGCCATCTCGCCTCCGTGGCGCCGATTCGGATGCCGGAGAGCTTCTTTCCCGACAACAGCGCCGTGCTGTACACGACGCGGCCGGACGGCGTCTCCCTGATCTCGCCGCGCGAGAAAAGCGACGGTCTCAAGCTGAGCACGGACATCCACATCGGGGACGGGGCCTCCGACATCATGGTGGTGCACAGCCTCAAAAACACCTCCCACGAGCGGAAAAAGCTCGCCGTGTGGGCTTCGACCTCCCTGCGCGCCGGCGGCGTGGAAATCGTGCCGCAGAGCTTCGGCGACGGCAGCACGCTTGAGCCGAACCGCATCCTTGCCCTCTGGCCCGGAACGGTGATCTCCGATCCGCGCCTTTTCGCGGGGGAACGGTATCTGACCGTCCGGCAGGATCCGGAGATCGCGAACGAGTTCACGCTCGGCGTCAACAACGTGCTTGGCTGGGCGGCGTACGCTCTGCCGGACGTCACGCTCGTCAAGCGCTATGTGCACGACGAAGCGGCCGGTTATCCGAACCACGACTGCTCGTTCCGCACGCGCGTGACGGGAGATTTCGCGGAGCTCGACTCCTTCAGTCCCATCTATTTCGTGGAGCCGGGCGAGGGCATCCGCCACGTCGAAAATCTCTGCCTGTTCCCGACGCGCAACGGCGTGAACCCGACGGACGAAGCGTCGATTGAAAATTTTATCCAGAAGCTGTATTAAAAAAGGACTGCCGGCCGGCAGTCCTTTTTTACGGTTCACAGACGATTCCAAGAAAAACGGGAAGCTCCTCCGCGGTACAGACGGCGAAAAGGAAGGGGCGATCGAGCGTCATGCCGAACTCCTCCTCCGGCAGCGCGCCGCCCGTATCGGTCATCTCAACCGCGGTGTACGAGGCGCCGGAGCAGCCCTCCTCGTTCACCGCAACGCGCACCGCCTGCCGGACGCTGCCGACATACAGCTCCGCGTCGTCCGTCAGAGGGGCAAAGTTGGAAAGCTCCGGCGAAAAGGCGTTCACAACGCCGAGACGCTTGAGTCCGTCCTCCATCGAGATGCGCGCGCCGACGTCAAACTTCGGAACGGAAAAGGTGATGGAAGCCGCGGTTCCCTCTCCCCTCCCCTCCCGCGCGCCGTCCTCCTCAGACTCCGACGCGGAAAGAAGAAAATCGAGCGCCCGGCCGTCCGCTGTCAGCTCCTCGGGGGAGACGCCCTCGTCAGGGAGCAGAAACCACATTTTTCCGCCGTCGTCAAGAGGAAGGAACGCCGCGGTAAAGCCGTCCTCCCGCCAGTACGAGCCTGAGAGCGTCTGATGGAGGAAAAGGCAGCTCGTCTCGCCGCCGGGGGACGCGAACGTCCCCGTCCGCGTGTCGCTCTCAGAAAACGCGCTGACCCAGGCAGACCGGTACGACACGACGGACATGAGGGCCGCCTTCGTATCGTCCCGGAACGATTCTCCCGCCGTCTCCTGCCGCAGATACCCGCCCGTCTGCCCGGCGAGCCATTCGCGCAGAATCTCGTCGTACGCCTCCGAGCCCATTTCTCCCCGGAAGGAGGACGCAAAGTACGTCCCGGCAAGCGTGTCCAGCGTGGAGGGCACAAACGAAATCCCGTCGTCAAGCCAAATCGAGGTGGAAAGCACGCAGCGCGCCATGCCGTCGTCGTAGCAGCAGGCGTTCCAGACGGCCTGCGCCTGCTCCCGGAGACTGTCGATGCTTGCGGCGCCCAGAAGGTCCAGAATCTGCCTTCTCGTCTCCCCGCCCGTCGTCTCAGACAGCGCGGAAAGCGTCATATAGAGGCTCAGGGGTGAATAGACCTGATTTTTTCCCTCCTCCGCCGTCAGAAAGAGCTGCGCGCTGCGGCGGGAAAAGGGAGCAAGCGCTTCGGCGCAGCCTGCGGCCAGCTCGCTGCGCGCCGCCCTGTCCGCCTCCCAGAGGGCGTAGTCCTCCTTCTCCTCCTCCGTCTCCGCGGAGGCAGGGCGCTGGGGCGTCACGGGGTACTGCGCCTCCCGGACGGCATACACCGTCTCCTCCTGGATTTCCGGCGGACGCGCCGCCGTGGCAAGCCCTGCGATCACCGTAATCGCGAGCGCCAGGCACATCAGAATCAGGGGCCCTTTCTTCCGGTAGGAATATCTGTTCTCCTCCATGGCTTTTTCTCGGCTCCTTCCCCCGCCGGACTGGCTGCCCGGCGTGCGCTTGATAAAAAAATTATAGCCTTGCCGGAATGGTCTGTCAAGCGAACCCGGGGAGACAATGTCCTCCGGCAGACGGCTCCTCCCGAAAACGGAGAGAGCCCGCCGTCCGCGACTGCGGACAGCGGGCTACTTTTCAGCCGTTTTCTGACGCCGTTCGGGCTTCGCCCCGGCGGCGGGATCAGGCGGTTTCCTCCGCCTTTCTGCGCGCCTCGGTGAGGCCGAGGACGGAGAAGGTTTCGGGATCGACGAGAACGCCGTAGTCTTCTCTGGCCTGCTCCACGGTGATGTACTCGTTCTTCGCGTCCATCGCGACCTTCTCCGCGGGGCGCTTGAACGGGTCGCCGTAGCCGCCGCCGGTGGCGGTGACCATCCGCACCACGTCGTTTTTGTTCATCACCCGGTGCGCCACAATGCCCGTCGGATCGCTGACGGCTCCGTCCGCGTCGATGAACTGGAAGTAGTTGATGGAGCCGTCCTTTCCGCCGGAAGCGCCCCAGACGGGCCACTTGTTGCGGCCGAAGGAGGCCGTGAAGGTCTGGTTGTCGTTCATCGAGCGGTAGGTGCGCACGGCGCCGCTGCCGCCGCGGAACTCGCCCGCACCCGCGCCGTCGGTGTGGAGGCTGTGCTCGTCGACACGGATGCCGTAGCGCGTCTCCGCCATCTCGACGGGGACGTTGTACGTCTCGCCGTCGCCCACGCAGAACTGGCCGACCTGGCCGTCGTGGCCGCGGCACGCGCCCCAGCCGCCCACTGTGGGCTCGATGATGAGGTAATCGTTGCCGAAATCCTGATGCTTTCCGGCCATCAGGACGGTGCACACGCTGAGCAGGTGGCCCGCGCCGAGCGACTCCGGGAAGGCCGGGGCCAGCGCGCGCCAGACGAGATCGATCACATAGATCATGCTCTCGTAGTAGCAGGAGGTCGCGGCGGGACGGTTGGCTTGCAGGACGCTGCCCGGCTCGCAGATGGTGCGCAGCGGCGCGAAGACGCCGTCGTTGACCGCGAGCTCCGGCCCGACCACCGACATAAAGACCACCTTCACGCCGGCGTACGCCGCCGTCGCGCCGGAATTGACGCAGCCGATCACCTGCGGGTCGCTGCCGGTAAAGTCGGCGACAAACTCGTCGTCGGTGATCGTCACCTTGACCTGCAGGTGGACGGGATTGCCGTGGCCGTCGTCGTCCATGTACTCCTCCATCTCCCAGGTGCCCTTCGGCATCTCGGCAAGGCGCTTGCGCGCGACGCGTTCGCCCTGCTCAATGAGGCGCTCCATGGAGCCCTTCACCACGTCCGCGCCGTACTTTTCGCACAGGTCGCAGACGCGCTTCTCGCCGGTGCGCAGCGAAGAGATCTGTCCCCACATATCGCCCTGGGAAGTCTGCGGGTAGCGCATATTGCTGCGCATCAGATCCCATACCGGCTCGACGAGCTCGCCCCTGTCGACGAGCTTGGTTCCGGAGAAGCACATGCCCTCCTGGAACATATTCGTCGCGTCGGTGGTGAAGGAGCCGGGCGCCATGCCGCCGATATCGCTCCAGTGGGCCTTGTTGCCGGCGAAGGCGATCAGCTCTCCCTGATAGAAGATGGGCATCACCATGCCGACGTCGGACATATGGGTGCCGCCGCCGAGGAACGGGTCGTTGATGATGTAGACGTCCCCGGGATGGAGGTTTTCCTTGCCGTACTTGTCCACCACGGCGCAGATCATCGGGGAAATCATGCCGATGAAGCCGGTGACGCCGTTGCCCTGCGTCAGGAGGCGGCCCTCCGCGTCGGCGATGCCGCTCGCGTAGTCGAGGGTCTCGTAAATGATGGGGCTCATGGACGTCTGCGCAAAGGCGTAAAAGATCTCGTTGCTCACCGCGATGAGCGAGTCCTTGACGATGTCAAGCGTCACCGGGTTGATTTTTACCTGCTCAGCCATTACTCTACCTCCGTTTCCACGATGAGATTGCCGTACCGATCCACCGTCAGCTTCTGCCCCGGGCAAACGACCGTGGCGGTGGTGGGCTCCTCCACCACGAGGGGGCCCTGCGCCTTCGCGCCCCAGCCGAGCTTCGCGCGGTCATAGATCGGGGTATCCTGCCAGCCGTCCTCGGAGAAGAACACCCGGCGTACCTCCTTGAGCGCCGCGGAGATGTCGCCTTTCTGCTCCGGAATCGTCTGCAGGGCGGGCTTCGTCAGCTGGCCGTAGGCCACGAGATGCAGGTTGACGATCTCCGCCGGGGTGTCCGGCAGCGAGAAGGTGTAGAAATGCTCGTGCGTCTTGTGGAAGCGGCTGAGGATCTCGGCGCGGTCCTCCTCCTTCCACGGATAGGCCGGAGCGGAAACCTGTACGGTGTGCTCCTGCCCCATATAGCGCATATCGGCGATGAAGCGGAACATGGTCTGCTCCGGGGCCACGCCCTCGGCGGCGAACCGCGCGCCGGTCTCCTCCATCTGCTCCTTCCACATCGCGTTGAGCGTCTCCATCGGGGCGTCGCGGAAGGAGAGGATCTTCGTCTGAATGAAATCGTGGCGGATGTCGCTCATCAGCATACCCCAGGCCGAGAACACGGACGCGGCGACCGGGACAATCACCTTGCGGATTCTCAACTCCTTCGCAAGCGTCGGGCCGTGCATCGGGCCGCCGCCGCCGAAGGCCACCATCGCGAAGTCGCGGGGGTCGTAGCCGCGGCGCACGGAGATCAGCTTGAGGGCGTTGTTCATGTTGGAGTCCGCCACACGGATGATGCTCTCCGCGGCCTCCTCCGCCCCGATGACGAACGCCTTTCCGACCTTCTCCGTCAGCGCCTCGCGGACATGGTCGAGGGAGACGTCCATGTCGAAGTTCGAGGCGGAAAGCCTTCCGGCGATGAGGTTGGCGTCCGTCGTGGTGGGATCCTCGCCGCCCTTGCCGTAGGCGACGGGGCCGGGCAGCGCACCGGCGCTCTTCGGGCCGACCTTCAGCGAGCCGCCCTCGTCGATCCACGCGATGGAGCCGCCGCCGTTGCCGATCTCGACGATGTCCACCACGGGAGCCATGATGGGATAGCCCGCGCTGCGCTCGTTCTTTTCAATGTAATAGGAGGTGGTGACCTTCACCTCGCCGCGGTCGATGAGAGAGCACTTGGCCGTCGTGCCGCCGACGTCAAAGGCGATGATGTTCGGCTCGTCGATGAGATGGCCGAGAATCGACGAGCCGAAGACGCCCGCCACAGGCCCGGACTCGACGACGTTGATCGGGGTGAGCTTCGCCTGGTCGAAGGTGGTGGTGCCGCCGTTGCTCTGCATGATGTAGCGGTTCGCGGCGACGCCGGCCTCCGTGAGGCGCTGGCCGAGGCGGTCGATGTAGGACGAGGCCACCGGCATGACATAGGCGTTGAGGACGGCGGTGGAGGTGCGCTCGTACTCGCGCCACTCCTTCGTGATGTCGACGGACGGGCAGACGTAGACCTCCGGCCACAGCTCCTTGATCTTCGCCACCGTGCGGCGCTCGAGCTCCTCGTTGGCGTAGGAATTGATGTAGCAGACGGCGATGGCCTCCACCTGCTCCTTTTTCAGGTACTCCACCGCGCGGGCGATGTCCTCCTCGCACAGGGGCGTCAGTTCCTCGCCGCGGTAGCTGACGCGCTCCGTCACCTCGCGTCGGAGATAGCGCGGAACGAAGGGCTCCGGCTTTTCAAACACGAGATTGAAAAGGTCGGGGCGGTTGCCGCGCGCGAGCTCCAGAATGTCGCGGAAGCCCCTGGTGGTGATGAGGGCCGTCTTCGCACCCTTGCGCTCCGTCAGCGCGTTGATGATCGTCGTGGTGCCGTGGAAAAAGGCGTCGATGCCGCTCATGTTCACGCCGCTCTTTTCCAGCACATCCATGACGCCCTGATCGAAGTTCGGGGGTGTGGTGTGGGCCTTTTCCAGAATCAGGCGGCCGGATTCGTCGATGGCTACCAGATCCGTAAAAGTCCCGCCGATATCAGTTGCAACTTTCATCTTGATTTCCTCCCTGCTTGATACGGCGGAGGCTGCCCGCCGCAGGATAAAAACACTAAAGAAAAGTGTAGCACGGGCACTTTTTGTGTCAACACACTAAGTCAAAAAAGAGAAATAGCGGCAAAGTCCTCGTCTCCCCGATGGATTCCCGGCAAAGGACATGCTATAATGGAGCCGAGACACTCTGCTGCATCAGGAGGGAACGCCATGAAAAATCCGACCGCCGCCATCCGGCTTTCCACCGGGGGAACCATCCGGCTGGAGCTTTACCCGGAGATCGCGCCGCACGCGGTGACGAGCTTTCTGTATCTCGCACAGCGCCGTGTATTCGACGGCTTTCCGATTGAGCGAATTGTCCCCGGCTGGGTGGTGGACGTGACGTACCACGCCTTTCAAAAGCCGGAGGCGTGCTATTTCATTCCGAACGACGCCAAAAGCGGCCGGTATCTGGACGCCGTGTTCGGCACGGTGGGGCTGGGCGGGTACGGCGCGCCCGACATCGCGGGCGGGGAATTTTTCTTCCCGCTCGCCGACTGCCCCGCGATCACGGGGAAATATCCCATCTTCGGGAAGGTGGTTGGCGGACTGGACGAGCTGCGCCGTCTGGAACAGGCGGAGACCGTCCCCGTCTCCTATCCGGGGATGCCGGACGTGAAGATCAACACACCCGTCGTCCCGGTGTATCTCGAGGAAGTGACCGTCGAGACCTTCGGCGTCGAGTACGGCGAGCCGGAGCGTCTGCACGGGGTGGAAAAGCCGCACTTCTGGCCGGCAATTTGGCGGTGAGGGAAAATTCCATACAAATCACGGTTTCGGGAGAGGCTAATCATATAAATAGGATGACAGAGAAAACCGGGATTTCTGAAATTTCTCATAATTCTGTTGAGTGAATATCAGTTGGTATCATGCTTTTTTGCAACTAAACAATCACATCCTCAGGCTGTTATTCACGCAACCGCGCTCTCAGGGAAAAGCCTCATCGAAAAAAGGCCGCTCCATCACGAGCCGCGAAGAAAAAGAAAAGAGCAGCCGTTTTCTGCGCGAAAACAACTGCTCTTTGGGCTCACTAACTATTTGATATTTTCTGTCTGACGAATCTCGTATTGTCAGGTCTTTCCTGATTTTTGCAAAATTCGATGGTAGATAGGAGCATCCGCTTCGGGAGCCGTGAGCGGGGTCAGCAGCCCTTCCTTCATGAATTGCTCCATGCGCAAAGCAATCCAAGCGTCACCAATTCCAAGCTGATATTTCCCCAATACCCGTCCGACCAGCTGTGCCTCCGGAAATTCATTTTCCTGTTTCTCTAATTCTCGAAGAATGAACGTATCATACAGAGATTCCGGAACACTGACTAATCTTCCATTCAACACAGCACGGAGAGCTGCATTCTCCCGTTGGAGTTCTCTCCAACGACTTGCCAAACCGCGTAGAGCATTCACGGGCAATTTCTTTCCCAACCGCGCCATCGCCCCGAAACGATAGGGTTCTACCTCTCCCCAGCCGGTATATTGAACGACGGCGCCGTCCGGTCTTTCTTCCCACTCCGGAAGTTCCACAAGCGTGACATCCAGCGTTTCCGGTCCAATGGGCCGAAGCTGTTCCATAAGCCAATACAATCCGCACATCGCATCCGGCTCACGGCTTGCCCAGACGCGAATCGACTCTCCGTTTTGAACCTGCTTCAGCAGAACAGCATAACTCCTGCGGGCGGTGTTTAGAAGCTCGTCCACAACTTGAGACGCCATATCCGGGAAAGTCCCCATCAACAGCGAAAGCGCCCTCTCCCGTTCCGGCCCAATTCCTGTCTCGGAAATATTCCCAACAGACAGAGCCAGCGGAAGGTTGATTATCTTTTCTCGAGTACTTTCAAAGGGAACGGCATTTTCCCATCCGCGGCGCTCACGCTCTTCCGCTTCCCCCTGAAGCTTTTCCATTTCTGCCTGCGGAATCGCTGCATCCTGTTCTCCGCCCTCGCCGGCAAAAATGACAGCGGTGGCGCCGCCTATGCTGTGTTGATGCCCGATTGCTACGAGCATCGCGCCCGCAGCGCTGTCACTGAATACCACTTCTAACATGATGCGCCTTCTTTCGTAAACTTTTTACCATCAAAACGCCGACCGTTCCATCTTGCCTATTGAAAGCAGTATAGCAGAAACTTTTGAACGAATCTACATATTCCAGTCTGTTGGCAGCGTTGTTCGCTGTATGGGGCGGTCAGACGGAAGGAGGAGCTGCAAGAAAGCGGTCGTTTCCTTCAGGCGGTGTTGTAGGTGCGGGATATGGCGGCGATAGAATAGATGTCAGCCCCAGCCGCGAGCGGCGAGTAAGATAAAAAAGAAGAGCCCCGAACGCGAATTGCGTGTCGAGGCTCTCGACTGGTACGGGTAGTGGGACTCGAACCCACACGGGGGGCCACTGGAACCTAAAGGAGATGTCACCTCAGTGATGCTTTGACTTGACGCATTCAAAAAGCTATCTTTTCCTCGATTATCTCCTCATTCATTGCAAATCTGCATTCGGATTCTCCAAACAAACCTTTCCAAATTCAACATTGTCGCTCACTTGTGCTTGTTCAGTTTACATATCCGATTCCGCTCTTTCAACAGATCTTGAGCCTTTCTTTGCAAGGTTCCTGCGCTTTCGTATTCATGCTCCATTAAAGCTTCTTGCAGCTCATCAATCAGTTGAGACAGTTCATATTCCATCTCTTGCGTTGCCTCGCTGCTGACCGGATCACTAAACTGCAAATTTTCTGCCAGATTGGACAACTCCTGAGATAATAACGCATCGTCGCACTCACCAACCAGCATCCGCGTTTTTGACTGCATCGTCCGCATCGCAGATACATTCTCTTGCAGCACTTTATCTTGCCGTAAAATCTCATCGCATCCGTAGTGATTAATCCTGCGCACGCAGCCCCCAAGGCTATCACGCTAACCACCACAATAACCCAAATGGGCATGACAGGC
The DNA here is from genome assembly GCA_944380675.1 of uncultured Clostridia bacterium. Classification (GTDB taxonomy): domain Bacteria; phylum Bacillota; class Clostridia; order Oscillospirales; family Acutalibacteraceae; genus Caccousia. The sequence goes on along the minus strand of CALWIH010000185.1, from coordinate 15,459 downwards.
GCCAATATCATGAAAACGACGCTTGCAAGCAGCTGTACAATGGGAAGCGCTTGCCTTTGTCCTTCTTTGTTTTTACTCTATGTCAAGTATCGACACCTCTTGATACGAATTATTTAAGCACTTCCCATGAATAAGCGGATAATCAAATAGCTCTTTTACTACTTCGGTTTTGTCATCTCCCTGTAATACAGCAACTTTACTGCCAGTATCCACCGTCATTTGATAGATTGTGATTCCCTCTTTGTTCCACTCGATGAAAAATCGTTGGTTCTCAACACATAAATCTGCATCATGCCCATACACAAGTCGGTCATATAGGTCATTATATTCGAACTTTGTCATTGGCCACCTCCAAAGAATTTCATATATTCTTTCTTTTCCCGTTCCGTAAGGGGCCGCGCTGGCTGCCTTACCCCATCTACATAGTCATGCGCGTGAAGCGAAAGTTTTCCCTGGTGTACAGAGTATTCAATATCGGTTTTGGCCGTTAGATCGGCGTTGTATAATCGAAGCTGCTTCACTCTCCCATCGGGGTGCAAGCTGATATACGCACTGCTCGTGTGTGCTTCTTCAGGAAGTCCATGCTTTCCCTCTATACCGACAAGAACTTTTATCCCCTCAATCAGATCCACAGCCTGATAAGTGTAGGGGACTGGGTTGCCCGCCGCAAAAGTACCTCTACCGCCCATATCAGCGCACCACCTTTCGAGATGCACGATAATCCACAAAAACGATGTTTCCGTCCATTCCAGGAAGTGGTTCACCAAAGCAGATAATGGTTTGGGGCTCTAGCTTATTCAGCATGGCTTCATAACCACGCAGGAATGAAACCTTTGAGCGCCTGCATCCCAGCGTGCTGACGGCCACAACGGCGTTCTGCTCCACCCCATCAAAGCAAAAGTCAAAGCTACGGGGCGTACTCCAGCTGATTGTAGGGATGACCGTTAAGCCGTTGTTTTGCCAATAAGCTCCGACCCAACGGTTTTTGGCAACACTTTCAATCTGCCTCCATAAATCCATATCGGCATAAGTCGAGAAGTCAGGGGTCAAAAGGAAGGCGTATTGCGAATACTTTGCCAAAGTGCGTTCCGGGTGCATATAGATACCCTCAAAGCGGTAGTCATCCACAAAGAAATGCACACCATGCCTACGGTTTGCAGCGATATCCTTGTTCCTCGTGTCGGAACAGGCAATCAGGGAGATTTCCTGTGGGTCGAATTCCTGTTTGCGAACGAGGGGAATATTCCATCTTCCCTGTCCATCAAAGGAGTTGCGCATAAAAAGAGGGTTTGTCCTCATGTTTCTTGATGTCATAGTTATTTTAGCGTCCTTTCTGCGGTTTTTGCCGCCTTTTGTTTGTTCTGCTAATAGACATCTGCCGCCGAATATGCTAAAATAACCTTGTTCGAATGGATATGTTCAACATATTCTGCGTGAAAACACATCTGGTTGCTGCGCCCACAGCATTCAGGTGTGTTTTTATTTTTCTCTCAATTTGACCACCCCCTTTAAGATGCATCCCAAAACAGGTTCAAGAGTGTGACTTCATAGCTGGTATAGCCCGATGCTCCATATTGCAGCCACTTTCGGTAATATGAATACGCATAGCAAGCCGCCTCATAGCTGACCTCAAAAATATCCGCAATGTCCTGTGGCTTGTTTAATCTCAGTTTATGGACGAGAACAGGCGGAACCAGCGCGTACTTCGCAAAAAATCTTACTTCCTTTTCGGCAAGTTCACTGTCCTCACTGTGATCCAAAACAATATGGCCAATTTCGTGAAAAATGGTATTGTTGATGCGGCCATAGTCTTTCTGGTCATTATAAAAAATAAACCATTCGCCAATACTCTTTTCCACGCAAAACCCATCTTCGCTTTTTTTGAACAACCGCCATCGTTTTGACTCTGGAATGGCGGAATAGGGCACTACTGTGACGCCCATTTTTGCTGCCAGCTCAAAACCATTTACCGGCACACAAGATACTCCATACCGAACAAAAAGATCGACAACGATTTGCTTGATTTCCTCATAGCGAGTATGTGTCAATGAAATCCCCAAAATTACTCCTCTCCAAACAGGGCGTTAATCAGCTCACGCTTTTCCTGTTCCGTCATCGTGGCAGCATTTCTTGCAATCATTCGACGAATCCGCGAATGGCTGTATTCCTCCGTTTCAATACCAAGTAAAAAGTCGGAGGTCGTATGGAGTGCGGTAGCAATATTCGCTAACATTTCAGGTTTCGGTTCCCTGTCGCCAGAAATATATCTGGACACAACAGCCTCCGTTGCTCCGATGCGTTCGGCCAACTCTTTTTGTGTCATTCCGCGATTTCGTAATGTTTCGGCAATGCGTAAACCCATATCCTTTCCCATGATATTGCTCCTTTCGATGCAAATTCCCTTAGTTGTATATAGTATAAGCAGAACTTGCCAATTTGTCAAGTGTAGTTGCCAGAAAAAGAGCACTCCACAAAGAGTGCTCTTTTTGAAAGTGTATTACCCCTTCTGCTCGTTCAGCTGCTGGTACATCTTCATCAGCGCGGCAACGCAGCTGCTCTCAGTCATATCCCGGACGGAGAAGCCATATGCCTGCATCACAGCCCGGTCGTTCTGCTGGTGGGCGGTGCGTAGCTCCGGCGGCATGGTCAGCTCATCATACAGGTCGGCAAGGCTGGCCTCCGGGTAAAGGGCACGGGCGTCCAGTATGGCCTGGGCGGTCTGCTCGATCTTGGCTTTCTGCGCGTCGGTAGGGGCAGGCCAGGGGAAGTTGTTGTAAACAATATCCTTGGAATAACGATAATCACTCTTAATTCTGCCGCAGACAGCGCGAATCCATGCCATGTGGACATTTGACATTAACACACCAAAATTATATAAATCTGCGTCAGGGATAATTTGAACAGCATCATTTACTATAATGTCTGGTGATACAAAGCCAAATGGTATGTATCGTCTGTTTTCCGATGAATGACGAGGTATAATTATATACTCTTTATTTGGTTGGCGAATCTCTTGAAATAGTGTGGGTGTTTCTGCACTTTTCCTAGTTGCCTCCTTGAAGCTGTTCAACCTAAAATTGCGCACAGCCTCAACCCTCTCCATAATAAAGGGAGAGTTTCGTATTTCAACGGGAGATGCACCTACAAGCCAAAGGCAATATCGAACTTTATTATTGATATATTCGGTTGCTCCATATATACGCTTAACATATTTCCTAATCGCTGGCTCTGTTATTATGGCACTCTGATATTCTTCGGGCGATAAAAATAAGAATCCACCATCAGTCGGCTTATTCCCGTATACCATTTGCGGCACATTACAAATTGGCTGATTTCTGCTCTCAATAAAGACAGTAGGTGCATCCATCAGATAAGCATTGATATTTTCCGCCACCTGTGCCCTATCCGAGGAATAAATCACACGCGGGGCAGGATTGGACGCAAAGCTAAACCCGACAATGACACAATGCACATGGGCTTTCAGACTTGCCTCGCTGTCCCAACGGAAAGTGCGGTGAGCAAAGTCGATGTGGATTCCGAAGCGGTCATACAGAGGCTTCCATACCCCGGAGACCTGTTCGCCCTGTGTGATGGAATTGGTGGAAACAAAAGCCGTGCGGATATCTGTTCCTTGAATCAGCTGAGTCGCCTTAAAATACCAACCCGCCACATAGTCAATTTTTCCGGCGGTCTTATAGGGCTTGCCCTTTTCGTCTATGTAGATGGACAAGATGTCCTCTTTCTGCTCCTTGGATTGCAGCGAATAACCCACAAACGGCGGATTGCCCATAATGTAATTCAGCTTGTGCTTGGGCACCACGCTCTCCCAGTCCAGACGCAGGGCGTTCCCCTCAATGATATTCGCGTAGGATTTCAGGGGAAGGAAATCAAGGCTCATGTGGACGACATCTTCGGTTTCCTTCATCATCTGGCTCTCGGCAATCCACAGGGCGGTCTTGGCTACGGTCACGGCAAAATCGTTGATCTCAATCCCGTAAAACTGCCCGATGGAGACCTTGATCGGGTTACCCATATCAAATACAATCTGGTCGTGATGCAGCAGGGCAAGGACCTTATTTTCCAGCCGCCGCAGGGAAAGATAGGTTTCTGTCAGAAAGTTTCCCGAACCGCAGGCGGGGTCGAGGAAGGTCAGGCCGGCCAGCTTCTGCTGGAACGCCTCCAACTTCTGCTTGCGGGTGCGCTCCACTGGGATTTTGCGGATCTCTTCCAATTCGGCTTTCAGCCCATCCAGAAACAGCGGGTCAATTACTTTGTGGATGTTCTCAATGCTGGTGTAATGCATTCCTCCGCTGCGACGGGTCTCCGGGTTCAGCGTGCTTTCAAAGACCGCACCAAAGATAGTCGGGCTGATGGCAGACCAGTCAAAATCCTCACTTGCCCTGCGGAGGATCAGCGAGACAATTTCCTCATTGAGCCGCGGGATGATGATGTTCTCATCGGAAAACAGGCCACCGTTGACATAGGGGAAGGCCGCCAGATCATCATCCATATAGGGGTCGCGTTCCTCCGGCTTCTGGTCGAGCACCCGGAACAGGTCGATCAGAGCGCGGCGGGCCTCGCGCTCATGGGCCGAGAGATAATCATGGAACATCAGGTGACGGCCAAAAATCCCAGCGTCCTCGGCATACAGGCAGAACACCAGACGGACGCACAGGGCGTTCAGGCTTTTCAGCGTTTCCGGGTCGTTCGGGTCCTGATACTGTTCCAGAAGCGCATCGTACAGCACGCCGACAAGCTCGCCAGCCTTCAAGGAGATGTCCATTTCCTTTTTGATATGGTCGCTGGTGGTGTCGATGATAAACTGCAACCGATGATATTCTTTTTCCAAATCCGCCAGATCCAAGACTTCCGGCTCGTCGTTGGGGCGGTTCATATCGTGGATATGGAATTCCCTGAAATTGCAGACGATGATCCACCGGGGCTGCTCGGACTGGGCCATATATCCGCCATACCGGCGGGCCTGCTGATAGGGCGACAGAAGGGAGCCGTCAGACTGCCTGTACCCTTTTCGAAGGTCAACATCCTGTCCTTTCTGCTCGATCAGCACCCGCGTCTGAGGAATGTACCCATCAATGAATTTGGTGGTGCTTTTTCCGGTTTTGGGGTCATCCACCTCGACACGCTGCTCAAAGCTGATGTACTTTTCCGGTTCCTCTACGCCAAAAACCTTTTGCAGAAGCGCCAGCCAAAATGCCTGTGTCTCCTGCTTTTCGTCGCCGCGCCCCTGCCAGTCTTGGGCGAACTGTTTGGCCGCTGCTCTCTGTTCTGTATCGTTCATAACTTCCTCCCGGTCAAGATATTCGGAATTGGGCCTGACCTACGCCTTATCGCTGTTGTCGCAAAAGACCTTTCCCGTATGAGAAGGACTAAATCCTCTATCAGCAAAATACTTATTCCAACGATGCACCGAAAGCTTGCTGTACTTCGTCGGAGTCCTTGCCGGAGATCGTTCTGCCGGTAGCCACTTCGATTGCATGAAGCAATTTTCTCGCTCGGTCGATGATGAAATCCTGGAATTGATTGCTTCTCAACAAAGTATGGTCAATTAAGTGCGTCTCTACATATCCATCCAAATCCGACGGCAATACGGAGCCTTTTTTCTCAAGCCTTTCCAGATAGACAGACGGGGCGACACCGCCGATTTCCCGATTGCTGCTTGCGGAGATCGGTGTTTTATTCACGATGCTGTTCCATTTGAGCTTGTCATATTTTTGCCCGATACAGTAATCCTTTGGGAAAATATGATGAATGTCGATTTTCTCATTTGAATATGTCGAAAAATCCATCTCAGCACCGGAAATGAAATCACGGGCATGGTTCTTAAGAATCAGTGCCATAATGCCCTTGTACGCCGCAGACTGTCTGGATTGCAGGCTGAGAAGGCGCGTCGGGTTGAAGAAGAAATCAGTAATCGTTTTGGGAAGATCACCGTTACCTGTAATCCACTTGATAACCTGCGTAATGTCATTGGCGTACCTTGTCTCATTCGCCGAGCCGTACAGTTCACCAAACACACCGCACCAATACCACTGCTTTACCATGTTCTTTGCGGTGGTCGTGTTAATCCGGTTCTCGTCCATTAGCACCGTGCAGATGGACGCAAGAGGAATGAGCTGCGTGCTGTATGGGAGGTCGCGACTGGAAAATACCCGTTCCTCTTGCAGTATTTTGGCTGCAAGAGAGAATCCTTTGCAAAGGTCGTCCGCATACTTCTGGTAAGATTTCAGATTTAAAGCCAATACATCCTTTTTCTTACAGCTTACCGTTCCGCCCGACTGAAACGAGGAGAGCAGCGTAAGAGCAGTTAAGAAATCAGTGGCAGTCACGATGTTCAGCAGATCGCCAGAGAAATATTTTTCCTCGCGTTCTTCCCAATCCTTGCGCAGCGGAAAATCATCCATCGCAAAAATTGCGGTGACAAGCTCAAAAACAGTCAAAGAAACGCCACCGGTATTCACATTCTCAAAGACCTGGCACACAGCTTCCTTGGGAGTCTCTTTATCAAGAAGGATGACAGGCATCGCATATTTCTGCGTCGGCATTATGATTTTGGAGAAAAGGTCGGTGAACTGCCGGATGATCGCCGGGTCATAGTTATAGTAGGCATAGTACTCATTTTGCCAGCCCTGCTCTTCACTGGAATTCAGGATGATATTGAGCGGGAACATTTTTAGTCTGAACTCATCCTGCCTTGTGGAGAGGTCTTTTTCAATTTTCCTGCCAAAATCGGATGCGACCTTCCGCGTCGCAGGAATCGAAACAACCACTTCCTCATCATCCGCGCTCGGGTCGAGCGCCTTTTCAATATCCAGATAATAGAACCTTTCTATCTCTTTGCCCTTATCCGTTGTGGTATGGACAGGATTCTTGCTGTACAGGGCATTATACAAAGAGGTCAATCTCTGCTGACCATCAAGAATCAGTTCATCCGGCTTGGTGTTGGAATCTGCATGTGAACCTTCAATCGGTTTATGTTTGAAGTGGATGCTCTCATTTCCATATTCCAAGAACATTGCTGCTCCCACCGGAAAGTTATGAATTACACTGAGTATCAACGCCCTAATGCGCCCATCATCCCACACCCAGCCTCTCTGAAAATCAGGAAGTTGCGCCGCGCCGGTGTCCACAGCTTTCATTAAGTCGGTAAGCGGTCTGTCATTTGTTTTCATAAGGTCCTTTTTCTCCTTTATTATCGTGACAGCTCTTAATGTATTTCCCGCTCTTTATCCTCGCGTCAGCGGGCTTCGGCTCATCATCAGGAATCGCCCAGCGATTACCGATTTTCACAGCGCCCGGAATGCGATCCTCATTACACAGAATTTGTATACGCCGTGGTGTAATGCCCCATCGCTCGGCGGTTTGTGGAACGGATAAATATTTCATCCCCACTGCTCCTATCATCATACAGATACAGAATTACAGTACAGATTATAATCCGATTAGCGAATAAAATCAATACAAAACCACTAAACTATCGTACTATTTTCATTCAACTATATAAGGGGTTTGGGTACTCCCAACAAAAAATGAGCGAACCACCCGACAGACCGGAATTCTCATTTCGCCGCTGTGTACGGACAGCAGCAGTGCTAGCTGTTTTCTAAAATCTCATATTCGCAGATCACGATGCTTCCGTTTTTCCAGAGCCGGGAGCATTTTTTATTTTCACTTTTTCAGGGAAGGCCCTATTTTTTTGGAAAAATGTCCGCTGAAAAGTGGGGAAGAAATTTTTGCTGACCAACTACCAAGTTTTTGCCCAAAACTGTCTGCTCCGTATCCAGATACCCTTCTTCTGCCGCTGCTTTCCGTACCCAACGGAATACATATTCCACGGCACCTTGGTTAAACCGGTGCTTAAAGTTATAACTCACAGTGGAAAAGTGCGATACAGCCTCATTTATCGGATAACCGATAAACCAGCGGTATACAAGATTCATGTTTATCTCTTCCAGCGTTCGACGAAGTGACGGTATGCCAATGGTATGCCATAGATGAGGACAATCTTAAACGGTACAACTGAATCCACGCTCGGTCTTCCATTGTTCTCACAATACAGCTTCTCCACGAATTGATATATTTTTCGGAAATCAATGGCTGTCACCTCTTCCCCTTTTTCTGACTTTTTCCTGAAAAATTGACACCACCGTTATATGCCATGCGATTTTTCTTTCCTCTGGATATTCTGCTGGTATTGTGATATGGTGTCTTGCTGACAGGAGGCGAGACACATAAACGACACCCTGAAACTACTGTATGATAGATTTCACACGCCTCTGCCCATGGAGGAGGCCTAGCAGGAGATCGAAACCTGTCACCGTCAGCTCATCGAGCGGCTGTAAAGGCCAGAAAGAAACTTGGTACTACGGATCATTGATACCCAAAACCTGAGTACAGAGGAACGCTCCATAGACAGCTTTCTCTGCGGATTCAAATTGGCGTGGGAACTCTCAAATGAACTGAGCCACTACGAAAGCGGACGTCTGTCTCGGTGCGATAAGACCGAAATGGATGTCCGCTTTGATTGATCGTGCCAAAAAATCTATGCGAGGAGAAAAAGCCAGCACAACATGCTATCTGACCATATCCTTTTCTCACACGCAATTTAGATCCGCTTTCAACTTCTTCAGGATTAGGTTTTTCTCCTCAAGTGTCCGTGATCTTTTATAGCTCTTCAGCGCCCGATCTCGCAATTGCTCCGCGTCCCGGGCCCATTTCTCAAACTCCGGCTTACTCATGGTACCCTTGCGTGTGCGGGCAAAGTACTTCTTATAGGCCCGCTGGTGCAGCTTCCAGACATCATTATTGCGCACCTTATCCTGAAAACTGGCTGTCGCGCCGATCTCCCGACAGGTCTTATCTTCCTGACCAGGGGCCGGTCCATCGCAGTAAGCATAGGTAGCTCCTGGATACTGGAGAAACCATCGGCCGCAGTTGGCACAGCGCTTAGGGATAAAGCCCTTCTGCATCCCGCGCATCAGTTCCACATAGACGAAGTCCAACAGACGGTCAAAGTACATCTTTTCCACCAGCTCCGGCTGGCAGCCTTCCGGCTCAAGTACAGCGTACTGAATGTTCACCTGAGGAGCATCGATCTGGTTGTCCTCCCCTAAGCTAACACCGCTGACCAGAACTCCCAATAAATGATCTGTCAGCTGCTGGGCCAGAGGAATCTTCTTCTGGCCTTTTTTCTTTTCAAATGGCTGGCCCTCAAACAGTGACTCCAGAAACCAGCTGTAGCGCTCTTGTATATATAAAATGTCATCCCTGGCCTGGATGTATTTCAGCAGAAATGCGTCCTGGTCTTTCAGCATTTCAGCAATCAAATCCGAATGCCGTCCTGCTTCAATCGATTTCCAAACCAAAGCCGGCTCCAGGATATACAGCCGATAGAGCGGCAATTTCATAAAGGCACGCACCAGCGCCTCCAGCCGCTCCGATAACTGCTCCGGGTCACGGGCGGCAACGGCCTGTTCTACTGCAGACAGCTTGGCGCAGTAATCAGCGATGTTGCAGTTGAGAATCTCCGTGAGGATTGAGCCATAAGGCAAACAGTCAGTACCCCACTCCACCCAGTAGCCCTTATCTCCAAACTGAATTTTGGTGTGGGTGTGGGGGCGATACAAATCGAATATGTCTTTCCCAAGAACGGCCATGGCACTTCCCTCCGGTAGAGAATCTAATCGCAGCAATATAGTGTATGTATTAAAATTATACATTACCTATTTTCAAAAGTCAAGAAGTATGCTACCATTAAATTAGATAATGAAAATATAAAAAATAATATCGAATTCAATTAGGGTGGTGAAAGCAGAATGAACCATGATTTAAGACTGATCTCTATGGAAGAGATTCATGCAGAGACGGTGAAGTGGCTCTGGTACCCGTATCTCCCCCGAGGGAAATTGACGATCGTTCAGGGAGACCCCGGCGAAGGCAAAACTACTTTTGTGTTGGCGGTTATTGCAGCACTGACCTGTGGCGAGGTCTTGCCTGAGACTGAACAGGCGCAGGAACCGATCAATGTAATCTACCAGACAGCGGAAGATGGGCTAGCGGATACAATCAAGCCCAGGCTGGAGACTGCCGGAGCGGATTGTTCCAGGGTGCTGGTGATTGATGAGAGCCAGCGGGATCTAACTCTCAGTGATAAACGATTGGAACAGGCGGTTCATCAAACCGGCGCACAGCTTATTGTACTGGATCCGATCCAAGCGTATTTGGGAAACGATGTGGACATGCACCGGGCTAACGAAGTGCGTCCCATTCTAAAGCAGGTAGCTAAAATGGCGGAACGCACAGGCTGTGGAGTAATTCTCATCGGACACATGAACAAAACCCAGGGATTAAAAGCCGGCTATCGTGGACTTGGCTCCATTGACTTCCGGGCAGCAGCCAGAAGTGTACTGGTGGTGGGCCGGCTGAAAGAAGATCCCTCCATCCGGATCGCAGCCCAAGATAAAAACAGCCTAGCCCCGGAAGGAAAGTCCATTGCGTTTCAACTGGATGAAGAACACGGCTTTCTTTGGAAAGGTGCGTGTGATCTCACTGTTGATGATGTTCTGGGTGGAGGTGGAAAGCTTCATACCAAAACCACTCAGATGGAGGACGCATTAAGGCGGATGCTCTTAACTCCCATGTCCGCTGAGGCTGTTCTGAATCGAGCAAAAGATTTGGATGTATCAGAACGGACGCTAATGATCGCAAAGAAAAATCTGGGTGTCATCTCAGAAAAGCAAGGAAATCAGTGGTACTGGCGTCTGCCGGAGCAAGGGTGTAAGAATGTAACCAGCTAAGGGCTTTGCACCCTTGCAATCTTCCCTTTCTGATAATGCAGGACCTGAGGAACGAGGCTCCGTCGGCGCGAATTCCTCCCCTTGGGGAGGGCAAGCAGAGCGCCTGTCCGACTTTGTCGGACTTGGCGCCGCCGGAAATCCGGCGTTTTTGCGGGCGGAAGCCCGGACCCACTTTATGAATGGAGGTACGATATGTACGACAAAAAAGAAAAACGAATCACACTTCGGCTCACACCTGAGCAGTACGACAGCGTCGCGGCTAAAGCGAAAACCGCGCAGATGCCGGTGGGTGCGTATGTGCGCGCTGCAGCGCTGCGGCACAAAGTTGTTGTTGTGGATGGTTTGAAAGAGATCTCCCATGAGCTCAAAGGGATCGGGCGCAATATCAACCAACTGGTGACACTGTGCAACATGGGACGAATCACAGAAGTACGCCTGGATGATACCTGGCAGGCCCTTGCCCGGATCCATCACCAGCTTCAGGCGCTGACGGAACAGGAGAAGCGATGATGGCTACCATTACCTTTGTCAAGTACAAAAAGCAATCCGCAGGAACGATGGATCGCACAACCAAGTATGTATCTCAGTTTCAAAAAACCACACAGGAAGATGGATGTCAGTTGATCAGCGGGCAGAACTGTACACCGCAGCTGGCCGCTCAGGAATTTCTTACTACCCGGCAGATGCACCACAAAGACAGCCCGGTCTGGTTTTATCACTATGTTCAATCCTTCTCGCCAAACGAAAAAATCAGCGGTGCTTTAGCTCATGAGCTGGCATGTGAGTTCGCGGAACAGGCATGGCCGGATAGTGAGATATTGATTGCCACTCACACCGACGCCGACCACATCCATACGCATTTCATCGTCAACGCAGTGTGCTATAGAACCGGAAAGATGCTCCGCCAGGGACCGAATACCTTGAAACGCCTCCGCTCTCTATCTGACAAATTCTGCAGCAAACATGGCCTTTCTGTTTTGCCGAAACCTCAAACCAAAAGAGCAAACGGAATGAACAGTCGGGAGTACCGTTCCGCCGTCAAGGGAGAAAGCTGGAAGTTTCGCCTCATGAATACCATCGACCAGTGTATGCGGTACGCGTTCACCAAAGAGGAGTTTATCGCCCTGATGGAAAGTGAAGGATACCAGGTACATTGGGTGGAAAGCCGAAAGAGCATCACCTACACCACGCCCAAAGGAATGAAGTGCCGGGACGACCGGCTGCACGATATGAAATATCGAAAGGAGAAGATGGTGCATGAATTCAGAATCCGGACAGAAATGCTCCTTGGAGGAGCTCAAGAGGAAAAATATGGAGCCAGCGACCCCGCCGGAGACGCATCCAACACCGCGGGAATGGATGCGGATGCTGGAACTCCTGGAAAAGCTGGAGCAGCACACAGCCGCTCAGACAGCCCTTCTGCGGGCACTCTCCGGCAAGGTGGGGATGTTCCCCACTCAGGCGCAGACGGAGGCACTGTCGCGAGATGTGTGTCAGATACGGACGATACTGCAACAGGCTGGGAAACCGAGAGAGAAATGCTTTTCTCCTCTCAGACTCCACCTGCCGCACATTCCCTGGCGAGGCCTGCTTTTAGGGCTGACAGTCCTTCTGGCGAGTGGGGGCGTGCTGTGGGCAGTGTGGTCCAACTTGGAAAAGCTCTGGAATCTGCTTCTCCCGATCCTGGCATAACAGATACCACCAACACACATCCACACGCAGATCAAAAGCTTCTGAAAAAGGAGCGGCAAAAGAAAATTGCCCTCGGTCATAAAGAGGACGATCACGAAGACGAGCAAAACTGGCGGCAGACCATGTGACACCCATGGTCTGCTATTGTTTATCCCGATGAGGAAGAAAGGAGTTTATGGGTAAAAGAAATAAACGTCCCGAAATTGTCAGCGTGATGTTTACCTATGTGGGCACAGACACACAGTTTGATGAATTTCTGAAGATGATGGTTCATGACTATCTGGCTGTGGATCATCCCTATACAGAGCAGACGCCAGTTCTTGTTGATTCCGTAGAATCAGATATTGACTGAACACTTTCGATGGCTATTCTAAACGAACTGTGATATGTTGTGTTTGCGAGACGGCATCCAACATTCATAAGAAAGGAAACAGTATGAAAGTCTGGCTTTACTATCGTCTGTCACGGGATGAAGACGAGGAATTGAACTCTCTGAGCAATCAAAGAAAAATAATCTACAACTACGCCGTCGGCAACGGGCATGAAGTGGTAGGAGAATCCTTCGACGACAATGTGAGCGGGATGCACTTCAACCGCGCTGGTATCGACAAGATTTACGAGGCAGTAGAGACCGGTTCCATTGAGGCAATCGTTGTCAAAGACCTGTCACGCCTTGGCCGGCACCGAACTCAAACCGCATTGTTTATCGATTATCTGCGAGAACACAATGTCAGAGTCCTCTCCGCCACGGAAAACATCGATACCTTCAATGAAAACGATGATCTCATCATTGGCTTCAAGGGTTTGGTCAACGACTTCTACGCACGGGACGGAAGCCGTCGTGTCCGTACAGGCTACCGGCAGAAACAAAAGGAAGGAATCGTCACCATTCCACCCTTCGGCTATTTCAAGGACAAGAACACCCGAAAAGTGGTCGTTGTGGAAGAAGCGGCGGAAACTGTGCGAATGATCTTTTCCGCCTATACCAGTGGACACGGATTAAAGGCCATTGCAAAAATGCTCAATGAGCAAAAACGCGAAACACCCGGCCAAATCCAACTAAAAGTGCTGCGCAAGCATCTGCCCAACACACAGGACAGAATTTTGAAGAAATATCTTTGGGATGGGAGAATGGTGGGGCGTATCCTTCAGGATGAAAGCTACATAGGAACACTGATCTGCCACAAAAGTGAACGCAATAAGATCAACAAGACTTTCCGCTTCACGGAGCCGGAGGAACAGTTCCGTCATGAAAACTATTTCCCTCCGATCGTATCCCGGGAGCTGTGGGAACAGACGCAAACACTTTTGCAACAGCGCAGGGAACGCAACATCCGTGCCGGCTCCAACCAGAGTATTCTTCGATACAGCGGACTTCTCCGATGTCAGGATTGCGGCCGTACCTTCGTGGGAAAACGCATACGTCTGAAAAGTGGAGAACGGGTAGAATATCGCTGCGACACTTACCATCGCTACGGAAAAGAATACTGCACCTCCCACACAGTGGAAGAAAGTACTCTCGACGAACTAATCTGCAAGGAGCTGCTGGCAACGAAGCGGATGTATCAGGCAAACTGGGACGCCATGGACAAACTGATCGAACGGTGGCGTCCCAAAGCAGCCAGCGCTGTGGCGCAGATCAAAAAGCTGAAAGAACGAATCGATGTTTTGGAGGAAGAACTGGAGGTGATCCTGATGGAACGAATTCGGGACAAGTCGAATGCGGAGCGATACGAACGGATGATCCACAAGCGGGAAAAAGAAATCGCGTCGGCAAAAAAGCAGATCGAGGATCTGCAAAACATGGAGGCTGCCCTGCGGGATCGGCAGACAAGGCTGAAACGGGACATCAGCCTAATCGATGATATCCTGAAAGAGGGGCGGATGTCCGAGGCGCATCTGCGGATGTTGGTGGATAAGATCCATGTCCACGAGGAGGATGGAAAGCTGTCGTTGGAAATTTGTTTAAAAGCCCCCTTCCGGGATCATGTGGATATTTACGAGAACGGACAACAGATCGAATCTCTAGCCTCTCTTGATTATGACTTTGATCGGCTGGCAAATATTCTCATGGAGGACGAGATAGAAGTCGAGATGGAGGCGTAAGGAAACATGATGCGGGCCTGGATCTATGCAAGATTGTCCAACGACGATGACCAGGAAATGAATTCGCTCCTGAACCAGCAGGAGATTTGCTGGACATTTGCCAAACAGAACAGCTATCTGGTAATTGGGGAATCCTTCGATGATAACGTCAGCGGCATGACCTTCAGCCGCCGTGGCCTGGATAAGCTCACGACAGCTGTAAACGCTGATAAAATTGACGCCGTTCTTGTCAAGGATCTGTCCCGCCTTGGTCGTCATAGGACCCAGACCGCGTTATTGATTGACTTTCTGCGGGAACATGGGGTTCGGGTGGTATCCATAACAGAAGGGCTGGATACCTCCTCGGAAGAAGACGATTTGGTCATCGGTGTCCGTAGCCTGATGAACGATTATTATGCCAGAGATATTGGCAATAAGATCCGGGCTGGGTACCGTCAGAAACAGCGGGAAGGTATCGTGATTACTCCTCCCTTTGGCTATCAAAAAAATCGAAATACCAATACAATCGAACTTCACCCGGAAGCATCGGAAACCGTGCGGGCCGTCTATTCCCTATACTTACAAGGTTATGGGCAAAAAGAAATCGCCCGCAAGCTCAATGCGCTGGGGCGAAAGACACCGGCGCAGCTCCGGGCGGAACAATGCGGCAGAGAAGTTTGTGCGTCAAGTAAAACCAGGGATGGGCGCTATGTATGGACATATGCCAGCGTAAAAAATATCCTGGTCGAGGAGGCTTATACCGGGGTGCTGATCAATCACCGATCGGAAACCAACGGCGGCAAGGCGAAGCGATTGGATCAGACGGAGTGGTACCGGCACGAAAACTTCTTTCCTGTCATTATCGAGC
>CALWIH010000184.1 GCA_944380675.1 uncultured Clostridia bacterium | reverse complement strand
AGAGTCTGGAGGATACCCGGCTTAAAGCCATCTTTTATTCTCTGTACTTCGCCGCAGATCAGCCCTCTGACACAGACATTGCCGCCTACGCAGACTGCTTTGTTGACTATGAGGAGAGAACCCGAACAGTCACTTCCATCGATGAGAAGGGCAGCGAAGTGGAGAGGGAGGAAATCTATACAGTGGCCATCCCGGTTTCTGATATGAATGAGGTCTACACTCGGATCGAAGCCGCGATGGGAGTTGCGGTTACCCCGGAGAACCAAAGCAACGCGGACAGCATCTACAACATTGCATTGTACGGTACATCCGCCGGAACCGTTGATTGGTTTTCAGGGGCAGACGTGCCGTTTATCAGTGTGGACGGCTTCTGTTCACCCGTGGGTGCAAACTGGGAAAGTATTGTGACCTCGGAGTTCGGATACCGCAGAGATCCCTTCACCGGTGCAGCCAGCGGCCACAGCGGCATCGATCTGGCTGTTCCTTCCGGCACTCCTGTACGGGCAGCTCTGCCGGGAACGGTCACCGTCTCCAAGTACAATGCAGGAGGGTATGGGTACTATGTGATGATCGATCACGGCAACGGTCTGTCAACGCTCTACGGCCACAACTCCAAATTGCTTGCCCAGGTCGGCCAGACCGTGGAGGCGGGGGACATCATTTCTCTTTCCGGTTCCACCGGCCGCTCTACCGGTCCTCACCTGCATTTCGAGGTTCGCGTGAATGGCGAGCAAACAAACCCGCGCGCTTATCTGCCAACAACAGGAGGATAATATCATGAGATTAAAAATACAGCTGCCGGCCATTGCCGGACATCTTCGCGTCGCTGACTGCCAGGCAGAGGGTATCGTTACATTGCCGGAGAAGAGCTTCGAATCGTTTCTGCGTTCGCCCTGGCAAAGCCCTCGGTGGACCGCGGAACACGCTCTGCTCGATGAGGACGGGCGCCGGATATACAGCGGTATCCTGATCCTGCGGGAGGGCGGGCTGGACGGAGTCTTCGCCTATAACCGGGGCAGCCGCTTTGCCTATTTACCCGGCGCTCGGGCTGTTGTGGATACCATTTTGCAACAGGCTGCGGAAGAAATCATCCAGGAGGGAGTCGAGAACACCAACGAAGGAAGCTGGTGCTATTACTTTACGGAGCTTCTTGAGAAGATGCGGCTTGTAGTGGAGCCGGGCAATGGGACGGACAAACTGCTTCTGGACCAGCTGGAACAGCGCCCGGAGAGCGCCAAAGTGGTCATGACGGATGAGTACTTCGATGTGAGTTTCTATCCTGAGTACTGCCGCAGCTTTGCCGACGAGTGCGCTCCGTCCCCGTTGTCTGACCCGGAGAAGGCGAAAGAGATCGCAAGGAAACTGACAAAGTATCTCGCTCTGCATGATGGCAGTACAGAACTGTATCAAGTCCTGCACAATGAACTGCGATTGAGCAATTCGGAAATCGAGGCCATGGGATTCGACCTGCGGCATCGATATGAGCCGGATCAGACGCAGCCTTGCGGACTTGAAATCCAGTGAAGAAAGGAAAATGCACATGAAAAAGACGAGTATCAGTATCGACATGGAAACGGAAAAGCTGCGGGCGCTCCGGTTCTACCTGGAGAAAAAAGAAACCACTTTGGAAACGGAGCTGGAGGATTTCCTCGCCAAGCTCTATGAAAAGTATGTCCCGGCTCAGACTCGCGAGTACATTGAGAGCTTGGAGGATCCCGCTGAAGCACCTCGGTCTCGAGTCAGGCGTCAGCCCCGTACGCTGTCCGATGCACCCTCCTCGGGAAGTGAGGAGGCCGTATGAATGGATGCAGTCTCTATTGAACTCCGGATGGACAAGCGCCAGCTTGCCGCACTGAAGCAGGCTCTGGCCGAAGACGGAACCACCGTCGAGAGAGCCATGCAGGATCGCCTCAACGAGCTCTATGACCAGCGTGTTCCACCTGAGCAGCGAGAGATGCTCCAGCAGGTGCTGGATGCTGAGCGGCTTGAGAGCCAGCGAAGCGCCGAAGCTAACGCTCGGTACGCCGGGTTCCACATCACGGAGAATGGACGGGAACACTATCTCTCCACCAAAGGTGGACAGGAATTTCTGGATATGGCGATCCTCATGCGGCGCTATGTGCGCGGAATATTCGGCGATAAGAAGAGAGGGTTCGCCCGATGCATTGAAGGCGCCGAGGAAATTTCACCTCAGCAGTTTGAGAAGCTGGCCGCATGGAGGCTGGAGAATCTCGGTATAGTTACCGCGCTGATGAAGATTAATTTCGACGAGGGCCTGGTCTCTGCCCTCAATATCATGGACGGCTGGCAGTGCTTTCGACTCGAGGATGTCTTCTCTGCCGCCTACTTTGCGGACAAGAGCGGCCATGCCAATCAGGATGTACGATGGTATATTTTTCTCTCTCGGCTGGACGGCAAGCAGCTTACCAGCCACACGCAGCCCCCGGTTGAGCTCCATGGCTCACGCAGACTGCGTCCCGAGGAGATTGTTTTTTCCGACGAGATCTCCGAACTCGATGGCCGCCTGCACTTCTACATGGACTGTACTTTCAGTCCCGACGAGGTCTTCGGTACCCATGTGGATACGGCGGACAGCAACAACTGGCTCAACATCTATGCAGAGTACGATCTGGAAGCCAGACAGGTGTGCGATACTCTCAGCGTCATCCTCTACAGTGAGGGTGGAGGTGATTACAAGATGGAATATCATCTCAAGCCCGAGGAAAAGAATGCTGTTCTGGAAAAGATGGAGCAATACTGCATGACAAAGTACGGGCAAACTCTGCAGGAGTTTGCGGCTGAGGTGGAAGCAAATATCACTGCGATTGACGCGCCGCGGATGTGATCGGACGGCAGCACCTCAATTGCCCCGCTGTGCGCCCCTGTGTGCCGCTTTCCAGCCGGGGTGGATTATCCCCCCGCCTGACCGCTCAGAGCGCCGTGTGCAGGCTTTTGGCCGGGGTGTTGCCAAAGATTGCAGCCGACTCCGGAATGCAGGATGAGTGCGGCTCCTTCATCGGGGAGGTGAACCGAGGGGATGAAAACGGTGCAGGATAAAGCGCGGGGGTCACGGAGCGCCCCCCGCGCGGCTCACACCGCCCCGCAATGCGGGTCGGGGAACGATCTTGCGGGGGTCAGATTTTGGGCGCTGGGGTCATGTCGGGGATTGCATTCCTGAAAAATGCCTGTTTCTCAAGGGGTTCAGCGGTTTCATACCGGGGGCATCCCGCTGTTTTCAGCCCGTCTGCCGAATAGCAGGCGGGCTATTTTTGTGGAGGAGACAAATGGCAAGGGACAAAATCAAGTTCGGGCTGCGGATCAGCCCGGAAACACAAAAGCTTGTGCGGGATCTCTATCCCCGCGACAACTGTCAGAGTCAGAATGAGTTTATCGAAAAGGCCATC
The DNA here is from genome assembly GCA_944380675.1 of uncultured Clostridia bacterium. Classification (GTDB taxonomy): domain Bacteria; phylum Bacillota; class Clostridia; order Oscillospirales; family Acutalibacteraceae; genus Caccousia. The sequence continues at coordinate 546 of CALWIH010000184.1, read as the reverse complement.
CAGTTCTATGCCGGCTATGTTTCCGGTCAGGAGGCAGTCGACTATCTGCCGCCTGCTCTGGTATCAGCAATCCGCGGTACGCTCCAGGGCAGCGAAGACCGGATCGCACGTTTGCTGTTCAAGCTGACGGTGGAAACGAGCATGATGATGAATGTGCTGGCGTTCGCTGCCGACATCAACACGGAGCAGCTGGATGCGCTTCGCGCACGCTGCATCAAGGATGTCAAGAAAACCAACGGGACGATCTCTTTCAAGGACGCCGTGGAATTCCAGAAAGAGAATCCGCAGTGACAAAAGGCGGTGACGCTCTGTGCCAAGAGTTATCTTCAAATGTCCTCACATCAAAGGCGGAACAGAGCAAGCCGCTTCCCATCTGAAGAACTATGTGGAGTACATGTCGACACGCAAAGGTGTGGACGAAATCGATCCGAGTGAAGCGGTGCTCCCGGCAACCAAGGAACAGCGTCGATTGACCGCGCAGATCCTGCGTGACTTTCCTCTCAGCCGCGGGATGTTTGAATATGAAGACTACCGCACTTCTCCAAC
>CALWIH010000183.1 GCA_944380675.1 uncultured Clostridia bacterium | reverse complement strand
CAATGGCTTCTCTCAACATAATCGGGACCAACCTCCTTGCCCTCTTGGAACGGTTATTTTTTCTGGCCTAAATAGTCAGAGCCGCTGCGGCTCTGTTTGGCCTTCTGCTTCGGCTGGGCGCCGCCCTTCTTGTCTGCAGCGGGGAGCTGCTTCGCGGCGGCCTTCTGGGCGTTCTTTCCGGCTGAGGCGGCGAATTTCGCCTCAAGCGTTCTGCGGATCTCCATCTGCTGATTGGCGGGAAGCTCCTTGACCTTCGCCTCCTCAAGCTCGCGGCGCGCGACGCGCGCAGCCTCGGCGCGGGCGACCAGGTCGTTCTGGCCAAAGAATTTGTAGGTGATGAAGCTCTGCAGGATACCGAGCAGGTTCTGAATAATCCAGTAAAAGCCAACGGCGCCGGGCATGGTAAAAGCCAGATACGCCGTAAAAAGCGACATACCGTAGAAGAAATACTTCATGCAGCCCTGCTGCTGCTGCGCCGCCGCCGCGGCGGGCTGCAGCTTTGTCATGAGCAGCTGCATGAGAAGGCTCGTCACAAGGCACAGCGCCGGGATAATCCACATCATGGACTGGAAGGAGCTGCTCTGCGGCGTGGCGAGCAGGTCGAGTCCGAGGAAGGTAAAGCCGCGGCTGAACGACTCGATCTTCGCGACGTCGTCCGCGGAGAACATGGTCAGGTAATCGCGCAGCTCGGAGAAATGCTTGATGATCTCGATCTCGCCGTACTGGGAGACGAACGTCGTGCTGATGCCCGGGATCTTGCTGAGCATCTGCGTGGCCTGATTGACGACGTTCGCGTCAATGTGCAGCGCGTTTCTCAGCGGATAGATAACCGAATAATAAATACCGAAGAGGATCGGCAGCGGAATCAGCATCGGCAGGCAGCCGCCCGTCATGCTGACGCCCTCCTTCTGGTAGAGCTTCTGCGTCTCCTCGTTGAGCTTCATCTTGTCGTTGGCGTAGATTTTCTGGAGCTCGCGCACCTTCTTCTGCACCTTCGCCTGAGACGCCATGGACTTCTGCTGCTTGATGGAGAACGGGAAGACCAGAACCTTGACGATGACGGTGAACAGAACGATCGCGACGCCGTAATTGCGCACGATCTCGTACAGGAACCAGAGCAGGTAGCCGAGAAGGCTTCCGAACCAATTAAAAATATCAAACATAGGCGCAAAACTCCTCTATCGTGGTGAACGCTTCTTCTCCTTCTTTTCGGGGACGGGATCGTACCCGCCGCGCGAGAAGGGATTGCAGCGCAGAATGCGGTATGCCGCGAGAAAAAAGCCCTTGACGGCGCCGAAGCGCTCGATGGCCTCGATTGCGTAGTTTGAACACGTCGGGATATACTTGCAGCACGAGCCCCCCTTATACGGGGAGATCGCGCGCTGATAAAAGCGGACGAAGGCGATCAGCACCCGTTTCACTCGAGCACGCCCGCCTCTCTGAGCTGCGCCGCCATGGCGCGGTACACCTGGCCGCTCTTGAGATGCGGCGTCTTTCCGCGCGCGACGAAGACGAAATCATAGCCCGTTTTCAGGCGCGGGAACGCCTGCCGGTACGCCTCGCGAATGACGCGGCGGCTCCGGCTGCGCAGGACGGCGTTGCCGATTTTCTTGCTCGTGGTGATGCCCACGCGGTTGACGCCCTTCTTATTCTTCATCACATACGTCACGAGCGACGCGCTCACAAAGGAGCGCCCGCGCGCGTACAGTCTGCGGAAATCCCTGTTTTCCTTGAGCGAAACGATAACGTCCATCTATCTAAAAACTCACAACCTCCCGTCCGGCGCTGGCGCGGGTCAGGGGGCCTGTGCCCGTGCATACAAAGAAAGGCCACGCAAACGGTGGCCCTGCACTTTAGTAGGTTAAGCGTGCTCTGCCCTTGGCACGGCGGCGGGCCAAAACCTTGCGGCCGTTGCTGGTGGACATTCTCTTGCGGAACCCGTGCTCCTTTTTTCTGTGGAGCTTCTTCGGCTGATACGTTCTCAGCATGGAAAAACCCTCCTTTCGGGCGACTTGCCAAATAGTGAAAATGAGGCTACTATGGACAACCTTGCAATTTAGCATTATATCGTATTGTGCCTTTCCCTGTCAACCTATTTTTGCCGCCCAAACCCGGAAAAATAAAGGTTTTCCCTGATCTTTTTGATTTACAGCGCACAAAAATCCGTTTTTTGCGCGCAAATCCCGAATTTTCTCCTGTTTTCTCCGGGGTGATGCTGCCGCAGCGCCGCGGGCGCTGCGGCGACTCGGTGCGGAGCTGTAGAGCGGGAAAATTCAGAGAACTCCGCTCAATGGAGCGCCGTGCTTTAAACCTCCCTTGGTGGAAGTCCGGGGGTGTGCGCCGGGGGGATGCTTCCGACGGCCTGCGGTTGGCGCGGTGCGAAGCACCGTCCCGGCAGCGCACTCTTTCCGGCAGCGCACAGCGCCCTCCCTTTGACGCCAAAGGCAGCAGAGGGAGCCGCCACCGAGCTGCCGCCGCGAGATAATTTCTTTATAAAGCACCATCCATAGTCTTCGGAAGCCAATAGGCTTCCCTCTTCCTCCGTTCCTCTGCCGATAGGAATGACGGGACGCAACCGCCATTCCTATTGGCAGGCAGGAGGGGGCAGCGCGGCTGATCGTCTGCTTTTGCCAAGTTGGAAGCGGGCAGGAAGACTTACCCCGCACTCATGAGACGTATCTGTCCGGCCGCGAACTTAACTTTCGGGGGGAGCACCAGGCGGCTTTTTCTTGCCGCCTCAACAAGGCGACAAAATACGTTTCCCGGGGGGACTGCGCGCTTGGAAAGGCGGACGTATACGTCGACCTGCTCGGGGTCAAGGGGCGCAAGCCCTTGTCGTTTCTTTCCCCCTTTTCTTTTCGAGAAAAGAAAAGCGGGGGCC
>CALWIH010000182.1 GCA_944380675.1 uncultured Clostridia bacterium | reverse complement strand
ACCTCCTTATTACGTTTACTGTAATAAATATATCACTAACCGTAATATGAGTCAAGAAGTTTCAAGAAAGCGAAACATATAAAAACCGTTGCAGCGGTTCACTGCAACGGTTTTCGCATTGCCATCCAGAATAGCGAGCGGCCTGTCCTTGGCACCATTTTGTTGAATGCTTGTGTATGCAGAATATGAATATTTTCGAGGAGTCAAATCAATGTCTATTCCTTCAAACTTCTGCTCATATAAAACGATTCTCCTTCGCTTGCTCCACAGGCTTAAAAAGCAGAAAGGAACAAGACGCATGAAGTTTTCTCTGCTTTTCTGTCCGTAAAGAATGGCTGGGGGATCATCTGACCCGCCGATGATATCCACCACCATTGCGCATGAGGCGGCGGTGGGCTGATCCTGGGCCGGCGTGGCCTGCTGGGGCTGGTCGCCCTCGTCGCAGTCCACAATGTCCATCACTCTGTTGGCGGCTCCGGGGTGATGGTATAACGCATGGCCACATAGTGGCTGGGATGCTCCAGTCCCGTGTCCGGCATCCGGCTCCGGTCCATCACCTGAGCTTCGTGTTCCTGAACCAACAGGGTGTATTCCTGGCCACCATAGCAGAAGGCCACCGTCTCGCCCGGTATGCGGATTTGGAAATGTGGCCCGGGGACAGAAACCTTGTCCGGAGTCATGGTGGCAGAGAGCCAGTGGAATTCTGGCTTCCGTTTGGTTGTCCAGGGATAGGAGGAGCGCAGAATGACTCAGGCAGCGCTCTCATCTAATCCGTAATGCGCCACCACTCGTTTTGCCTTATCCTCCACCACATACTCAGACCCCAGACAAGGATTATTGGAGGTGCCATGGCCGTGGGTGGAATGCAACTCCTTCCCGTTCAAATGGAGCAGGGAATGAAACTCCATGTGGAAGGGATTGTCCAGATCCAGCTGCAGCTGCTGCTCCTGGGTGAACTGCAGCTCCGCGTCGTTTTCCGGAGTCAGGTTCCGTTTTTTCAAAAAGTCGCGGATTGCGGCATGTTCCACCCGCATACAGAAGTCCACCACAATCCCCTTTCCGCAGAGGTAGATAGATGGGATCACCCAGTGGGTTCCGGCCCAGTCGAATTCCTTGCGGAAGGGCAATTCTTTCCCGGCGCACCCCCGACTGCCGACCCAGAATTCCCCCTCAAAGGAGACTTCCCATTTGGGTAGCGGCTGCGGAGCGACCGGATTCATCATGTCCAGGTCGTAATCATCTTCCGTGAATTGGATTGTGTCGTAAGCAAACCCGCTCTGCAGCTCGTGGAGGTGCCGCCACGGGTGCTCTATCAGCACAAGGCCGGTCGCTGGACCAGCTGATCCAGCACCGACGTCTGCTTCTGGGCAGGGGAATTTTCCGCAAGAAATGCTTGAAACTGCGCCTCGTCCCACTGCCGGGCCTGTTCCAGCGCATCGCAGCTGCCGCAGGCCAGCAGCCGCATGAAATCAGAAAAAGTCCTGGCCAGCGGATGAACATAATGGGGCGCAGGATTCATGGGGCTGACGGCGAACACTATATCGCCAAAGCCGCGGATCAGGCAGTAATGGATGCCATCCACACCCGCTCAGCCGATGACTTTGACTTCCTGGGAGTACAGAAGAAATAGGTCTCATCCCCGGCGCCCTTTTCAAAGCCCAAGGGTGCCAGATCAATGCTCTTTTTTGTAAAATCCCGATAGGTCCATTTCATTGCCTTTTCCTCGTTTCTAAACACTACTGGCCTCCCATCCAGTGGCGGTTAGCTCTGTGCCGTAATGCTCCGACCAAAAGCCGTTGTCAAGTGAGATCGTGAAGAATGGCGTCATTTTGTTGTAGAGTTCTGTGTCCGTAGGCTTGGGAAGTCCCAGCAGAAAAGCACAAAACTCCGGTGTCACATCGCCGGCGATGATCTTCCCATACCGCCATTCCGTATCCTTCTGTTTTCCGTATCGGAGCGCCAGTTCAATGCATTCCGTTTCTTCTGCCCAGCAGTGGATCTCAAATGTGTTCGCGGTTTTCAAGGCGTCGGTCATATAGGTTCGCCACCTGCTGTTGGTTTTTTCTGTACCATCCAGTTCCACCAACCAATGCCCGTCGGCATTCTCCAGAGGCAAAGGCGCCGGCTTGAGCCCGCTGGTCAATCCTGCCATAGCATATTCTAAATTCTTCCGCTCCATAAAGAACCTCCCATCACTTTTCGGTCCTTTGCCCTGTGGCCACGATATAAGTACATTTTATAATAAATAATGTATCAGGTATCAAGTGTACAGCAGTACAAAGTATTGGTATCGGTATCATACAGTCCAACCGTGACATTGAAAGAGGGACGCTCCAATATGTCTATCTCCTGGTCGTCCTGGCGGTCTATCAGGATGTAGTAGCCATTTCGGATTTCACGCACAAGTGGATTGCCGACACCATCGTTGATAAACGGTCCGATACAGCTTGTTTCGTCTTTCACTCCATACACCAGTGCTTGCACCGTCTCATCCAGGGGGAACGGCTTCCACTCTGCATTTTCTTTTATCTCCTCTAAAACATCGAGGTTGCTGAAACTAAGCGCAACGCTCGAAACACCATCACCATGAAATCCGCCATGCGTATCCGTAGCAGATAATTCTTCTCCGCAGGATACATCAATTCCGAGTTCAGCCGAGACAATATCTTGGATGCTTCTTGAGCCACATGCAGTAAGGGAAAACAAAGCGAGCATAATTGCCAAAGAAAACAATATATGTTTTTTCATAGAGAACACCTTTTCCAAAATATGATAACATAACAGATCTTTCGTTGGATCATCAATTACCGAACCACCTCCAGACAATAAAACGATGGCCGGTTCTGATCCTTGTTATTCCAGTTTTCCGCATGGATGATTTCTTTTATGTCATCTACGGTCAATTCCTCCATGTGGATCGTGCTTTTCCGGATATATGGCCGGTCATCGTATTCCCAATAGCCCAGGAGCCAGACATTCCAGATTTCTACGCAATCAGCCTGGATCAGAGCTGCCCGGATGTAGTCCATGATTTGCCTGGCTCGCCCCTCTGTAAATCGAGGTAGTTCCAAATAAACGCCATACCTCTTTTTGCAGTACAGATCTACCTCGTCAAAGGTCAGCAGGCTGTAATTATCGTCCGCTCCGCCATCGCAGATGGTTCCAGTGTCCACATTGATGTGCAATGGATAATCTTGGGATGGCTTAACTTCTGGCAAGGGGCTGTCTGATGCTATGAAAATACAATTACTCACTGTAAACCTCCTACGATATGTAAATCTCACTCTTGTCATATATTATAATGCACAACGCCACAAAAATTGAACACTTTATTTTGCAAGAGCTATTTTTGCGGGCCAGCAATTATATAAGCATGGCTTACGATATTACAAAAAAAGCATCGGGCCCAGCTTCCTGTGCCCGATGCTTCTATTTGTTATGGTATGACCTTGCCACCTGCAAAACTGTCTTTCGTTGCTCCTGCGTCAGCGGTCCCCAGGCATCCAGAAGCTCTTTCAATTCAGGAGTAACCTCGACGAGATCCGAGCCACCTTCAACAAAGAATTGCGATAGAGTGATTCCGAATGCACGACATACGGCCTCCAGTGTTGCAATCGTTGGAACAGTGTTCCTTCGATAAATGTTTGAGATTGTAGATTGGTTGAGGCCCGCTTCCTGGGCAAGTCGATATTCACTCCAACCTCTCTCCTCCAATAAGCATCGCAATTTACTCAGCACATCCATGGTATCACCTGCCTTCAGTATCAGTCTACCCGACAACTGAACGGCATAATACCTGCGAGTTGTCGTAGTGATACCGTTATGTTAAACTGTATTTATGCGACAACTGAGATTAAGGAGGGTGTCAAGATGGTGATTTACGAGGAAGAAAAGAGGTTGATGAGGTGTTGCTTTACTGGACATAGACCAGAAAAGCTTAACCTGCCGGCGGATATTGTTTGTGACAAACTCAAACTTGCAGTCGAATTAGCGATTAGTCAAGGGAAAAAAACTTTTGTATGCGGAATGGCTAGAGGAATTGATTTATGGGCCGGCCAAGTTGTGATTGAAAAGAAAAGGGTATATCCAGACATTAAACTGATATGTGCAACTCCATATGTGGGCTTTGAGAGGCGATGGGACATCTGTTGGCAGCAACTTTACGCATTTATCTCGACCCATGCCGATTATAGGGTGGCTACCAGCAAGCGGTATGACCCAAGCTGTTTTCAGCGAAGAAACGAATGGATGGTGAACCATTCCAGCATGGTAATCGCCGCGTATAACGGAGAGTGTGGCGGCACCAGAAACACCATCAAATATGCAAGGGAGCACGGAGTTCCGGTTCACAATATTCTGGATTTTCCCTTAGACAAATAATCATCGTATAAGTGTAGCTCCAGTTCTATTGAGTGTTTCCTCATTCTGTGCTATGCTTTTGGTGGAAATTCTCTATTTATGCTTGCGTCCTGCAAATCAGATAAAAATGAGAACGATGCGTTTGAAAAAATCCGTTCAGCACCCGTTGTATCATTGGAAATCGCAACACACCCAGATGATGAGCCGCTCTTTGTGAGAACGCTGGCTTTTAATTGCAATCATCGGTTTTTTCATCCGCGGCAAAGAAGGGTAAGCAGATGTTCAAAATGGAAGTCAACCGATTTTCTTGGATTTGTGGGCCGGAGGACGATCCTGAGGATCTCTGTCTGCATGGTCATGTGACGGTTCAGATTGCCAAGACCGTGATGGAGTATGACGGGACTGTCAGCGCAACCGCTCTTTATTTGCTGAAAACCTTGACAGAGGATAAGGTCATGTCAGAATATAATATTCAGATGGTTCCGTGCTGCGGATATTTTCTGATTGCCAACAATGATTTATCCGAAGTCACGATCTCAGGCTGTGATAACGGCTTGGATTGGTCTGTTGTTCACGAAAACGGGGGAGTAAAGCTCACACTGCCATCCGGAGAAGAAGAATGGGTATCCTTGCGGGACTATCGAAGCGAGGTAATTCTCTTTGCGGATAAGGTGGAGGCTTACTACAAGTCCTGCCAGCCCAAGCATATCTCCGATGATGAGTTCGAGAGAAATGGTTATCTTGCCTTCTGGAATGAGTGGCACAGGCGCTGTTCAGCGGCTGCAGATTAGTAATGAATAGGGGGATTTCAATGAACAATCAAGTGTTCCAGCAGAATCTGAACGACAAAAAAGGTCCCCAGCCCGGCGGCCCCTATATAATTCAGATGCTGTTCAAAGAGCCGGTGGACATGCCGGACAAAGAGAAAATGACTGCCGTAATGGGGAAACACATCGGATCAGCAGAGTGCTTCTGTTATGATAAAAAGATGGCTGGCTTTGCCGCCCTGGAGCATATCGCGGAATTCAAGGACGGCAAATGCCCGGTGCAGCTGATGGTGATGAAATGCGATAAGTTCAAGGGCAAAGGCTTTGACGCCTTCCTGATGAGCCAGATGTGGGACTGCCAGGAGGACAGGGAACGGATCTTCCGGGAGTGCCGGTATCAGGTCATGGCCACTGATATGCTGGCTGCGGCGCTTCCGGCGCTGGAGCGGGCCAACCTGGACGCCGGCTTCGTGGAGGCTCTGGCGGAGCTGTACCCCGCCTGTGAGGCGTTCTATTTTCAGAACTGCGGCAAGCTCCTGCTGGCGGAGGATGTGTGCTCCCACCAGATCGAGGGCCCGGATCGGTTCATCCGCTTTGGCGTCAATGTCCGTTTTTTCAACATTGAAGGCACCGAGGATATGCTCATCGACACGGTGGGCATGAGCACCCTGTTCCTGCCGGATCTCCAGTACCACTTCCACGATATGGACCCCAACTGGGTGGTAAACCACGCCTACAATGTTGCGTCCTATATTCTGGCCAATGACAACCCCATTCAGGACGGGGAAACCGTAGACGGCGTGGCGGATGGACAGATGAGCCGGGAGCTTCAGTGGAAGTGCCAGTATGAGGACGCCCTGATCCAGCCGCCCAGAGGAGTGCTGGATATCCATATGGGAGAATATGCCTCGGGGGGCCGCTGATGCTTTCGGAGGCAGGGAAAGGATGATACAGGGACGATGCAAGGCCAAGGTTATAAGCGGATCATCGAGCTGCTACGATATTTCTATCAGCAAACAGATGAAAATCATCCTGTCACGATTTCCGATATGATTTCCTACCTGAACGGGAAAGGAATCCAGGCAGTGCGGCAGACTATCTATGCGGACATCGATATCCTGACAGATGCTGGATTTGATATTGTAGTGGTCAAAAGCACGCAGAATCAATATTTTATGGGAAACCGCCTTTTCGAATACCCGGAGCTGAAGATGCTGACGGATGCGGTAGCGTCATCAAAAATTATCTCCCGGAGGAAGAGTGAAGCTTTGATCCGGAAGCTGGGAAGCCTGACCAGTACATATCAGGCTTCCCAGCTTGAGAAGCTCGCCAGCCTGTCCAGTCGGGTGAAGCCAGACAATGAAAAGGTCTATTATATCATTGACACCATCTACGCCGCCGTCTTGGAGCATTGCCAAATCAGGTTTCAATATTACGAATACACACAAACAAAGGAAAAAGTCCTGAAGCATGACGGATACCGCTACCTCCTGGATCCCTATGCGCTGGAATGGAAAAACGATCATTATTACCTGATTGGCTACTCTCATAAACACCAGCGGATGGCGCATTTTCGCATTGATCGCCTCGCAAATGTTGAATTGCTGGAATCCCGATTCCTTCCTTCAGAAGAATTTGACACGGCCGCGTACACCAATAAAATTGTCGATATGTTCGCTACGGATTCTTCCGTTCATGTGGATCTGCTTTGCAGTAACGAGTTGATGCGCGTCATGATTGACGACTATGGTGAAGATATTCCTGTTCAACCATTCGATGAGAATCATTTTCTCACAACGATTGAAGTAAATCCGAGCAGCACGTTTTACGGATGGGTCTTCAAGTTTATGGGCAAAATCAAAATTCTCTCCCCTCAAAAATGTGTGAATGAAATGAGGCGAGCGGCGGAGTTGTTTATTTAAATGCCACAGTCTGATAACGAATTCACACCATACCTATGAAGAGATACTGGCGTTGTTTCCTGGTGCTGATGAAGTTGAGGAAAACGAAAGCTTAGGAAAATGTTGAAAAGAGCAAGGTTGTGAGCACATACAGCTTCCGTAATTTTACGTTTCAGAGTTTGACGTTAGGGGAGGGTAGGAATGACGGCTGCATTCGAGTGCTCGCAAAGTCCTTGAAGAAGGCCAAAGCTAGGCTGAGAGAGCCAGTTTGCCAGTCAAACGCAGAAATTTCCGAGCCGTGATGCAGAAGGCAACAGCCTGCATTCGGGGTGGCTGAGCTGCTTCGGAATTGCGAACAGGAAGACGACGGTGCAGACATGGAATGAACGGCTGCGGCAAAGGAGAGGATTCGTTCCATATCCATTGGAAGCTGCCGGGGACGCGGGAAAAACTGATGGAGCTGGAAAGAAAGCCTCAGTAACAAGCCTGCTGAAACGGAAATACCCGAAAAGAATATTGGGGAGCTGTGGGAAGCGGGATCCTGACCCGCACGATAACTAAAAAGACTCGCACTAGCCGGATATGACAACATCCTGAACTGGTACGAGTCTTTGCGCTGATATGAGGAAATCGCGCGAACGCGACTATGTAGACGGCGGCGTGAGAGGTAGTGGTTAACCATTTGTACGACTGAAGCGGCAGCGGTGACTCGAAATCGTCCTGACAGGAGCCAGCGAAAAAGGCCGCTGCGCACCGGACTGCATAACCCAGATGATTTTTGAGGGATAAGCCAGCCATTTCTAATCTGAATGATCCGATTTACATCTTATTCTGCATCCGCAAGCCTGTACAATTCCGTCAATCGTTTGTACAGTTCAAACAAAAATTATGTCAATGCTTCTTTTGATATGCTATATTATAATTGAGATTTATGATTTGGAGGGAAGTAAAATGAAGAAGCAGCTCTTTCGATTCTGCGCGGCAGTCATTGCATTTGCATGCGTCTTAAACGCGGAAGGATGCAGCGTCATTCAGGCTGGAGAGTCCGCCCCACCCTCCTCTGAACCTTCGCTGTCCTCTTCCGAGCCCCTTTCTTCCTCGCAGGCCGACTCGGAACCTATGGCAGCAGAGCCTGTCCGGGTCAATCTGTATGGGGTGGAGACGGATGCGTATCAGGCAGAGGTGATAAACGGAAAGGCCTTCTTTTCCGTGGAGGAGGCTGCGGGCATTTTTGACATTCCCATTTCCTATGACGAGGCTTCGAAGACGGTGTCGATTGGGGACACGGACAGCGCGTATCCTGACGTAGCCATACCGGAGCTCACCATGTTCCCCTCCGTTGCGCCGGTGACCGGCCTGCCGGCCCGGAGCGTGTGGACAAATGGCAGCGTGGTGGAGTATGAGTCGCTGACCCAGGGGGTTCCTTTTGAGGAGATTCTGCCGCTGCTCGCGGCGCTTTTTGAGCAGGATGGATTTGCGGTTCCGGATGAAGCGGCCTTTTCCGATTTTCTCTCCTCGCACGAGGAGTTTGCAGAGGGAAGCCGGGAAAACACCTGGTTCCGCTACACAAACGGGGAAGGAACGGAGCCGGATGCCGCGCAAATTCTGGATGGCGGCACAGACGACAACCAGATTCCGATCGTCACGATCCGATTCTTCCCGGCTTCTCAGGCCAGGAGCAAGGCGTCCGAACCGATTGCGGGCATGGAACAGGGGAAAATCCTCCGATACGGAGAAGAATGCCAGGAAACGGCCTACCTTCTCAACGGCGTCGCCTATGTGGCGGCGGAGGATACTCTGACGCTGTTTGGAAAGCGTTCCGTGTACAGCGAAGAGGACGCAGCCGTCTCTGTGGGACAGACAGATCGCGAAGACATCTCTGTGTACGTTCCCGATATTTCCGCGCTTCCCAGTCTGTCCGGGCTGTTTGACTCCGCCGCTGCGGAGCTGTATCTCGATGCGAAGGGCATTGTTCTGTGGTACCCCGCCGGGTTTGAAGCAGAGCTTCCCTCTATTGCGCAGCAGCTGACGGAGCAGGGATATGCACCTGCGTCAGCAGAGGAGTTTGAGGCGTTGGCCGAAAAGAGCCGTGCCTTCTCTGAAGGGACACAGGAGAATACCTGGCTCTTCACCCCGGCGGACGGGGAGGAACCGATAGGAATTCAATTTTCCCCGTCCCAGACCTCTCAGGGAGAGGAAGCAGTCGCCGTAAAAATATGTGTATAAGAAAAGTCTGCTCAAGAAAGCCTGTTCCGGCATGACGCCGGAACAGGCTTTCTCGACAGGCTGGGATACCAAAAAACATGGTATCTCTCTGATTGCATAGAAGTTGGTGTATTTTGTGAATACCTTGCAGAAATTAACCTTGACACTGCCGGAACAAATCTGAAAACAAGCAAGAAATTCTTAGCGGTTATTCCTTCACATTTTCCCAGAACGGACAATGCGGCCCGACTCGAGCTCCGTTACCACGTCGCAGAGCAGGTTGATGTCCTCACGGCTGTGGCTCGCCAGAACAATGATCTTCCCGCGCGCCCGCAGGCCAAGCAGCAGGGTGCGAAGCTCTTCCACACCCTGCCGATCCAGTCCGTTCGTCGGCTCGTCGAGGAGCAGGATGTCAGGGTCCTCCATGATGGCCTGCGCAATCCCCAGGCGCTGCCTCATGCCCATCGAGTATTTCCGCACCGGCTTGCGATTGTCCGGGTCGAGACCGACAGATCGCATGGTCTCCCGAACCTGTTCCCTGCCGATCTTCCCGCGGATCGCTGCAAGGTACAGCAGGTTGGTCAGACCGCTTCTCGCATCGAGGAAACCGGGAGCTTCAATTAGGATCCCCATGCTCTCCCGCAGGCGGTCGGGGCGGTACGGCTCGCCGTTGATCCACACCTCCCCGCGCGTCGGGGCCATCAGCCCGCAGAGAAGCTTGAGCAGCACCGTTTTCCCCGATCCGTTTCTGCCGATCAGGCCGTGGATCTGTCCCTCATCAAACCGCAGGCTGACACTGTCGAGCGCCTTTGTCTCCCTGAATTCCTTTTCCAGTCTTTTGACCTCCACCATTGTGCTTTCCTCCTCTTACACGACGTCCCGCCGGGCAAAGCCCGCGACGGACAATGCGCCTATCAACAGGATGCTTCCCATCCAGACGGCAAAGGCGTAAGCGGGCGAGGGGCCGGTTCCCGTGCCGCTCCAGTCGAGCGTCTGCAAATTCGCCCAACTCAGGGGCGAGAGATAGGTAACCCAGGGCCCATAGGTCAGGCTTCCCGAAAACTGCACGAAAATGACCAGGAACAGGACGACGCCCGCTGCCGCGAGCGCGGCACTTTTCCCGAAGAAGAGACGGCAAAAGCCCACCAATACGCCCACAAAGGCGGCGGACAGGGCCAGGCTGCACAGCGCGGCGAGCGTGGCCGGAATGGGCGCGGTCTGCGCGAGAAACGACGGGCTGACAAAAAAATTCAGAGAGACGCCGGAAAGTCCGGCCAGCCTGGCTCCGTCCGTCGAAAGACTGTGAATGAGGATTCCCCACTCCGCCGTCCATTCGAGTTTCGGCAGGGCGATCAGGAGCGACAGCAGGAACAGGGCAATCGCATAGAGAAATGCGGAGGCGAGCGTTTCCAGCACCCGCGCAAGCGGATACGAAATGCGGCCGCACCGGGCCACCAGCAGCAGCGCGTACGCGTCGTTTTCCCCTGTATCTGAAAACAGCAGCAGACACAGGCAGCCGTGCACCATGCCGAGCAAATAATAGGAGAGAAAAAAGGGCAGAAGCCAGGGGGAAATCGAAACGCCGAAGGTTTCGGCGACCGTGAGCAGGGGGCTGTAGGTGGTATAGCTGAAAATTCCCATCATGACGAGTGCGAATGCGGCTTTGGGGGAGAACAGCCGCCTTTGCAGAAGAATCCCGGTGCAGAGAAGGCAGCCACGGAGTTTACGCACGGCGAACCCTCCTTTTCATGCAGGACACACCGGACAGGCACACAACCGCGCCAAGCACCAGAACGAGCACCAGCTTTTCCGCGATCGTCTGCCACGGCGTCTCTGCGAGGTGGATTGCCGTCACCCAGGTGAACGGCCAGAAAATGCTGTTTACGTCTCGGACTACATCACTCAGCAGACGGGACAGCAGAAAAACACCGCATATGGGCGCGGCAGCGGCGGCATACGAACTGCGAAACACAATGGAGGCAAACATTCCGACCATCGCAACGAGTGCGCCGGAGAGCGCATAGTGCGTGATCAGCAGCAGCCAGCCCAGAAACTGATTTCCCGTGAGAAACAGCTGCTCATATTGTTCGGGGGCGTCGCCCGGATTCCAGAAGGCTGGGGCGGCCATCCTGCTGCAGAGCACGAGCAGAAGACTGCCGAGACCGATGACAAGGAAGCCGGAAATCGCGCTGGCCAGCAGCTTGGAGACCGTATACCGTGCCGTGCCGCCGCGCACCACCCAGTAGGGGACGGCGTGCGACTCCCATTCCTGGGAAAGGCTCATGGCAAAGGGGAGCACGGGAAGAATGTAAAAGGTCAGATACGCCACGCCGGATCCGACGCTGAGGGAGAAATAGTAGCAGGCGGAGCCTCTGTGCGGATCCCAGTCTCCGGCAACGCTGGCCAGATGCAGCAGGGGGAACAAAAGCATAGCAAGGCAGAGACGCAGTGAGAAAACCTGGCGGAGCTGAATCCGGAACAGATAAAGGAATCGCATCACAGCTTCTTCTCCAATCCATACAGCACGCCCGTCTCCGCGTCAACGGCGATGCATTCGGAATACCAGAATTTCTCCCCGTTCGGGTCGATGTCCTCAATCCGCAGAAACAGCATCCATGCGGGCCGGAGCGTGAGGGGATTTCCCTGCTCGAGAAAGATGTAGTTCAGCTCCACAGCGGCGAGAACCGTGTCTATCACGTGGAGCGACTGGCTGTACCAATCGGCGTATTCCCAGAACGCTTCCTCCGGGGAGAGAAGCGCAACCTCTTTCTGCGCGTCGCCGACAAGACAGAGATTGGAGGCATCCAGCTTAAACAGGCCGTCGGCGTTGATCTGCGCCGTCACGGAGGTAGGATACACAGAGGACAGATCGTCCTTTCTCCAGGGTCTGTCCGCCAGAGGAATGCCATTCAGCACCTGCTCATAGCGGAACCAATAATGAGCGGCGTTTGGCGGCAACTCCCCAAGCTGGCCTTCTGCAAAGTCCTTTTCGACGCAGATCTCGTTGTAAATGTTCCGGTTTTCCTCCAAACGTTCCAGAGAGTGAACCTCTGAACGCGAAAGGCTCGTTTCAGGGAACAGGCATGCTTCCATGATCTGTTCGACAGCGGCTTTCGCATCCCCGAACGGCAGAAAGTCAAGATTCTCCTGCGCCGGGTAATCCAGAAGTCGATCCCAGCCCGTCTGCGGCGCCATCCCCCGTCCGCTCTCTTCAAAGAGATCCCATTTGCGCAGGCTTTCCATATCGCTCTGCGTCTCCCGCGGAACAGAGGAGGCATCCTGATAGCGGAGACCGCCTGTGCTGACGCCCGTTTTGAACAGCAGGTTTTCGATCACCGTTTCGCCTTCATAGCAATAGTAGGCGGGTCCCTCCGCCAGATCTTGGCGCTCGGTTGGCTCACGGCGCATCAGAAGCTCCACCGTTGGCTCCTCCTCTGCCTCATACCATTGTGCCTGGTAAACGGATGCCGTTTCCGGGAAGTTCTGCGGGAATTCGGCGGTGACGGAGAGCGTTTCCGGAAGGTTATCCCAGGATTCCTTTGCTTCCTGCGGTGGATTGCCTCGGCAACCGGTAAGACACAGCGCGGCGAGCAGAAGCGAGAGTGTACAAACTTTTTTTCTCATGAGATTACCTCTTGTGTAGTCGAGCGTCAGGGACTATAAGACGCAAAATCCAGAGACGCTCAACTTAGTTTATAACTCTATGAAAAAGGAAACCATTCGTTACAAAATTTTCGATAAAGCGAAGGAAGCCAGATAGGTGCTGTTTGTGATTAGGAAGCAGTTTCGGTAAGTTTCTGCATGGTAACCGCC
>CALWIH010000181.1 GCA_944380675.1 uncultured Clostridia bacterium | reverse complement strand
CTTACATGGTTGTTTACCGCTTTCCGTGAATAGTAAGTATAATCTTCTTTCCATACCAGATCCATAAGCATTTCATAATAGCATACACGTTTTGCCCCATTTTCCGGTCATAAGAATCGGTGAAAGAATTGACGCAATAGAAATAAATAATATAATAAAAGCAGGGAATTCTTTGTGAATTTATCCAAAGTTCATGCAGAGAAAGCAGGGAATCGATATGGTGTACTATGCAAAATCCGCCGCAAAAGACGGCAAACAGGAAACGCTCCGGGAGCACTTGACTGCGGTAAAGGAGCTTTGTGAAACGTACGGAAAGGATTTTGAAGCAGAAAAGGCTACCGGGATATGCGGACTTCTCCACGATTTCGGGAAATACGGTCTGCCGTTTCAAAAAGTACTGGAAGGGACACAGCAGGGAATCGACCACGCGAGCGCGGGCGCGGCATTTTTATACGCATCGGGGAAAAAGGCGTTTCACCCCCTCATTGAAGCCATCGCCGCGCACCATTCCGAGCTGGTAAGTCAGGAGGACCTGTCCGGCGTATTGGAAAGCGTTCTGCGAAACGACGGCCCGGTCACTACTCTCTGCGGAAAACAGGCGGCTTTGTCCGGCATAAAAGCATATCAGGAGGCGGCAAAGGCCTTCCAGGCGGATTTTCCGGATTATCGTCTTCCCGCGGCAAAGTCCCTTCTCCCGCAGCCTCCGCTGACCGGTCAGGAGGATTCCATGCTTTACACACGGATGCTGTTTTCCTGTCTGGTGGACGCCGACTACACGGCCTCCGCCGCCGTCCCTCCCGAGGAGCCCGCGGATCTGGATCCCGCCGCCTGCCTGCAGCGCTTGTACATACATTGCAATGCCCTGCGGGAAAATTCAAAAGCAGATTCGCTTTTGAACGAATACCGCGATCAGCTCTTCGAGCAATGCGGACAAGCAGGAGAACAGGACGGTCGCCTCTTTACCCTGACCGCCCCCACCGGGACCGGAAAAACGCTGGCGCTGCTCCACTTCGCTCTGCGCCATTGTCAGCACACGGGAAAGCGCCGCATCATTGTCGTCCTGCCGTTTCTCAGCCTGATCGAGCAGACTGCCCATGAGTACAGAAAAATAATCCCTCAGGTGGCAGAAGACCACAGCCAATCCAAATTGCCGGAGGATATGCGGGAGCACATGGCCCGCTGGGATCAGCCCTTTCTCATCACCACGTCTGAGCGTTTCTTTGAATCCCTGTTTGCCAATCATCCCGCCGACTGCCGCAAGCTCCACAACATCGCAAACAGCGTCATCCTTTTCGACGAGGCGCAGAGCCTGCCCATCTCGCTCCTGATTCCAACGCTGAACGCTGTCAAGGAGCTTTGCACGCGATACGGATGCAGCATGGTCTTTTCCACCGCCACGCAGCCCGACTATACCGGACTTCGGGATTTTCTCTGGCCGGCTGCGGAGCTGCTGCCGAAGCATCAGGCCTTCTATGAAGCTCTTCGCCGCACTAAAATCCGCTGGGAAACAGATACAGCTGCCCCGCTGGAGGAGATTGCCGAAAGGATGGCACAGAGCGGCAATGTCTGCGCCATTGTCAACTTACGGGCTCATGCGAGGAAATTATATCGGGCGCTTGCAGAGCGCTGCCCGGAGGACGAAATTTTTCTTCTCAGCACCGATCTCTGTCCGGCGCATCGGACAAAAATGATCCAAACCATTCGCCGGCGTCAGAAGGAGCATCTCCCCTGCCGGGTGGTTTCCACACAATGTATTGAGGCCGGCGTCGATCTGGACTTTGCGCGGATGTACCGGGCTCTGGCGCCCCTTGAGGCGATCATTCAGGCTGCCGGACGCTGCAACCGCAACGGCGAGGCGGTCTATGGGGAGGTCTGTGTTTTTGTTCCGGCGGAGGAACGGCTTTACCCGGATTCTCATTATGAAAACGGCGCGAATATCGTCAGGGCCATGCAGAAAAAGCAGGTGATTGATATTCATGATCCGGAATGTATTCGCCGGTATTACGGCCAGCTGTACGGTTTGTTCCGGGGCGACGCCAAATCCCGCGCACTGGACAAAGCCATCGCCGAGAGGGATTTCCCCGAGGCTGCCGCACGCTACCGACTGATCCAGCAGCGCGGATTCCGGGTCATAGTACCCTATGCAGAGGAAAGGCAAGTCTATGAGAGGATCCGCGCCGAAGGTCTGCAAAGCGGCCTGACCAAAGCGCTGCTGCGCGAGGCCGCGCCCTTGATGGTAACCTGTTACGATCAAAAGCTGGTGGAGCAGATCTGTGAACCCCTCTGTTTTGCAGGGAAAAAGCGTTCGGAACAGTGGGAATCTCCCTATTACATCGTCCTGTCCGGGCAGGACGATTGTTATCACCCCAAAATGGGGCTCTGTTTGCCGGATGGACAACAGTTACAAAGTATATTCTGGTAATTTAGGGAATTGATCCATTGCAAATTCCATATAGTTTGTTATACTTTAATTAACCTGATATTTTGCAGGTGAGGAATTGAAATAATTACAGTATCGCTAAGAATCTCTGCGCACCCGCGCAGAGGAAAAAGGAGGGAATCGTTTGGAAGTATGCGTTGAGTTTTGGGGGGATTTTGCCTGCTTTTCGCCGCCCTATGAAAAAGTGGAGCGTCTCTCCTACCCTTTCCCCACGCCATCTGCCGCAAGGGGGATACTTTCGGCCATTTACTGCAAGCCGAAGGAGTTCTATTGGCAGGTCACGAAAATCGAAGTCTTATCACCCATTTCCTACATCAGTTTCAAGCGCAACGAGATCAAAGAGACCGTATCCGATAAGCCCATCAACGCTGATGACTGCCGCACGCAGCGGCTAACCGCCGCGCTGCGCGACGTGCGCTACCGCATCACTGCGGCAATTTGTCCCCGGGAAGAATTTTCCGGCACGGAGGAACAGCTTCATGCGCAGGCGCTTCGCCGCATCCGAACCGGAAAATGCTTTATGCAGCCCTGTCTGGGTATGCGGGAGTTCGTCGCCTATTTTGAGGAAAGCGACGGTTCTCGTTCTCCCATTCCGGAAGACTATGACGCCGGTCTGATGGTCTACGACGTGTTTGATTTACACGACTTTGCCCTTCGGAAAAAAGCTCGTCCGCAGCTGTCTCTTTTTCACGCTGTAATGCGGCAGGGCGTAATTGAGGTGCCGCCCTACGACGATCCGAAGGTGCTGAAAACGGGAGGCGGATACGGATGCTGAAAGCGTTGTACGAGTATGCCGAGCGGATGAATTTGACCTCTCCTCCCGGGTTTGCGGAAAAAACCATCAAGGCCTTTCTTTGCCTCGCGGAAGACGGAAGCTTTGCAGGGGTTCGAATCGACGGCGTCAATCCCTTTCTCTGCCCGGATATCGGAAGCCTCGCCAACGGAACCGACAAGAGCAATCTGTTAGTGGAAAAATTCGGAGCCGTTTTTCCGGAGAAGCCTACCGCGAAAAGCCGTTTCTTCCGGGAAGGGCTGAAAGATTTGAGCGCTCTGGAACCGCTTGCGGAGGTCTGCTGCAAGGCTATGGACAATCCCCAATGCTGTGAAGAGATGATCGCCGCGCTGAAGCAGCACAAAATCCTCCCCGCTGACCGAATCTCCTTTCTGGTGGGAAGCGCCTATCTCGTGGAGTGTGACACGGTAAAAACGTGGTGGCAGAGCTACCGCCTGCAATTCCAGCGCCCCGGGAAATCGGACGACGCCTCCCGCTGTCTGATTACAGGAGAGCTCGTCTCCCCCCTGGCCACCGTTCCCAAAACCAGCGGACTCTCCGTCGTAGGAGGTCACCCCAGCGGAGACGCGCTGATTTGTTTTGACAAGCCGGCATTCTGTTCCTACGGCCTGAAAAAAAGCGCCAACGCCCCTGTCTCCGAGGAAGCCTTTGCGCAAGTGAAGGTCGCTCTTGACACGCTGCTGAAGGATGCGCCGATTCTTGCGGGAATGAAATTTGTGCACTGGTATGACAAACCGCTGCCCAAACCGGATGAGGATGTCATCCGGTCCGTTTTCGGGACAATGCAGGAGGAGAATGAGGAAGAAGATGACGAGGAGGAATCCGCCCCAGAGGAAGACAGCGCCGTCATCCTCCAAGCCAAACGGGCTGCCGACACATTGGTCGGCTCTGTGAATAGCGGGCAGCCCGCAGTCGGGCTGCCCAGCCGGTATTTCATCCTTCTGCTCAGCGGCGTCAAAGGCCGGGTGATGGTTCGCCGGTTTACCCAGGGCTCGTATGAAGAGCTGAAAGCCAATCTGGATCGGTGGTATGCCGAGCTTCGTTTGGTAAACCGCGGCGGCACTGACGATCGAAAGCCGATAAAGCTGACAGCGCGGTTTATTGCCCTGCTGAAACGTGAAAAGACAAATAAGAAAATTTTTGAGCGGCTGAGCGACGAGATCCCGAGCCTCTCCGTCTCCGTTGTTCACGCAATTATACAGGGCACTCCATTCCCCGATGCTGTGGCCGTCCGGGCGCTGCAGTCGATCCGTTCGCAGATGACGGAGGACTCGGACGGCAGCGACACGATAGTTCCCGACCCTATCTGCTGTCAATGGCTGAAGGTCTGGCTGATACGAAACAAAAAGGAGGTTCAGCTCATGCCGGAATACAATCCGAATCATCCCAATCCCGCCTATCACATCGGCGCCATGGTGGCTGTATACGCGGCGCTGCAGCTGCGTGCATATCCCGACGTCAACGTCACGGTAGTACAGCGCTTCTTTGCCTCCGCGCAGCAAGCTCCGGCGCTGGTATTGGGCAGGCTTGCCAAGATGTCGACGCATCACCTCGCCAAACTGGAAAATTCCGCTGCCGCCAAAGCCTATGCGGCCCGGCTTGCCGAAATCAGCACCCGAATTGGCGACAGCATTCCCACGGTGTTGGAGCTGCACGAGCAGTCTCTTTTCGCGCTGGGATATTATCAGATGTCCGCCGCCCTGAATCGGGAGCGCCGGGAAGCGTCTGCGAAAAAGAACGAAAGCAGCCATTCGGATAAGGAGGAGTAAATCATGGCCATACACAATCGATATGAGTTTCTGTATTACGTCGCCTGCACCAACGCAAATCCCAACGGCGATCCCGACATGGGCAACACTCCGCGCGTGGATCCTCAGACGATGCAGGGGTACATCACCGATGTGGCAACCAAACGCCGCATTCGCAATTATGTCGAAACCGCATACGGCGATCAGCCCGGCATGAGCCTGATCATCCAGCAGAGCACCAACATCAACCGCCACATTGCCTCCGCCAAGCGCGAAGCCGGGGTAGAGGAGTGCGCCAAAACAAAGGAAGCCGTCTACAAAGGACGGCAGAAGGCCTGCGAAATGTATTTTGACGTGCGCACCTTCGGCGCAGTGATGTCCACAGGACCCAACGCCGGCCAGGTGCGCGGCCCGGTACAGATCGCCTTCGGGAAAAGTCTGGACCCTATTCTCCCGCTTGATATTTCCATCACCCGCATGGCCTGCGCCGATCAAATCAAAGAAGGAAAGGTGGAGGATTACCAGGCGGACGAAGAGAAGAAGGATGAGGATTCCCTTCGCACCATGGGCCGCAAACAGCTGATCCCTTTCGGCCTCTATGAGGTGCACGGCTTCATCAGCGCACACCTTGCCGCGGAGACAGGGTTTGACGAGGACGATCTGAAGATACTGTTCGAGGCAATTCTCAATATGTACGAGCATGACCACTCTGCCAGCAAGGGAGAAATGTCGGTTGTCTCTCCCCTGATTCTGTTTAAGCATGTGGGAACGGACACCGATGAAAAGCAGCGCAGGCGTCAGGCAATGCTGGGGTGCGCTCCTGCCCACAAGCTCTTCGAGCTGGTGCGGGTCACCCGAAAGCCCGAGGTGGAGATCCCGCGCTCCTACCGCGATTACGACGCGGTAATCGATCTGCGGCATCTTCCGGCCGGGGTGGAGGCAGGCTTCCAAACCTACAAAGGACTTTCCTGGGGCGCTCTGCCGGAAGGGGAAGACTGGTTCCATGCTGCTGAATGACACAGAATATCTGCCTCTCTCCTACCTGTCCCAAACGGCTTACTGCCCGCGCAGAGTCGGCCTGCTTCTGAACGAGCGCATCTGGCTCGAGAGCGCTGATACGGCAAAGGGACGAAAGGAGCATGAAAGCGTGCACACGCAGAGAATTGAACGCCGGGGCAGCCAGGTGAAGCTCTATGAATATTCCGTGTATTCCGACAGCCTTGGCGTTTCAGGAAAATGCGATCTGATTGAAGCGCAGGGGGATCCTTCCGGCTGCCGCATTCCAGCCGTGGATTTCCCTGTGACTCTCTATCCTGTTGAATATAAACACGGAAAGCTGCGGGAGGAGCAGGAATATAAAATCCAGCTTTGCGCGCAGGCCATGTGTCTGGAGGAAATGTACCACACCCACATTCCGGAAGGCGCTGTCTTCTATATCTCCTCTCACCGCCGGCAGCCAGTTGTATTGGACGAGCCTCTTCGCCAATCGGTACAGGAGACGGCCCGGCAGCTGCGTCAAATACGCGATGCATTGACCACTCCTTACGCACAATATTCCGCAAAATGCAAACGGTGTTCCCTGCTGGAATACTGTATGCCGTCCGTAAAGCGTTCCGCTGATTCCTATTGCGAACAACTGGCTCAGGAGGCAAAGGAGGCAGAAGCGCTTTGAGAAAAATGCTGAACACGCTTTATCTTCTGACTCCCGACAGCTATTTATATTGCCGCAACGAAACCATTGCGGTTAAAATAGGCGGAGAGGAAAAAGCTGCCGTACCGGCCAAGGATATTGAGGCTATCGTCTGCTTCGGGCAGATGACTGTTTCTACTCCTCTGATCAGGTTTTGCGGAGAAAGAGGGATTTCCATCACATTCTTATCGCCTCGCGGCGAATTTTACGGCCGCTTTTACGGCTCTGTGAACGGCAATGTTCTGCTGCGAAAAAGACAGTATGAAAGTATTGCCTGTTCCGAATTTGCAGTCAGGTTGGTTCGGGATATTCTGCTGGGAAAAATCAGAAACAGCAAAACCGTTCTCATGCGCGCCGCGCGAAACAATCAGGAAAGCGCTTTGTCCCTGATACAGGCATCCAACTGTCTCAGCGAGCTGGCCGCCCAGCTGGAAGCCTGCGGCTCTGTTGACTCCATGCGAGGAATTGAAGGCGCCGCGGCAGCCGCCTACTTCTCGCAATTTGATGAAATGCTGCATAGTCCCGCTCACTTTCGCTTTGAATCTCGAAGCCGCAGACCGCCCAGAAACGAAGTGAACGCTGTGTTGTCATTTGTTTACACACTGCTTACGCGGGAAATATGCTCCGCGCTGGAAACTGTGGGGCTGGATCCTGCTGCGGGCTACCTGCACACACTGCGCCCCGGAAGGCCCTCGTTTGCATTAGACTTGATCGAAGAACTCCGTGCGCCCTTATGCGACCGGTTTACTCTCTCACTGCTGAACCTCGGACAACTCGGCCCAAAAGATTTTGAAACGGATTCCGAAGCAGTCTATTTGAACGAGCGTGGAAGACGCACTGTCCTGAACAGCTGGCAAAAACGAAAGGCTGAAACAGTTCAGCATCCCTTTCTCCGTGAAAAGATCCCCATCGGCATGATTCCGTATTGTCAGGCCATGCTGTTTGCCCGCGTTCTTCGAGGAGACCTGGATCGGTATCCGCCGTTTGTATGGAGGTAGCATATGCTGCTGGTGATCACATATGACGTTGATACTACAGACGCGCAAGGAGCAAAACGACTCCGCAAGGTAGCCAGACTCTGTGAACGAAATGGGATCCGCGTTCAAAACTCTGTTTTTGAAGTGCTGGCGGACGCAGCTCAGCTCGTTGCGCTAAAAGCGGAACTCAGCAAAATCATCGATCCGGAATGTGATTCCGTTCGATTCTATCGTCTCGGTAATTCCTATCAGCACAGGATAGAGACCATGGGACGCACTCCTGTAGTTCAGACCGGCGAAGCGCTGCTGCTGTAAAGCTTCGCCTACCTCGCCGTTACAGAAAATGCAGGGAGGTAGGCGCAGTCATACAGCAGAAAATATGCTCCATTTTCCGCATATCCTCAGTTTTTTCAGAGGGATATTCCCGAACCATTGAGTTATTTTGGCACTATTGCTTCAAAAGCAGCATCAAGTGTCAGTTAGTTTTGCTGTCGCCCCCCACGCGGGGGCGTGAATTGAAAT
>CALWIH010000180.1 GCA_944380675.1 uncultured Clostridia bacterium | reverse complement strand
AGCAATACAGATTTTCTCAATGGTCTGCATGGCAATATATTCATCCCGCTTCAGACGGGTAATAATGTTCAAACTGATTCCTGCTTGTTTAGCCAACTGATTATTGGTCATTTTCCGGTCAATCATCATCTTAAACAGCTTATTATACTGAACTGCCATAGGCATCCTCCGGTTTTTTTACTGGCTTATAGGTGTTTATTAAGTATATCACGAACTCGTGATAATTTCAACGAAGCTTTGATTAACAAGATAGAGCCGTCCCTCTATGCTAAAAGAACGGCTCTTTGATTTTCTTATTGGTTTACACATCACGCTGTTTTCTATATTTGTCCTTGTGTCTTTCCAAAATCGCATAGACTTTATAACCCTAAAGAATAATCGCACTGAAAATGTGCTTCAATTACATAGATGTGAAAATGTTTTACCAGCTTCAGCGGTATAATCCTACCATCTTTCCTGCGGGGGAGGATCTCCCATACCGGGAACCGCGGTCTGCTGCTTGTCCTTACCCAGTTGCGGCACACCCTCTTTAGACGGAGCAGGAGTGTCCTTGTCTTTGGAAGCCTCCTTACCTACCGGAGCCATCTGCTCTGCCTTAGGAAGCATTACCACCTTTTACGCATCTTTTAATACAGGGGTCTCCATCTTGGTTGGGGCGAAATGATCCTGCACCAGAGGAGCAGCTTTGGCGGGCTTGACCTTTCCCGGCTTGGGAACTTGTCCGCTTTCCCAGCGTCGGGAATATTCTTCCTATTGTCAGTCACCTAAATACCTCCTATTCCCTATTGACTTTTTATTTGCAGACTTTCGATACGACGGCGGCTGTTGCCAGCCACCGCTTGGACTTTGGGACATTTTGTTCCAAAGTATTAAAGATAATGTTGACAGTTTTTTGTTGAAAACGTAAACTATAAGATAATCAGTCATTTGTTAAAGTGTGTTTGTCCTGTCCGTGGAGTGTTTGGGAGGGATTGTCTAATGATTGAATACAAAAAGACAAGGAGCAAGTTTTGGCTGAAAATTTTTGATGATGAGGCGGCTCACACTAATATATCGGCAAACAAAATGGTTATGGGGCTCTTGCAGGAAATATCCCCTCACCTAATTTCCTGCAGCCCTAAAGGGTGGAAAGAATCTTCAAATATTCCAGGCAACTATAATCTTTGGATTCCTAATGACCGAATGGATTGGGAAGCTTTAGAAAATGTAGAGACTTGGGCAGAGAGAGCTAATCAACACATCTGGCTTGGCACCAACAAAAATACTGCGCCCTATTTTTGTGGTGATGAAGTGGACTACTGTTTGGCCGCAGATTGGAATATCGATTTCGAATCTCAAAAACGTACAATCATAGGAGAAGCGGAATATCAATTAAAATACAATCTCTCACGGGGTGTTCTTAGTAAAGAGAACGCATTTGGTTATGCTTCTATACTATCTCATGCTATTTTCGATTGTATAGATTGCCTTCCCATAGATTTAGATGATTTTATCGTTGTATCCATGCCCTCCGTAAAAGAGAAACAAAACAAATTGGCATGGCTACTTGCTGAGCATGTTGCCGATGCAAAGGGAGCTTTGTTTGTTAAAGCTACCATAAAAAGAGATAAACCTCAAATGAAGGAACAAACTATTGAGGACAAAATCCGCATTTGGAGGCACATCTTTACTGATGGTGACATGTTAGAGTTTTCATCTGATATTCGTGGGACGAACATGTTAATTATCGATGACTTGTATCAATCAGGGGCGTCAATTTGGTGTTTTGCGGAATACTTAAAAGGATGTTGTGACGCAAGAAATGTCATAGCCATCACCCCTGTTAAGGCATTGAAGGATGGTGGAAATAAATGAACAGATGTAGTATGCTACAATTTGCCTTAGCACGAGGAATAGGCGAAGTTTCTATCAAAAAGGCAATTGCATTTACAGAAAGCAACAATTTGTCTTGGGATGATTTTATACAAGATCGTAATTTATTATATCATTTCGGAATTAAAGAAAATGTTATATCGAATATTTCGGCAACTAAATCTCAGGCATACGCTCTCTACGAAGAATTAGAACTATCAGGGGTCAAAATTCTATCCGAAAGTGATATTGCTTATCCTCAATATTTAAAAAAGATGTTACAGGACAAATGCCCTTCCATGCTATTTGTTTCAGGCAATGTCGACTTGCTCAATAGTATCGCAGTAGGCTTTTGTGGTTCAAGAAAGGCATCTGCAAAAGGAATTGGTATAGCTGCTGATTGTTCGCGGCAACTCACAAAAGAAAATATAACAATTGTAAGTGGATATGCTGCAGGTACGGATTTGGCAGCACATAAGTCTGCACTTGAAAACAGTGGAAATACCGTTTTCGTGTTGGCAGAGGGCATCCTAAGATATTCCCAAAAGCGCGAAATACGTG
Source organism: uncultured Clostridia bacterium (assembly GCA_944380675.1). GTDB lineage: Bacteria > Bacillota > Clostridia > Oscillospirales > Acutalibacteraceae > Caccousia. Next base: position 1,324 of record CALWIH010000180.1, on the reverse strand, counting down.
ATTACTTGAATAGTTCCAATCATGTCTTTATCTCACAATTCATGCCTAAAACAACATGGAATGCAGGAAATGCAATGAGAAGAAATAACGTCATTATTGGGTTATCACGAGCTATGATTTTGGTCGAATCAGGCAAAACAGGTGGAACCTTTGCCGCTGGCGAAGAAGCTTTACGCGTTGGTTGCCCATTGTTTGTTATTGACTTTGCCCAACCAGAGGTTTCCGCAGAGGCCAATCCACACTTTATTGCTGCAGGAGGAAAGCCAATAAGAGGCAAGAATGGAATTCCTAATATCACTAAGGTGTTAGATGCTGTTAAAAACGATCCACGTTCAGGAACGCAGCCATTGCCAGTAAATGATACTCAACAATTGAAGTTCGATATATAAGCATATAAAATGCGGAGGTTTAAATGGCCTCTGCATTTCAACTATTTTCAATTATTTCTGATAATAATTTCAGCAGATCTGACAGCGGCTCCCAAAGGACTGCGTAGTCCCGTTGCAGGGCCTTGATCTCGTCGGGATAAATACCGCCGTAGGTGTTCACATGGATCGCCACTTGGTTGAGATTGTTGGAGCATCGTCGCCAGGATGAGCAGGAGCGTCACGATGTTTCCACCCGTCTGTTCGGGCGACCGCTCGGGTGGAGGCTCCGGATCCAACCCCAGTCCGAACCGCTCGAGAACTGTTGCCTTTACATGCAGAGCGATTCTCTCGACACCTTCATGCTCCTCCCCTTTTCAATACCTCCAAGTATGCTTGTCACTGTGACTCCCCACCTTTACCAATCATCTCGCCAAGAAATAAGCCGAGAGAAAGCATTGCCATGTCGTTGCATTTCGCCCAACCAAAAAGCTCGTCCTCCTGATATTCCTCATCCTGATATGCCTCATGAAGAAATCAAGGTGAACGTATCGCTGGCAGCATAGATCCAACGACGTAAATGATCGATGAGTTTGATATCATCTCCGCTCTGCTATTTTTATGAGCTATCTTTATGACCATCGAAGTTGCTCGGAATTGACTTTTGCCATTTAATCTTTCTATATGTATTTTCCTATCCCACTTTACCTTTTCAAAGCGTATTTCTTTGTTTATGCAGCTCAAAATATGAAGTACATGAGATCCTGTCTTTTCCCTCCGCCGACCCACGCTCTGACCCACACCGGAAAATATGCGTGTGACGGTGCTCGGGAAACGAGTGCTGACCTGATGATTCAACCGCCAGAAAAGGGCTGAAAAGGCCCGTTTTGCCTAGATTTTTACACCGAATCCGGTTCGTAATCAGCAGGTCGTGTGTTCGAGTCACATTGCCAGCTCCA
>CALWIH010000179.1 GCA_944380675.1 uncultured Clostridia bacterium | reverse complement strand
TTTCCGCAGCGCTTTTTTCCTGTCGGGCTCTTTTCCCGCTTACTCGACCATCAGGTCGCAGATGTCGTTCGAGAAGGCAAGCGGGTCCTCAACGGAGACGCCCTCGATGAGGAGCGCCTGGTTGTAGAGGAGGCTCGCGAATTTGGCGGCTCTGTCCTTGTCGCCGTCGGCGTAGAGCTTCACGAGCTTCGCGAAGATCGGGTGGTTGGCGTTGATCTCAAGCACGCGCTGCGCCTGCACCTTCTCGCCCTCGGGCATCGGCATGGAGTTGAGCACCTTCTCCATCTCCATGGAGATCGCGCCCTCGGTCGACAGGCAGACAGGGTGGCTCTTGAGCTTCTGCGACAGGATGACGGCCTTGACCTTCCCGCCGAGGGAGTCGCGCAGGAACGCGAGCAGGTCCTTGTTCTCCTCGACCTGCTTCTCCGCTTCCTTCTTCTCCTCCTCCGTCTCGAGGCCGAGATCGTCGGCAGACACGGAGCGGAACTCTTTGTCGTCGTACTTCATCATGATGCGCAGGGCGAACTCGTCGACGTTGTCGGTGAGATAAAGAATCTCGTAGCCCTTCTCCTTGAGCGCCTCCGTCTGGGGCAGCAGGTCGATGCGCTCGACCGTCTCGCCGCAGGCGTAGTAGATATACTTCTGCTCGTCCTTCATGCGGCCGACATACTCCTTGAGCGTGACGGGCTTCTTCTCCGAGGAGGAGTAGAACAGCAGCAGATCCTGCAGGAGCTCCTTGTGCATCCCGTAATCGGAATACACGCCGTACTTGAGCTGCAGGCCGAAGCTCTTGAAGAACTCCTCGTACTTCTCACGGTTATGGTTGAGCAGGCTCTCGAGCTCGGACTTAATCTTCTTCTCGAGGCGGCCCTCGATGAGCTTAAGCTGGCGGTCGTGCTGGAGCATCTCACGCGAAATGTTCAGCGAGAGATCCTGGCTGTCGACAAGGCCGCGGACAAAGCTGAAGTAGTCCGGCAGCAGATCGGCGCACTTTTCCATGATCATGACGCCGTTGCTGAAAAGCTGGAGACCCTTCTCATAGTCGCGGCTGTAGTAGTCGTACGGGGCTTTGGAGGGGATGAACAGGAGCGCGTTGTACGTCGCGGTGCCCTCGGTGCTGCTGTGAATCACGAGCAGCGGGTCAGAGAAGTCGTGGAACTTGTCCTTGTAGAACCGGTTGTACTCCTCCTCCTTGATCTCGCTCTTGTTCTTACGCCAGAGCGGAACCATGGAATTGAGCACCTCGTTCTCGGTGTACGTCTCGTACTCCGGGGTCTTGTACTTGCCCTCGGCGTCCTTGTCCGTGCCCTCGATCATGCGGCTCTTTTCAACGTCCATGCGGATCGGGTAACGGATGTAGTCGGAGTATTTGCGCACCAGCTCGCGGATGCGGTAGGTATCGAGGAACTCGTCGTAATTGTTCTCGTCGCTGTTCGCCTTGAGGACGAGGGTGATGGTCGTGCCGTGTCCCTCGCGCGAGGCGGGATCCATCGTGTAGCCCTCCGCGCCGGAGCTCTCCCACTTCCACGCCTCGTCCGAGCCGTAGGCGCGGCTGACGACCGTGACCTTCTCGGCCACCATGAAGGCCGAGTAGAAGCCGACGCCGAACTGGCCGATGATCTCGATGTCCTCCTTCGGCTCGTTCTCCTTCTTGAAGTTAAGGGAACCGCTCTTCGCGATGGTGCCGAGGTTGTTCTCGAGCTCCTCGGCCGTCATGCCGCAGCCGTTATCCTCAATGGTGAGGGTGCGGGCCTCCTTGTTCGGGGTGATGGAGATGGAGAAATCGTCGCGGGAAAGGCCGGTGTCCCCGTCGCTCAGGGCGCGGTAGTAGAGCTTGTCGATCGCGTCGCTCGCGTTGCTGATAAGCTCGCGCAGGAAAATTTCGCGGTGCGTATAGATGGAATTGATCATCAGGTCGAGAAGGCGCTTGGATTCCGCCTGAAATTGCTTGACAGCCATGACAGAAGGCTCCTTTTTCACTGTTATTTTAGCACTCGTAGGCGCTAATTGCTAAAATGTATTGTAGTCCTTTTCTCCTCCGATTTCAATGAACAATTTATGAATTTTGCAATTGTTGACGCCCCTGAACGCCGGCTTCCGGAGTTTTTCCCTGCATACACCAGCCAAAGATAGGTCGTGAAATTTGTAACAATTTGTGCTCATTTCCTCTTGCATTTCGCCTCCCGTCCCCCTATAATGAAATCGAAATTTGCGTCGTATCCCAAAAGGGAACGGCAGCAGGAGGTTTTACAAATGAATAAAACGACCGCCAAGTACCGTGACTTTGTGCTGCTGGCACTCTTCACAGCCATCGTGTTCGTCCTGGGGCTCACGCCGCTCGGGATGGTTCCGCTGGGGCTGATTAAGGCCACCACGCTGCACATCCCCGTCGTCATCGGCTGCCTGCTTCTCGGACCGAAATACGGCGCCATCCTCGGCGCAATGTTCGGGCTCGTAAGCTTTTTGAGCAACACGATGTCGCCGGCTGTTCTCTCCTTTGCGTTCAGCCCGGTGGTGCCGGTTCCCGGCACGCCAAACGGCAGCCCGCTGAGCCTTGTCATCTGCTTTATCCCGCGCATTCTCGTCGGCGTTGTGCCATGGTTTGTCTACCGCGGCCTGCAGAAGCTGATGAAGGAGAACAGGACAGCGGAGGTTCTCTCGATGGCGATTGCCGGAGCGTCCGGAGCGATTCTGAACACGGGTCTTGTCATGTCGCTGATCTATTTCCTGTTCCGCGACGCATACGCCTCTGTCAACAACATCCCGGTGGAGGGCGTTGCGGCGGTGGTGCTCGGCGTCGTCGGCTCGAACGGCGTCGCGGAGACGGCTCTGGCTGTTGTGCTGGTGCCCGCGATCGGCAAGGTGCTGCTCGCCCTCAAGCGCCACAACAGCAGAGCGTGAAGCAAG
>CALWIH010000178.1 GCA_944380675.1 uncultured Clostridia bacterium | reverse complement strand
ATTAAAAATTTTAATTCTATTGGAGGGATAATAATGGATTATTTAATTAAATGCAAAAAATGTGGAACAGATAATGTAATCACAAGAAGTAATTGCAAAAATTGTGGAGCAATTCTCGAAAAAGAAAATATAAATCGACATAGTAATATCGACAATAAAGTTAATACAATAGTAAAAACAAATAAAGTAGCTTCTAAATTTTCACTAGTTGTAAATATTATGAAATTTTTAGGTTATGGAGCTACAATAATTGGTTTTATAGCTTTGTTTAGTAATGAAGAACAAGGTTTTGCTTTCCTATGCCTAATATGTGGAGCTATTGTAACTTGGTTAAGTACACTATTTTTTGAGGCAATTGCAGAGGGATTACAGTTGCTTGAGGATATAAAAAACAAATAACTTAAGTTTTTGAAAATTAAAAAATAAAAATTTTTAATTTTAAAGAATGGAGTAAAAATGGAGAAGAAAAAATTTAATAAAAAAATTCTAATAGTAGTTATTGCATTTATTATAGCACTAGTAATAATAACAAGTATATCAATACTTAATAACAATTCAAAGAGAAAGCTAACAGGAACACAAGTACAAAATATAGTAATTCAAAAAGTGAATAACAATGATATTTATATTGATGATGTTGGAAAAGTAAAAAATATAAATAATGTAAAATATGTTGAAACTATTGATAATATTGAGTATTGGAAAATGGATATTGAATATGAATTATCTAGCCTAAATGCCCCAATAGGGAAAGATTATTCCGAAACAAGTTTAAGTGGTACTTTTTGCTTTGCATATAATACAGAAATAAAAAAAAGTTATGAATATATGTTTGAAATAAATGAATATGAAACATTAAAAGGTTGGTCAAAAACTAATAAAGATAACTCAAATAGTTGGAAGTAAGAAGGAGATGTGAAAGATGGCACTAATTAATTGTAAAGAGTGTGGCAAAGAAATGTCAGATACGTTAAAAAAATGTCCTCATTGTGGATATATCAATAAAGATTCAAAAAATGGAAAAAATTTTTTTCAAAATAATAAGAAGTTAATAATTATCATAGGAGTAATTTTAGTAGTGTGCATAGTTGGGATTGTAGTATATAACAAAAAAATTGAACAAGATATAATACAAGCAGAAATAGAAGCTAATACACTAACAGAAGATGAAAAATTAGGTGCAAGAGCAATAAAATCATTGCAAGCTAATTTAAAAAATCAAGATTCGTTAAATGTTTATGAAATATGGTACAGAAAAACGCAAACATCAGCAGAGCAAGTTTTAATAGATTATTCAGCACAAAATGGATTTGGAGGAACAAACAGAAATATTGCTTTAATAGAAAATGGCAAGGTTATGGGTACGAATTCACAAGCAGATGATAAAATAACAAAATATACAGACACGGACGAAATGGTAGAAATTTTAATGGCACAATCTATATCAAGTCTATGGAAGAGTAAAGGAAGTGAAACAGCTCCTTTTCTACAATTAGATAAAGATAAAATAATGAGAAATTTAGAACAAGTAGAATAATTATTAAAATAAAGGAGTAAAAGATGGAGAAGAAAAGAAATAATAAGAAGATATTTATAATTATTGCAGTTGTTTTTCTAATAGCAATTGTTACTATTTCAATTATAATAATAAGTAATCAAGCAAAATGGAAAGATTTTGAAACTTGTAAAACAGATAAATTTGAAATTAAATATAATAAAAATTGGACAATGACAGATGATTTATCAGAATTTTATGGAAAAAAATTTGTATATGAAAATAACAAAATAGAATTCTATTTAATGAAAAAAGCAGAGCTACCAACAACAAGAAATACGGCAACAAAATTGAAAGATGAAACATTGAAACAATTAAGTAATGAAAATATGGAAAAATTAAGTCAAAATAGTCTAGTTAAGTATGAAGTAAGCAAATTAGATACACAAAATGTAAAAGTAAGTGGTTTGGATGGATATAAAATAGAGTTTGAAATTAGTGGAATTGGTGGATTAAGCGGAGCATTACTATATATTGAAGATAATAATTATATGTATTGTATGTCTTTAGAGGGAGAAGATTTAGAAACATTTAATAGAATGATAGAAAGTATAAAAATAAAGTAGGTGTAAAAATATGTGGATATTGATTATATCAATTATTTCATTTGCTATAATAATGTTTATAGTAAATTTAATTGATAAAAACAAGGAAAAGTTAATTGAAAAATTTAAAATAGAAACAAAGGAAGTTATGAAATGTCCTCATTGCTTTAGAGAATATGAGGATTTAAAATTAAAGGAATGTAAATATTGTTATGTTCCTTTAGATAAAAGTGTAAAATATTCTTTACCAAAGAATTTAAAGAAAAAAATTATTTACATTATGTTAGGCATTATAGCAGTAATAATAATTGGAATTGGTACATATTTTGGAATAACTAGTTACATAAAAGAGCAACAAAGGATAGAAAAATATAATAATGATTTATCAATTTGCTACGAAGTAATAAAAAATGATTCGGATTTTGCAAAATTCACTTCTGTAATAGCAGAACATACAGAAGAAACGGATTTTTCATCAGAGGCATATAAGATGTTATATAAAGCAATAGATGAAAGAATTGAAAATATTAAAAATGGAAATGATGATGAAAAACTAATTAGTATGATAAAAGA
>CALWIH010000177.1 GCA_944380675.1 uncultured Clostridia bacterium | reverse complement strand
CAGCCCCCGCAGCCGCCGTACGGGCAGGGCTATGGTCAGCCCGCGCCTCTGTATCCGCCCTCTGGCTTCGGACAGTACGCCGCGCGGCCGCCGAAGCCGCCGCGCCGCCGGATGCGCACGGGTGTGCGGGTATTCCTCGTGATTCTCGGCCTGATTGCGCTCGGCACGCTCGTCGGGATCGGCGTATACACGGTGCAGCGCTCCGCGGCGAACATCAGCATGGACGATTTCCCCGGCTACTCCGACGCGGACGATTTCCCGTCGTTCCCCTCGTTCCCGGATGACGGCGGCGATTCCGGCGGCGATCAGGACGCGTATGAGGAGGACGGGGAGGATCCCTTCGAGGGCTTTGAGCGTCCCGACGTGGTCTACAGCGGCCGCGGGCTGACGGTCGAGGAGAAGCCGGAGGGCGATCCGCTCACGGCGGTGGAGATCTACGAGCAGAACGTCGACTCGGTCGTCGGCGTGTACGCGGAGTATGACGGCGAGGCGAGCGAGGGCTCCGGCATCGTGCTGACGAGCGACGGCTATCTCGTGACGAACGCGCACGTCGTCTTCTACACGCTGCAGAGCGACGTGCTCATCAAGCTGCACGACGGCACGCAGTACCGCGCCGTCGTCATCGGCTACGACCAGAACGCCGACCTCGCGGTGCTGCGCGTCGACGCGCAGGGGCTTCAGCCCGCGCGCTTCGGCGACGCCTCCGAGCTCAAGGTGGGCGAGGAGGTCTTCGCGATCGGCAATCCCGGCGGCGATCGGTACGGCAGCACCCTCACGGGCGGCTACGTCTCCGGCCTCAACCGCGAGCTCGATAAGAGCGCCGCGAACGGCCTGACGTACATCCAGACGGACGCGGCGATCAACCCCGGCAACTCCGGCGGCCCGCTGATGAACGCGTACGGCCAGGTCGTGGGCATCAACTCGAACAAGGTTGTCTCGACGTACTATGAGGGCATCGGCTTTGCCATCCCGATCAGCTCCACGGCGGACATGATCAGCGATCTGATGATGCAGGGCTACGTCTCGGGCAGAAGCCGCATCGGCATCACGGGGCAGACGGTGACGCAGACGCAGTCGCAGCTCTCCGGGATTCCCGTCGGCGTGCTGATTGTCTCCGTCGGCGACGACAGCCCGCTCAAGGGCATCGCCTATGCGGGCGACGTCATCACCGAGGCCGACGGCAAGACGATCACGTCGCTCGACGACCTGTACGCGGTGCTGCGCACCCACTCGGGCGGCGACCGCATCACGGTGACAATTTACAGCGCCGGGGACGCGGAGACAAAGAGCAGCTCGACGCAGTACACCATCGAGCTGCTCGCCGACACCGGCGAGACGCAGAACTGACCCATTTGAGGAAGGAAGGAACAAGCAAATGATTCGCATCGGTATTTTTGGATACGGAAACCTTGGACGCGGCGTGGAGTGCGCCGTCGCCCAGAATGACGATATGGAGCTTTGCGCCGTCTTCACGCGGCGCGGCCCGTCCGGCGTGCAGATCCGCACCCCCGGCGTGCCGGTCGTCGCGGCGGACGAGCTTCCCGCATGGAAGGACAAGCTCGACGTGCTGATCCTCTGCGGCGGCAGCGCCACCGACCTGCCGGAGCAGACGCCGCGCTGCGCCGCTCTCTTCAACGTGGTCGACAGCTTCGATACGCACGCGAAGATCCCGGAGCACTTCGCCGCCGTCGACGCGGCCGCGCAGGCGTCCGGACACACGGCTCTCATCTCGTGCGGCTGGGATCCGGGCCTCTTTTCGCTCAACCGCGTGTACGGCGAGGCCGTCCTGCCGCAGGGCGCGAGCTATACGTTCTGGGGCAAGGGCGTCAGCCAGGGCCATTCCGACGCCGTCCGCCGCATCAAGGGCGTGAAGGACGCGCGGCAGTACACGATCCCGGTGGAGAGCGCGCTCGAGGCTGTCCGCGCCGGGAAAGCGCCCGTCCTCACGACGCGCGAGAAGCACACGAGAGAGTGCTTCGTCGTCGCCGAGGAGGGGGCCGACCTCGCCCGCATCGAGCGGGAAATCAAGACGATGCCGAACTACTTCGACGAGTACGATACGACGGTACACTTCATCTCCGAGGAGGAGCTGCAGCGCGACCACGCCGGAATTCCGCACGGCGGCTTTGTCCTGCGCAGCGGCAAAACCGGCGTGAACGGGGAGAACACCCACGTCATCGAGTACAGCCTCCGCCTCGACTCGAACCCGGAGTTCACCTCGAGCGTCCTCGTCGCGTACGCCCGCGCCGTCTCGCGCCTCGCCGCCCGCGGCGACTCCGGCTGCAAGACCGTCCTCGACATCCCCCCGGCTCTCCTGTGCCGCGAAAGCGGAGAGGAGCTGCGGAAAAAGATGCTCTGAAGCGATTTTTTCCTTGTATGAAAAAAGGGCTTCCCCCGAGCGGGGAGGCCCTTTTTATTTCGCGGACAATCAGATTGCTTGTCCCTTTGCCGTCAATGTGCAGCTTGTTTTTTGCACCCCGCGTAAGGCGAGCACGTTCTTTAAACCTCCCTTGGTGGAAG
>CALWIH010000176.1 GCA_944380675.1 uncultured Clostridia bacterium | reverse complement strand
GAAAGGCATTTTGTGCGCCGCCGTCCGGGGAAATTCGCTTCGCTGTTCCCCCTTGTTTTTTGGGGGCTTCGCTTTCTTTTTGATCACCGTTGGCTGAGGGGTCGGGGCTCTGCCCCGCGCCCCGCCGCCTTTGAAAAGGCGGGCGAAACTTTCACGTTTTGCCCCCCGGCAGCTTTTTGAAAAAATGCGGAAGGAGGAACCTCGCCATGCCGTCCCGCAGAGGGGGAAAGCCCCGTACCATGGAGGTCGACATCCACGGGATGTCCCAGGATCAGGCGAAAAAACGGCTCGAGGATCTCCTCAATCGCGCCGATCCCGCCCTCGAGGAGCTCGTCGTCATCCATGGACATAACGGCGGCACCGCCCTGCGCGACATGGTGCGCGATCGGCTCCATCACCGCCGCATCGCCGCGAAGCTCCTTTCCCTGAACCCCGGCGTGACGCGGATCCTGTTGAAGAAATGAGGCGAAATGCGTGTCGTTCGTGGAATTTAAGAATGTGACGAAGTTTTATCAGATGGGCGAGCAGAAAATCGCCGCCGCCGACGGCGTCGATTTCGTCATCGAGAAGGGCGAGTTCGCCGTCATCGTCGGCCCCAGCGGAGCAGGAAAGACGACGGTGCTCAATATGCTCGGCGGAATGGACGCCTGCTCCGGCGGCGAGATCTGGCTCGACGGGAACCTCGTCAGCTCCTATAACAGCCGCCAGCTCACCGAGTACCGCCGCTACGACGTCGGCTTTGTCTTTCAGTTTTATAATCTCGTGCAGAATCTGACCGCGCTCGAGAACGTCGAGCTCGCTTCGGAGATCTGCCGCGACCCGCTCGACGCCAGAGAGGTGCTGCGTGAGGTCGGGCTCGAGCACCGCGTGTCGAACTTCCCCGCCCAGCTCTCCGGCGGCGAGCAGCAGCGCGTCGCCATCGCCCGCGCCCTCGCCAAGAACCCCAAGCTCCTCCTCTGCGACGAGCCGACGGGCGCGCTCGACTACAAGACCGGAAAGGCCATCCTCTGCCTTCTGCAGGATACCTGCCGGAACACGGGGCGCACCGTCGTCGTCATCACGCACAACCTCGCCTTCACCGCGATCGCCGATCGCGTCATCCATATCCGCAGCGGAAAGGTGCTGAAAATGGAGACGAACCCTTCGCCTGTTTCGGCGGAGACGATCGAGTGGTAGCGTTTTTGCTTTGGGAGGGATCGCTTCCATGCGAGTCAAAGCGTTTCACAAGGATATTCTGCGCGCCGTCACCCATTCGTGGAGCCGTTTCCTTGCGCTGTTTATTATTGTGGCGCTCGGCGCCGGCTTTTACAGCGGTCTGAGGACGACCGCGCCCAATATGCGCGCCACCGCGGACGCCTATTTTGACGAGAGCCGCTTTATGGACGTGCGCCTTGTGAGCACCTTCGGCTTTACCGAGGACGACGTGGACGCCATCCGGGCGACGGAGGGCGTCCGCTCTGTTATGCCCGGCTACAGCGCCGACCTGCTTGTCCGCATGGGTGACAAGGACGTCGTCACGCGCATCCATTCCCTTCCCTCGGATCTCTCCGAGGACAACGAGGATTATCTCAACCGGCCCTCCGTCGTCGAGGGCAGAATGCCCGAAAAGTCCGGCGAGTGCGTCGTCAGCGCCGCGCCCGTCGGCGACACGTCCGGCCTTGCGATCGGCGACACCGTGACGGTCGAGGACCCGAACGGCGACATCGCCGACACCCTCGCGCGCAGCACCTTCACCGTCGTCGGCTTCGTCGAGTCGTCCTACTATCTCTCGATGTCGCTCGGCACGAGCACCATCGGCAGCGGCACGCTGAGCCGCTATCTCTACATCTTCGAGGAGGATTTCTCACAGGAATATTACACCGATCTCCACCTCACCGTCGACGGCGCGATGGAGCTGGCCTCCTTCAGCGACGCGTACGACGCGCAGATTGAGCCCGTCACCGACCGCCTCGAAGCGCTCGCCGCTGAGCGCGAGCAGATTCGGTACGATGAGATTTATCAGGAGGCGGTCGAGACGCTCGACGACGCCCAGCAGACGTACGACGAGGAGAAGGAGAAGGCCGACAAGGAGCTCGCCGACGCGTATCAGGAGCTCCTCGACGGCCAGCAGGAGCTTGACGACGCCTATCAGGAGCTTCTCGACGGCGAGCAGGAGCTCGCGGACGGCAAAAAGGAGCTTGAGGACGCGCGCCGGGAGCTCGAGGACGGCAGGCAGGAGGTCGCCGACGCCCGCGTCGAGTACGAGAACGGCCTCGCCGAGTACGAGGACGGCGTCCAGAAGCTCGCCGACGGCAAAAAGGAATACGAGGACGGTGTCCAGAAGCTCGCCGACGCGAAGCGCGAATGGCAGACGGGCAACTCCGACTACCTCATGGGCCTTAACCAGTACCAGCACAACTACGACGTCTACCTTGACCGGAAGGAGGAGGCCGAGGCGCAGTTCGCCGACGCGAGAAAGCAGCTCAGCGACGCCCAAAAGGAGCTCAACGAGGGCAGAAAGGAGCTCGAGGCGAACCGCGCCTCCTACAATCAGGCCAAGACCTTCCTCTCCGGCGTGGAGCAGATCATC
>CALWIH010000175.1 GCA_944380675.1 uncultured Clostridia bacterium | reverse complement strand
GCCTTTTTCGCTTGTTCATTTATGGGCTGCGTGCGGGAAAGGAATTAGGTGCCTCACCGTCCGGGGAAATTCGCTGCGCTGTTTCCCCTGGCTTTTTTAGGGCTTCGCGCTATAGGAGTACGCGGCCTTTTGAAAAAGGCCTGGCGAAAACTTCACTTTCCCAATCGTTCGCTCGCTGCTTCAGCTCCTGGGCTTCGCCTCATCCGAGAACAGCAGCGCCAGCGTCGCTTCGTCCGCGACTCCCGTCACCACCATGCCGTTGAGCAGCTGGAAGTCCTTCACGCTCTGCTCCGTCCCTTCCGCAAACAGGCCCGTCGGCTGCACAAACAGATATCCCAGCTCCTGCAGCCGGTTCTGCAGCTTCCATACGTCGTCGCCCTCGTCCCCGAATTTCAGCTCGCCCGACGGCGCGCCCTCCGGCAGCGACGACGCCGTCGAGGACGCGTCGTCCCCGTCGTCCGGCTCCGTCCCGTCGCCCGTGTCCTCAAGCAGCTCGGGGAACACCGTGCCCGCCATGAACGAGACCGCCTGAATCAGCCCGCGGCCCTGACACGTCATCCACGTCGGGTCCATCTCGTACACCCGGCCCTCCTTCACCGCCGTCAGGTCGCTGTAGCCCTCCGTCTGCTCGAGCTGCGCTTTCACGCCCGTCGGGCAGAAAATGTAGGACGGATCCGCCAAGCGCAGGTTCTGCAGCGGAAATTCCCCGCCCGAACAGTCCGTCGCCGCGTTCGTCAGACCCGCGCTCTCAAACAGCTGCGCGTGGAACTGGTCGCCTGTCACGCCGTGCCCCGCCGCGTCCGAGAGGTACGCCGCCACCTTCGGAACGTCCGAGTCGGGAATCACCCGCTGGATGTCGTCTATCGTGATGAGCGTATTCTTCGCCGTCTTCTGCCCCTTCTCGTAGCCTGTCACGCCGCCCTGCAGCGCCGCGCCCACCTGCGAGTAGAGACGCTCCAAATCCTCGCGCGACGTCGCCGGTGCAATCGCCAGCAGCGTCACCCCCGCGGAAGACGCTTCGGCCGTCTCCTCCTCGGTCGGCTGCTCGTCCAGCAGCGCGAGCGTCGCTCCCGCGGCGCCCATCGCGCCGTAGTCGGTCGCCTCCACCACCGGCAGGACGTCAAGGTCGGACTGCGTGCACTCCGCCGTGCGCGCCTTCAGCGGCGCTTCGTACCCCAGCGCGAGAATCACGTCCGCGAGGTTCGCCGAGAGGACCGCTACGCCCTCCGGCTTCGCCCCAATCGTCACCTCGTTCACGGTGACGGGAAAATCCGTCGTGCCGACGCCGCTCGTCACGTCGTTGGACGAGCCGCAGCCCGAGAGCAGCGCACCCGCCGCGAGCGTCAGCGCGCAAAGCAGGGAAAGCCCCCGCCGGAACAGTGTCGTCTTCGTTTTCTGCAACTGCATCGCCTCCCGTTTCCTTACGCCGCGCTCAGCGCAGCGGCTCGCCGCGGCGCACCTTCGCCTCGGCGTCGTCGATAAACTGGCGCGCGCACCGCGGGGAACGCCCGCCGCGCTCCGTCGCCCAGCGCTCCGCGAGCAGGTCGAGCTCGTCGAGGTGATCCTCGAGGCCGCGCTGCACCGCGAGCTGGCGGACAATCTCCAGATAGCGCCACTTGTCGGGCGAGGAGAAGCGGATCGACAGGCCGAACCGGTCGGCCAGCGACAGGCTCTCCTGTATCGTGTCGCCCTTGTGTATCTCGTCTCCCTCGCGGTCGGAGAAGGATTCCCGGATCAGATGGCGGCGGTTCGACGTCGCGTAGATCAGCGCGTTCTCCGGGCGCGCCGCGAGCCCGCCCTCGAGCACCGCCTTGAGCGCCGCGTAGGTGTCGTCCTGACTGGAAAAGGACAGATCGTCAATGAAGATGATGAAGCGCATCGGCAGCGCCGCGATCTCGTCGACGAGGCTCGGGAAGTCCATCAGGTTTTCCTTCGGCATCTCGATGACGCGCAGGCCGCGCGTGTAGTATTCGTTGAGGATCGCCTTCACCGTCGAGCTCTTGCCCGTGCCCCTGTCGCCGTAGAGCAGGCAGTTGTTCGCCGGAAGCCCCACGAGGAACGACACCGTGTTGTCTATCGCCATGCGGCGCTGCAGCTCGTACCCCTTGAGGTCGCGCAGCGTCGTCGGGTCGGGATGGACGACGGGATGAATCGCGTGGTCCCGCCAGATGAAGGCGCGATACCGCGCGTACATCCCGCAGCCGTTCTCGCGGTAGTACCGCTCGAGCCGGTCTGCGAGGCTTCCCTCTCCGGCAAGCTCCCGCACCGGCTCGCCCGCGCCCCACGCGGGCAGGGAGAGCGAGGACGCCCCCTCCGGCGCGCCGTCGAGCAGCTCCTGCGGCGTCAGCGCGCCGAGCTCGAGGATGACCCGCAGGTCTCTCCCCGCCGCGCCGCGCATCTGCGCCGGGATCGTCCGCCCCGCCGCCGCCGCGAGCGAGAACGCGTTCTCGTCATAGAGCGCCGCCTCCGTCAGGCAGCCGGTGAGGTTGTCCGCGCAGCCGCGCTCGCACAGCGCCGCGAAGAGCTCGCCCCACGCCCGCAGGAACGCCTCCGCGCCCTCGGCCCACAGCAGGCGGTACAGCGCCCCCGGCACCGTTCTC
>CALWIH010000174.1 GCA_944380675.1 uncultured Clostridia bacterium | reverse complement strand
TGGCACGTCGTCCCCGCCGGCGAGCCGGGGCAGGAGGCCGGGATCTATCCCAAAGGCGGCGGGGAGCGGATCTTTGTGGCGAGGATTGGAGGGGGAGACACATGACAAAGCCGCAGGCCGTTTTTTACTCGGCGCTCGGCGCGCTCTCCGCGGCGGGGTCTGTGCTCGCGCAGGCGCTCGGCGGCTGGGACGCCATGCTGCAGGTGCTCGTGACGCTGATGCTCATCGATTACGCCCTCGGCGTGGTGCTCGCCCTCGTGTGGAAGCGCTCCAACAAGTCCTCCGACGGCAGCTTCGAGAGCCGCGCGAGCGTGAAGGGGCTGTTCCGCAAATGCGGGATTCTGCTGTGCGTCCTTGTGGCCGCGCGGCTCGACCCGCTGTTCGGCAGCGAGGGCTACATCCGCGGGACGGTGATTCTGTTCTTTCTCGCGAACGAGGGGCTGAGCGTCGTCGAAAACCTCGGCGTGATGGGGCTTCCGCTGCCGGAGGCTCTGAAAAACGCGTTTCTTCTTCTCCGCGAAAGAAGCGGAGAGAAGACGGAAAACTGAAAAGGAGACGCCTTCTGCGCCGGTCCGATCGGTTTCGATCGGGCCGGCGCTTTTTTGCGTTTCCCGAAAGGCGGCCGGGGAGTTGAAAAACCGCCGGATTTGTGAGATAATAAAAGAAATCTATGACCTTTGTGCCGCCGTGCGCGCGGCGTTTATGTATATTGCGGATGTTTTACATTAAATGAAGCAAAATATTGGAAGACAGAGCCTCGGGCTCGACACTATGATGAAGTTAGGATGTATGGTATGACGTTTGAAGAGCTCCACATTATTCCTCCGATTCTTCGGGCGCTGCGCGAGGCGGGCTACGAGCAGCCGACGCCGATTCAGGAGGCCGCGATTCCCCCGGTGCTGCAGGGGCGGGATCTGCTCGGCTGCGCCCAGACGGGGACGGGCAAGACGGCGGCGTTCGCCGTGCCGATTCTGCAGCTGCTCGCGGGGCGCGGGATCCCGCAGGGGAAGCGGCCGATCCGCGCCCTCGTTTTGACGCCGACGCGCGAGCTCGCCCTGCAGAACTATGAAAACTTCGAGCTGTATGGCAGAAACCTCGGCCTGCGCGCCGCCGTGATCTTCGGCGGCGTGGGGCAGGCGCCGCAGGTGTCCGCGCTCGAAAACGGCGTGGACGTCCTCGTCGCGACGCCGGGGCGGCTCAACGATCTCATCGGGCAGGGCTTTGTGAGCCTCGACTCGCTCGAGATTTTCGTCCTCGACGAGGCCGACCGGATGCTCGACATGGGCTTCATCCACGACGTGCGGCGCGTCATCGACAAAACGCCGGAGAAGAAGCAGACGCTCCTGTTCTCCGCCACGATGCCGCCGGAGATTCAGGAAATCGCCGACCGTCTGCTGCACGACATGGCGGTCGTGCAGGTCGCGCCTCCCGCGACGACGGTGGAGGCCATCCGCCAGTACGTCTATTTCGTCGACCGCGAGAACAAGCGCCGCCTCCTCGCGTGGCTGCTGGAAAACCCGGAGCTCGTCTCCGTGCTCGTCTTCACGCGGACGAAGCACGGCGCTGACCGCGTGGCGCGCGATCTGACGCGTGCCGGCTTCTCCGCGCAGTCGATCCACGGCGACAAATCGCAGAACGCCCGTCAGGCGGCGCTGACCGCCTTCAAGGAGGGGCGCTGCCGCGTCCTTGTCGCGACGGACATTGCCGCGCGCGGGATCGACATCGAGGAGCTGTCGCACGTCGTCAACTTTGATATTCCCGAGGTGCCGGAGACGTACGTCCACCGCATCGGGCGGACGGGCCGCGCCGGTCTCGAGGGGACGGCCATCTCGTTCTGCACGGCGGACGAGCGCGCCGACTACGACAATATCCTGCGCCTGACGAAGGCGAAGATCGAGACGGTGGAGGAGCATCCCTTCCCGCAGCAGCAAACGGAGCCGACGCCGAAGGAGGAGCTGCAGCGTCTCAAGGAGGAGCGCCGCCTCGCCGCCCGGGAGGCCCGTCTGCGGAAGGATGAGCGCCGCAGGGAGCGCGCCGCCGCGAAGGAGGCTGAAAAGTCAGCTCCCGCCCCAAAGGCCGAAGCGCAGCCGCAGCAGAAGGCCGAAAAGGCCGATGCGCCGCAGGAGAACCGCCAAAAGAAGAAAAAGAAGAAGGGCGCAAAGCCGCAGGGCACGCAGGAAAAGCAGCCCGCGCAGAATGTGCCGCAGCAGAGCGCGCCGCGGCAGGAGCCGAAAAAACAGAACCCGCAGCGGGACAGCGCCCCGCGCAGGGAGCAGAAGAAGCACGGCGGCAGGCAGGCGGAACCCGCGCCGCGCCAGTACTCCGAGCAGATGAACGTGAAGCCCTCGCACCGCCACCCGAAGAAGTACGAGTACAAGGACAACACGCGCCTCAAGGACGACATTATTACCTACACGCCCGACTGGGGCAGTCCGCCGTCCGCGCCGCGCTTCCAGCCCTCGTCCTCCGCGCGGAAGAAGCCGCAGGATCAGCCGCTCTCGGACAAGCCGTTCCGCCGCTGAGCGCCGGACAGGCTGTCTGTGTTTCGCGTCCGTTCCTCTCCTTTCGCGCACGCGGCTTTCTTTTGATACGATCGGCAATACCCGGCTCGCCGAGTCGGGTATTGCTTTTT
>CALWIH010000173.1 GCA_944380675.1 uncultured Clostridia bacterium | reverse complement strand
AAGAACTTCGTCAGCGACACGACGGGCAATCTGACGGTCAACGGGAAGTATCAGTTCCGCATCACGAGCACGGACGGGCACAAGCCGGTCATGACGGTGAGCAACAGCAACTTCACGGTTGAGCTTGCGAGCCGGAGCGGGAACGATTACTTCTATGTCATCCGCTGCGCGGGCGCGGCGGGGAGCACGGCGAACGTGCTGGTCGACGGCATTCATGTCGTCGTCGCGACGGTCGGGACGGCCGGCGTCGTCTCCGACACGACGCATCCGTTCACCGTGGCGCAGGGCGCGGCGTATCAGTTCAAGCTGACGAGCGCCTCCCGCCCGACGTTCACGGGCAATAACGCGAACTTCACGATCGCGTATGTCTCGAACAGCGGGAACGACTGGTTCTTCAAGGTGACGGCTGCCGGCGCCGCGGGCGCTTCGACGACCTTCTCCGCGAACGGCGTTGTGGTGACGACGGCGACCATCGCGTAACCGGCTGACGGATTTTCCAAGTACACAGCGGCGGAGCCGCCTTCGGCCTTCCCCTTGCGGGGAGGCGGGGGCGGCTCCGCTTTACTTTTGCCCTGTTTTATGCTATTCTGAACACAAGACCCGCCGCGATTGGGCGGCGTTTTTTCATGCGGGAGGAATCAGATGACACTCAGGGAATTTTTCACGGAGCATCCGGAGGCCGCGGCGGCGTTCTCGGGCGGCGCGGACTCGGCGCTGCTCGTGTGGGCGGCGTCGCGGTACGCGAAGCGCGTCCGGGCGTATTATGTCAAGACGCCGTTCCAGCCGGCGTTTGAGCTTGCGGACGCGCGGCGGCTCGCCGGGGAGGCGGGCGTCGGGCTGACGGTGATCGAGTTCGACGTGCTGGCGGTGCCGGAGGCGGCGGCGAACGGGCCGGAGCGGTGCTATTTCTGCAAAAAGGCGCTGTTCTCGCGGATCCTCGAGGCCGCGCGGGAGGACGGGTTTTCGCTCGTCCTCGACGGGACGAACGCGTCCGACGACGCGGACGACCGGCCCGGGATGCGGGCGATCGGGGAGCTCTCCGTGCGGTCGCCGCTCAGGGAGTGCGGCCTCACGAAGGAGGACGTGCGCGTCCTCTCCCGGAAGGCGGGGCTGTTCACTTGGAACAAGCCCGCGTACGCGTGCCTCGCGACGCGCGTGCCGCAGGGGACGGCTATCACGCGGGAGACGCTCGAGACCGTCGAGAAGGCGGAGGACGCGCTCACAAAGCTGGGCTTCGCCGATTTCCGCGTCCGCGTGTGCGGGGACACGGCGCGCCTGCAGGTGACAAAGGAGCAGCTGCCGCTCGTGCTGGGGACGCGCAGGGCCGTTCTCGAGAGCCTGAGCGGCCTGTTTTCGGCTGTGACGCTCGACCTCGAACCGCGCAGACCGTCGAGATAAGGAGGCAGAGATGCTCGAAAAGCAGGAGATTTTGTCGCTGCTGCGCGCCGTGGCGGACGGGAACGTCGCGCCGGAGGACGCGCTGCTGCAAATCAGGGAATCGCCGTTCGCCGATCTCGGGTACGCGAAGGTGGATCTGCACCGGGGCGTGCGGCAGGGCGCGGCGGAGGTCATTTACGGCGCGGGGAAGACGGCGGAGCAGATCGCCGGGATTCTCGGCGCGATGGGGGCGCGCGGGTGCAGGAACGTGCTCGTGACGCGGCTCTCCGCCGAGAAGGCGGCGAGCGTCGCCCGGAGCGCGCCGCTCGACTACCACGCGGACGCGCAGCTCGCGATTGCGTTCCCGGCGGAGCGGGAGAGGCGCGGGCGCGTCGTCGTCGCGACGGGGGGGACGAGCGATCTGCCCGTCGCCGAGGAGGCCGCGCTCACGGCGGAGGCGCTGGGGAGCCGCGTCGTGCGGCTGTACGACGTCGGCGTCGCGGGGCTGCACCGGCTGCTCGCGCACCTCGACGAGCTGATGAGCGCCAGGGTCGTCGTGGCGGTCGCCGGGATGGAGGGGGCGCTCGCGTCCGTCGTGGGCGGACTGGTGGACTGCCCCGTTATCGCCGTGCCGACGAGCGTCGGGTACGGCGCGAGCTTCGGCGGACTCGCCGCGCTGCTCTCGATGCTCAATTCGTGCGCGTCGGGGTGCAGCGTCGTCAATATCGACAACGGCTTCGGGGCGGGCTTCCTCGCCTCGCGGATCAACCTCATGGAAGGAGCGGAGCCACCGCATGAAAACACTGTATCTTGAATGCGCCATGGGCGCGGCGGGCGATATGCTCATGGGCGCGCTGTATGAGCTGCTCGACGACAAGGAGGGCTTCCTCCGCGCGATGAACGCGATGGGGCTGCCCGGCGTCGAGGTGCGCGCCGAGAGAGCCGAGACGGCCGGCATCGCCGGGACGAAGATCCGCGTCCTCGTCCACGGCGAGGAGGAGGGGGAGCACGAGCCTCCCCACGAGCACGGCCATGCGCATCCCCATGACCACCACCACGAGCATGACCACAGCCACGAGCATCCCCACGACCACGGCCACGGCCATGCGCATCCCCACGAGCACATCCATGTGCACGCGCGGGAGCATTCGCGGGGAGACGAGCACGTCCATACGCACCTGCATGAGCATCCCCATCCTCATCCCCACCACCACGAGCACCGCGGGCCGGGGGAGGTGGCGAAGCTGATTGACGGGCTGGCGCTGCCG
>CALWIH010000172.1 GCA_944380675.1 uncultured Clostridia bacterium | reverse complement strand
TGGGTGTTTACTCCCCGATCCGGTTCACCACGCCGGCGAACAGCGGCAGGTTGTCGCTGCTCATGATGACGAACAGGAACGGCCGGTCGACGGTGAAGTCGATCTCCTCCACCTCGTCGGGAGGCGCGCCCGCGCCCGACATTGCCATCACCGTAAACGCGGCGGCCTCGACGCCCTCCTCGTCCACCGTGACGCGCACATCGTGCTGCGCTTTCGAGACATAGACGAGATCGACGTCGTCCGTCATCGGCGAGAAGTCGGAGGCAAAGGGGTCGAACACGTCCGTCACGCCGAGCGACGTGAGTGTTTCCCGCAGGTCGAACTCGGAGGAGACGTCGAATTTCGGCATCGAGAGGTGGACGAGCATGGAGCGCTGATTCTCCCAGTCGTGCGGCTCGGAGAGCAGGGCGGGGACGCTGTCGTCCTCCAGCAGCTCCTCCACGGAGACGCCCTCGTCGGGCAGAACCAGCCACATTTTCCCGCCGGCGTTTTCCGTCCCGAGGCTGACGGCGGTAAAGCGGTCTCCCCAGTAGTACGAGTGCTGGTCGAAGCTCCGGTGCATGAAGTCGACCGTCTCGTCGCCCGCCGCGCCGTGGAAGACGTCGGGGGCCGTGTCGTCCTCGGAGAACTCCTTCGCCCAGCGGGCGCTGTAGTAGATGGTCGAGGCGAGGGCGAGCACCGTCTCCGGGTCGAGCGTTACGCCTCGCGCCGCTTCTTCGAGCAGGCCGCCGGTCTGATCGTTGAGCCAGTCCTGCAGCTCGCTGTCGAATTCCGGCGAGCCCATCTCGCCGCGGTAGGAGGAGGCGTAGTACGTCTTTGCGAGCTCGTTCATGGTGTCCCGGCGGAACGTGACGTCCTCGTTGAGCCAGACGGAGTTCGCGAGCCGGATCGCCGTCGCGCCGTCGTCGCGGTATTGGGCGTTCCACACGTCGCTTGCCTGGCTGCGCACGGCCTCGATCCCGTTGCTGCCGAGCAGGTCGAGGATCTGCTGCCGGCTGTTCCCGTCCGTCAGTTCGGCGAGCATGGCAAGCGCCATGTATAGGTTGGTGGGCGAACAAACGCGGTTTTCCGTGCCCGCTCCCGTGAGAAGCTCGCGCGTCACCGAGGTGAAGAACGGCGTGAGGCCGTCCGCGTAGCCCGCCGGGCGGCGCTGCGCTTCGACGGATTCGCGCCACGCGTCGTAGCGGGCGTCGAAGGACGCGTCATAGTCCCCCGGATAGGGCGCCATCTCCGGGTACTGCGCCTCGCAGATCGCGTAGGCGGACGTCGCGAGTGGGCTGCCGTCCGGCCGGAAATACACTCCCGCGACGACGACCGCGACGAGCACCGCCGCCGCCGCGGCCATCCACCACGGCCTGCGCGGCGCGCGTCTGCGCCTGTGCTTCTCACTCAGCTCGAGCACGTCCTCGTCGGCCTGCCCGATGCTTTCATACAGATCGTTTGCTTTCATACAGAAATCCCTCCCTGATCAAACGAAGCCGGAGTTTCCCGCGCGTCCGGTTCAGAATCACCGACGTGTGGTTTTCCGTCAGCCCGTACGCCGCGGCAATTTCGCGGATGCTTTCCGTGAAGAAATAGCGGCGGAGGAAGACGTCGCGCTCCCTGCCGGGCAGCTCGCGGATAAACGACCGGACGGTCTCGCCGAGCGCGTGCGCGTCCGCGGTCTCCTCGACGTCCGTCTGCCCGGCGAGCACCTCGGAGAGCTCGTCGAGCACAGCCTCCATCACGCCGCCGCCGCGCTTTTTCGCGGCGAGGCGGCGGAAGCGGCTGAACGAGAGATTCCGCGTGATCTTCGCGAAGAACATCCGCAGCGCGTTCGGCCTCTGCGGCGGCATCGCGTTCCACGCGCAGAGCCAGGTGTCGCTGACGCACTCCTCCGCGTCCTCCGGGCTTGCCAGAATGTTCCGCGAGACGCTCATGCAGTACGCGCCGTATTTCAGACGCGACTGCTCGATGCCGTCCTGATTGCGCTCCCAATACAGAGCGACGATGGCGGCGTCCTCCATCCTTCTTCCTCCTCCTCTCCCGAACTGAAAAGGCCCTTTCATTCATACAAGACGCAATTTGCGGGAGGTTGTTACGGCCCCGTGCGCCGAAAACAGAAAAAACCGGCTCGCGGGAGCCGGTTTTTTCGCGCGCTCTCAGAATGTCACGGTGCGCGGCGCGTCCGTGAACGAGGAGAACGTCGCCTCCCCGTGCTCGAGGGCGAAGACGAGCGTGTTGCCGTCCCCGGCCTTGTACATCGTCTGCAGCGACGGGTACGCGGCGAGCATATGCTCCTGCGCCTCGATCCGCGGATCCTCCGCGGCGCTTGCCGCCACGCGCAGCCAGCGCTCGCCGTCAAACGCGCAGATCTCAAGCTTCGGATTCGCGAAAATCTGCCGCGCGACGTCCTTGCGCCGCCCCGTCTGGATGGCCAGCCGCCCGTCGAACAGGTCGATGGTGCCGAAGGGCCGCACGCGGGGCTGATCGCCGTCCATCGTGGCGAGGTAGTACGTCCCGCACTTCTTCAAAAACTCATAAATCTCCTGCATGAAAGCACCTCCCTTTTTCGCTCCGCCCGGAGCGGGTTTCTGCTTTCATCGTACCATACCGCAGGGAGGTTTTCAACCGCAGATGGAGACGAATCAACCAAAATACAAGAATATTCTTCTTTAATTTTATGGAAATTCTGCTATAATGAAGACAACCGCACAGCAGACAACAGAAGCCGGAAAAATATTGCTGTGTCGGGAGGGGATGGGGTATGACGAAAGCCGTTCGCAAACGCGCGCTGCTTGCTTTGATTGT
>CALWIH010000171.1 GCA_944380675.1 uncultured Clostridia bacterium | reverse complement strand
CCCTGCATCCCGATGATCGGCGCCTCTGCAAAGCAGTGGAGGTGCAGCGGCGAGAGCACCTTGAAGCCCTCGCCGAGGGCAAAGCCCTTCCCCTGCGCGCGCTGCCCGCACTGCATCGTGAAGTAGACGCGGTACAGGCCGAGCGTCTGCTCGTCAAGCTGGGAGCGGTGCAGCGCCATGGCGGCGAATTTCGTCTCAAAGGTTTCCGTGACGTCCACGACGACGTTCGGCTCCTGCGTGAAATAGAAGCCGATGGCCGAGGGCTGCCACGGGGAGGTGTTCGTGCCGCGCGGGTACTGCGCGAGACCGGCGGAGAGGAACGCCTGGGCGGCGGCGCGCCCGGTGGTCACATGGTCGAAGTGCGCCTCGCAGCGCGCCCACGGGTCGGGGCAGAAGACGGCGTCGGGCTGTACCGTGCGGATGAGCTCCGCGATTTTTCCCGCGAGCGCGGGAACGTCGGAGAGGGAGCCGTCGGGCTCGTCGAAAAAGTGGAACTCCTTCGCGCCGAGCAGCGACCCGGCGGCGATCGCCTCCTCGCGGCGCAGAGCGGCGAGGGCGGCAGGCTCCATCGGCTCTGCGGGCTGGCCGAGGTCGCCGTTCGTCACGGTAAGGTAGTGCACCTCGCAGCCGCGCGCGGCGAGGGCGGCCACCGTGCCGCCCATGCCGATCTCATTGTCGTCGGAATGCGGCTGGATGCACAGCGCGCGCTTCGCGGTCAGAATTTCGGGGGGCTGAAAGAAAGCGGTTACGTCCATGGTTTTCCCTCATTTCTCCGCCGAGCGGCGGGCGTCAAGTTCGGTGCGGATAGCGGTAAGCTGCGCGGGCTTGAGCTTATAAAAGACAAGCGGCAGCATCGAGAGCACAAAGCAGATCGCGGGGACGGCCAACACGATGAAGGTAAAGCCGGCCTTGACCGTGTCGTTCGGCTCCATGTTGTCGCGGTAGCTCATGAGCGTCATCGAGACGCCGAGCACAGCCTTCGAGATGGTGGCGCTGAGCTTCGTGAGGAAGGTGTTCATCGAGAAGACGATGCCCTCGCCGCGGAAGCCGAGCTTGTACTCGGCATAGTCGATGCAGTCCATCAGCATCGAGGTGCTGGTGATGGACGTCACGCCGCTGAACGCGAAATTGAAGCCGAGAATCACGAGGCTGACAACCGGCTCGACGCCGAAGAGATACGGCAAAAGGCTCGTGACGGCTCCCGCCGCGCACGCGATGAGGAACAGCACCTTTTTATCGTACCGCCGGATCAGCGCCGGGGAGACAGCCATCCCGGTGATCATGCCGAGGACGAGGCTCAAGCCGATGAAGGTGACATATCCCGAGTCGCCCCAGACGTAGACGGCGAAGTACATCTGCACGACCTGGCGGATGCTGTTGACCATGTTCATGATGAGCAGCGCCGCCATGAGGGCCTTGAGCGGGACGTTGTCGAGAATGGTGTGAATATTCCTGCGGAACGGCACGCCGCCCGCCGGAGGCTTGATGCGCTCGCGCAGGACAAAACCGCTCAGCAGCATCAGCAGCGCGCCGGAGCCGGCGATGATGGCCGCCGAGATTGTGTAGGCGGAGGCGGCGCGCTCGCCGCCGAAGGCGTTGAGCAGCGACACGCTGCCGACGGAGACGATCACCGTGCCGAGCGTTCCGCCGATTCTGCCGAGCGTCACCATGCCGTTTTTCTCGTCCGCATTGCGCGAGGAGACGGAGGAGATCGCCCAGATCGGGATGTCGTAGACGGTGTACGTCATCCCCCAGAGGACGTAGCTCACGGCGGCGACGGCGATGGTGCCCGCGAGCGAGCCGCCGAACGAGACAAAGCAGAGTGTGGTGATGACGGCGATGAAGACAGGGCCGGCGAGAAGATACGGCCGGAATTTGCCGAGGCGCGTCTTCGTGCGGTCAGCAATCATGCCCATGAGGATGTCGTTGACGGCGTCCCACAGGCTCGCGGAAACCATGATGATCGTCACGGTCTCCGAGGGGATTTTCAGCAGATCCGTGAAGAAGAACATGACGTACATCGAGACAAAGCTGTAAATCATGTTCTGCCCGAGCAGACTGCCGGTGTAGGTGATTTTTTCCCGTTTTCTGATGGTGTGCATCCTGCGATTCCTCCTCCTGCGTGTGCAATCATTGTAGCATCTTCTCGAAAAAAAGGCAAACGGGATGGGAGGAATCGATAAAAATGACTATGCACCGTCTTTTCAAGCTCCCGGTTCTGTGATACGATAATTGTGTCGGCGCGTATGCGCCGGCAGGAACAGGAGGAGATCGCATGACGTCATACGCCATCGTATTCAGCAGCAAAACAGGCAACACCCGCCTGCTGGCGGAGACGATCCGCGCGCTTCTGCCGGAGGGCAGCTGCGCCTATTTCGGGCCGCCGTGCGGAGCCGTCGAAGCGGACGCCGTTTTTTGCGGCTTCTGGACGGACAAGGGAACGTGCAGCGGGGACGTCGCCGCGTTTCTGCCCACGCTCGGCGGAAAGCGCGTCTTTCTCTTCGGAACCGCCGGCTTCGGCGGAGATCCGGCGTATTTCGAGAAGATTCTCGGCACGGTCAGAGAGAAGCTGCCGGAGACGGCGAAGCTCTGCGGGAGCTTTGCCTGCCAGGGAAAAATGCCTGAGGCCGTGCGGAAGCGCTATGAGTCCATGCCGGACAGCCCGGCGCGGCAGGCCATGCTCGAAAATTTCGACAAGGCGCTCGCGCACCCGGACGAGGCCGACCTCGAAGCGCTGCGGGAGGCCGTGAAGCCGGTGCTCGAAGCGTAAGGAACACAAAATGGGAGGAGA
>CALWIH010000170.1 GCA_944380675.1 uncultured Clostridia bacterium | reverse complement strand
CCCCGCCGCCTTTGAAAAGGCGGGCGAAACTTTCACTTTTTAACCCCTTTCGCCTGCTGCGCTCTCAGTCCCGCTGCTCCCACAGCACAACTTCCCCTCTCTCCCTCGTCTTCCTCATATCAATCAGCCTCTGGTTCGCGCTCCCGCGAAACAGCAGCGTCAGATCCCGCTGCTCCAGCTCAAACCGACCGTCTACCAGCACGTCCACTTCCCCGAGCAATCCGTCTACGGCAGGATCTCCCATCCCCCACAGCTCCTCGATCGTATACCCCGTGTAGCAGAAGACGTCCCCGCCTTCCTCGTGGACCAGCTTCGCAAACGCCGTCAATGCCTCCGCCTGACAGAACGGTTCCCCGCCCGAGAGCGTCGCTCCCCGCAAAAGCGGGTTTTCCCGGTATTCATCAATCAGCTCCTCGACCGTCGCGTCGCGGCCTCCTGCGAAGTCGTGCGTGTGCGGGTTGTGACACCCCGGACACCGGTGCGGACAGCCCTGCACAAAGACCGTCAGACGAAGGCCGGGCCCGTCGACTATCGAGTCCCCGACTGTCCCGGCTATTCTCAGTTTCATGGGAAGCGCCTCACATCCCGTGCTTCACGCGGTCGTGCTCCTCCGCGCGCTTCGCGTTGTTGAAGCGATCCAGCGTGCCGACAAGGTAGCCCGTGATCCGGCGGATGCGGTCAAAGCCGACGCCCTCCCCCACCATCTGCGTGTCGTTCGTTACCGTTACCTTCTGCGTCATGATATGATGTTCTCCCTTCTCGTCTGTCTGAGCCCGGACGCGCTTCGCGCCCCGCACTCGGCTTTTTTCCTGGTATCTTTCGCCGCCCACCATGGAGGCGGTATTATATATACTATTTCCGTCCCGTCACTCCAGCCCGACAAAACGCGGCATGGAGGGGTATTTCTTCCGCAGCTCGCGCAGCTTTTCCACGCTCACGCCCTCGCCCTCGCGGCGGCCGCAGCGCGGACAGACGTCGTCAATCACGCCCGTGTAGCCGCAGATCGGGTCGCGGTCAACCGGATGGTTCACCGAGCCGTACCCGACGCCGCATTTCTGCATCCACCGCACCACGCTCTCAAACGCGTCGAGGTTGCGGCAGACGTCGCCGTCGAGCTCCACATAGCTGATGTGCCCCGCGTTCGTCAGCGCGTGGTACGGCGCTTCGAGCTCGATCTTCTTGTACGCGCTGATCGGATAGTATACCGGGATGTGGAACGAGTTCGTGTAGTAGTCGCGATCCGTCACGCCCGGAAGCTTTCCGTATTTCTTCCGGTCGATGCGCAGAAAGCGCCCGGAAAGCCCCTCCGCCGGCGTCGCCAGCAGCGTGAAGTTCAGCCCCGTCCGGCGGCTCTCCTCATCCATCCGCTCGCGCATATGGCCGATGATCTGGAGACCCAGCTTCTGGCTCTCCGCGCTCTCGCCGTGGTGCTTTCCCGTGAGCGCCTTGAGCGTCTCCGCCAGGCCGATGAAGCCCACGCTCAGCGTCCCGTGCCGGAGCACCTCCGCGACGCTGTCGTCCGGCCCGAGCTTGTCGGAGTCCAGCCATACCCCCTGCCCCATCAGGAACGGGTAGTTGTATACCTTCTTGCCGCACTGAATCTTGAAGCGGTGCAGCAGCTGCCGGATGACGAGATCAATCCGGCTGTCGAGCGTCTTGTAGAATTTTTTGAGGTCGCCCTTCGACTCAATCGCGATGCGCGGCAGGTTGATGCTCGTGAAGCTCAGGTTGCCTCTCCCGCAGGTGACCTCGCGGTCCGGATCGTGGACGTTGCCCATCACGCGCGTCCGGCAGCCCATGTACGCCACCTCGGTGTCGTAGTCGCCCTGCTTGTAGTACTGCAGGTTGAACGGCGCGTCGAGGAAGCTGAAATTCGGGAACAGACGCTTCGCCGACGTCTTGATCGCCAGCCGGAACAGATCGTAGTTCGGGTCTCCCGGATTGAAGTTCACGCCCTCCTTGATCTTGAAGATCTGCACCGGGAAAATCGGCGTCTCGCCGTCGCCGAGACCGGCGTCCGTCGCGAGCAGGAGGTTGCGCATCACCATCCGCGCCTCCGGGGAGGTGTCGGTGCCGTAGTTGATCGAGGAGAACGGCACCTGCGCCCCCGCGCGGGAATTCATCGTGTTGAGGTTGTGGACGAGCGCCTCCATCGCCTGATACGTCGCGTCGTCCGTGTCCGCCTCGGCGGCGCGCATCGCGTACGCGTGCGCCGCGCGCGTCTCGCATTCCGCGATCGGCTCAAAGCCGTTCTCCGTCTGGTGCGCGGGCAGCCACGCCGCCAGCGACTCCCCGAACGCGTCCCCGTTCTCGAGGCGCGGCTCCTCCGCAATGGAATCGCGCGCCGCCGCGGCGAGGAGCTTCGCGTCCTCGCGCCGCATCCTGTGCGTCGCCTCAAAGAACTGCGCCAGCGCCTTGAAGTAGGATTTGCGGAACGTCTTCCTCACGCCCGGAGCCATCGCGTAGTCGAAGTTCGGCACGCTCTGCCCGCCGTGCATCTCGTTCTGGTTCGCCTGAATCGCGATACAGGCGAGCGCCGCGTAGCTGCGGATGTCCTTCGGCTCGCGCAAAAAGCCGTGCCCCGTGCAGAAGCCGCCGGAAAAAAGGCGAATCAGGTCAATCTGACAGCACGTCTCCGTCAGCATATAGAAGTCCTCGTCGTGAATGTGGATGTCGCCGTTTACATGAGCCGCGGCGACGTCCTTCGGCAGGACGTGGTTGTTGATGAAGTATTTGCTCCCCTCGGAGCCGTATTTGAGCATCGTCCCCATCGCGGTGTCGGCGTCGATGTTCGCGTTCTCGCGCTTGATGTCGGCGTCCTTCGCGTCGCGGAAGGTCAGCTCCTTGTA
>CALWIH010000169.1 GCA_944380675.1 uncultured Clostridia bacterium | reverse complement strand
CGAAAAACACACGAAAAAGCGATCGAAACGCACGCCCGTGCGTTTCGATCGCTTTTTTGCTTTCTTCGGATTCTTTTTTCGTCAGCCCGGCGAGCGGGCGGACAGGATGCGCAGCAGCTCCTTCTGCGAGCCCGCGCCGCAGACGGCGACGACCTCGTCGCGCGGGAGCATGGCCGTCGAGCCGTTCGGGATGATGAGCGTGTCGCCGCGCACAATCGAGATGATCAGCGTGCCGCCGGGGAGCGAGATCTCGTTGAGCGTGCGGCGGCTCAGGGCGGTGTCGTCCGGCAGGGTGATCGTACAGATGGCGGCGCGGCCCTTGTTCAGCGTCGCGAGCAGGTGCAGCTCGGCGACGTCGACCTCCTGCTCGATGAGGTTGGTGATGACCTCCGTGCTGCTCACGGCGATGTCCGCGCCGAAGCGCCGCATCGCGTCGGAATTGCGAGGATTGTTCACGCGCGCGATGACCTTCTTGACGCGAAACTGCTTTTTCGCGAGCTGGCAGGCGACGAGGTTGTCCTGATCCCGTCCCGTGACGGCGATGAAGCAGTCGGCCTCGAACGCGTCGGCGTCCTCGAGGGAGTCGATCTCCGTCCCGTCGCCGCAGATGATCTCGGCGTCGAGCTCGTTCGCGAGGCGCTGGCAGCGCGTCTTGTCGCGCTCGATGAGGCGGACGTCGTGGTCGTTTTCGAGCATATTTTCTGCGAGATGGGCGCCGAGCTTGCCGCCGCCCATAATCACGATTCTCATACGATTGGCTTCCTTCCTCTCCGCCCGCGCGCGGCGGGCGCGTCACAATCAGTCCACAATATGGGTGAAGACGACCTTGTCGCCCTCGGCGAGGACGATGCGGCGGCCGCCGCAGATCTCCGTCGCCCCGTTGGCGTGAATGACGATGAACGGCTCCTCGTTCTCCCTTTTCGGCAGCTCGTCAAGCGTGCGCCCCCAGTGGCGCGGCTCGACGGGCGCGCTGCGGAAGCCCATGGTCGTCGTCTCGATCGTGAGCTGCTTGTCCTGCACGGGGCGGATCAGCGCGTTGAGCATGGCCTCGCCCGCCCATTTCGTGTGGCAGATGCTCTTGAGCCCGAGGCGCTTGAAGACCTCCTCGCGCGCCGGGTCGCTGATGCGCGCCACGACGTTCTTTACATGGAAAAACTCGCGCGAAATCTGCGAGACGGTGATGTTCAGGTTGTCGTCCGGCGTGGCGGCGGCGACGGCGTCGCAGCTCTCGATCCCGGCCTCCTTGAGCATCCCCATATCCATCGGATTTCCCTCGACCGTGATGCCGGTGAAGTCCTTGTCCAGCTGGCGGAAATTGTCGGCGTTTTCGTCGATGATCGCGACGTCGATCCCCTCCCGGTCCAGCATATCCGCGAGAAACCGGCCCAGACGGCCGCTCCCGACGACCAAAACGCTCTTTGGAACGTCCACTCGAATCCTCCTCCGTTCCGGGGGGCGCGCCGCCCTCCGGAGAATTTGATCGCATTATAGCACATTCCCCTCCGCATTACAAGGCGGCCTCTTTTTTGACTTTTGTTTCCAATTCATTCATACTTCCCGTGCGCGCGACTACTATAATAGAGAAAGTACGGCGATAGCCTGCCGCCCTGCCGGCGGCGGAAGGAAGGAATCACGATGAAGAAAAGAAAATGGGCAAAGCGCGCCGCGGTCGCGTGCGTGCTCGTGCTCGCCGCCGCGTTCGGCGTCCTGCGCGCCGCGGCGGAGGCGAGGCTCCAGAGCCAGGCGGCGACGGCCGCCGTCACCGTTCTCGAGCCGCAGACGCTCAGGAGCACCGTCACGGCCTCCGGCGTCGTGAAGAGCGCGTCCTCGTCGAACGTCTACACGCTCGTGAGCGGGTGCGTCGTCCAGGACGTCCACGTCTCCGTCGGGGACAGAGTCGAGGCGGGCGACATTCTCTGCCAGCTCGACAGCTCGACGCTCGAGGACACGCTCGAAAAGCAGCGGCTCTCGCTCTCCGTGTCGCAGAACAGCTCGTCCAAGAGCCTGTCCGCGAGCGAAAAGCAGTATCAGGACGCCGCCGCGAACCTCGCCGCGGGGCTCAACACGTCCGTCAACAGCGCGAGAGCGTCGACGGAAAGCGCGCTGCGCGCCCTCGAGAAGGCGCAGCAGGACTACGACGACGCCCGCGCCGAGGTCGGCGACGGCATGAACAGCCAGCTCGTGCAGGCGGAGGAGGCGTTCGATCAGGCGCTGACGCGCCTCTCCCGCGCGGAGGAGACGTACACGAAGGCGAAGGAGCAGGCCGGAGACCGCTACCGCGAGCTGCGCCTCGCCGCGAGCAACGCGAAGAAGGAGCGCAACGCCGCGCAGCAGCTTGTCACCGAGCTGACGGAAAAGCTGACCGAAACGCCGGACGACGAGGAGCTCAAGACGCAGCTCGCTCTGGCGAAGCTGGAGCTCGAGTCCGCCCGGCAGTCGCTCGACTACGCCGAGGAGGACCTCGAGTATTTCGAGGCGGACTCGTCCGTCTCCTACGGCGGGCAGACGCTGCGCGCCATCCGCGAGGCGTACGAGGACGCCGAGACGGCGCGCGACTCGGCGCGAAAATCGCTTGAGCTCGCGCAGGCCGCCGTCGACAGCCAGCTCGCCGCGTACGCCGCGGCGCTCGACGACGCCCAGACGGCGTACGACAACGCGCTTGTGAACCAGCAGGCCGTCGAGACGAGCGTCCGGCAGGGCCTCGAGGACCAGCGGGCGGCGCTGAGCGCGTCGCGCGCCTCGTCCGATACGAGCGTGCAGGAGCTCGAGATAGAGTCGCTCGAGGATCAGATCCTCGACTGCACCGTCACGGCTCCCGTGTCCGGCACGGTGACGGCCGTCAACGTGACGGTCGGCGCCGCCCCGGCGGGCGTGCTGTTCGTGATTGAGGACACGTCGCGCCTCGAGGTGGACGTCGCCGTCAAGGA
>CALWIH010000168.1 GCA_944380675.1 uncultured Clostridia bacterium | reverse complement strand
TCGAGCTCCGGCGCGGCGTTCGCGCCTCCCCCCTCGGGAGGAGGAAGGCGGTACCAGCGCAGGGCGTCGAAGCCCTCCGGCGCGCTGCGCAGCCGGGCAAGAAAGCTCTCCCTCGTCAATTTCCCGCGGGCGAGCTCCCCCTCCCAAACGGTGAGAGCGCGCAGAAACGCCTCGGTTTCCCTGATTTGTTTCATGTCCGAATTCTCCTATCCAGAAAGTCCCAAAGCGCATTTGTCAAGCGGGACAAAGCGTGCTATAGTGCAAATAGAAATCCTTTTTACAGAATAATTGTATTTGTCCTGAAAGTCCATATTCATTTGTGCCAAATAAAGGAGGAGTTCTTCGTGAAAATCACGGCCATGCAAGCAAACCACCTCGAGACCCCGCTGGGCTGCGACCTGTCCCACCTGAGTCTGTCGTGGATTTCGGAGGAGGCGCGCGGCAAAAAGCAGGCGTCGGCGCGCGTCCTGATCGCGTACGACCCGTCGTTCGGACGCATCCTGCACGATTCCGGCGAGGGCGGGAACCCGGATTCCCTCTCCTACTGCCCGCAGCTCGCGCTCGCCCCGCGCACGCGCTACTACTGGAAGGTCACCGTCCGGGACGAGACGGGCGACGAGGGGACGGGCGTCTCCTGGTTCGAGACGGGCAAGTGCGGCGAGCCCTGGGCGGCAAAGTGGATCACGCCCGCGTGCGGCGACGCGCATCCGTATGTGCGCGGGGTTGTCGCCCTGCCGGAGCGGCCCGTCTCGGCGCGCGCGTACGTCTGCGGCCTCGGCCTGTATGAGCTTTTCGCGAACGGCGCAAAGGTGGGGGACGAGTATTTCACCCCCTATTATAATGACTACAAGCTCTGGCAGCAGGTGCAGACGTACGACGTGACGGCTCTGCTGCACGAGGGGACGAACGTCCTCGGCGCGATGCTCGGCAACGGCTGGTACAAGGGCCGCTTCGGCTTTGAGCAGAATCCGCGCCGCGGCCTGTTCGGCGACTCCTTCTCCTTCCTGTGCGAGCTGCGCGTGACGCTCGAGAGCGGCCGCGAGCTCTGCTTCGGCACGGACGAGACGTGGCGCTGGGCGCCCTCTCCGGTGCTCGCGAGCGGCATCTACGACGGCGAGGAATACGACGCCCGCCTCGAGCTCCCCGGCTGGTGCGAGGACGCGCAGGAGCCCGCCGGCTTCCGCCCCGTCGACCTCGCCGACCGCCCGTACACGACGCTGACCGATCGCTTCAGCCCGCCGGTGCGCGTCACGGAGACGCTGCCCGCGCCGAAGCGCATCGTCACGCCGAAGGGCGAGACCGTTCTTGACTTCCGCCAGGAGATCACCGGCTGGGTGCGCTTTTCCTGCTCCCTGCCCGCCGGGACGCGCGTCCACCTGCAGTACGGCGAAATCCTGCAGGAGGACTGCTTCTACAACGACAACCTCCGCTCCGCAAAGGCGGAATACTTCTATACCTCCAACGGGAAGCCCGCCGAGGTGCGTCCGTTCTTCACATTCTACGGCTTCCGCTTCGTGAAGGTGGAGGGAATCGCGGACGTCGATCCCGCCTGCTTCACGGCGTGCGTGCTGCACTCCGACCTCGGGACGACGGGCTGCGTCGAGACGTCCGACCCGCGCGTCAACCGCCTCTTCCTCAACGCCATGTGGG
Organism: uncultured Clostridia bacterium; assembly: GCA_944380675.1. Lineage (GTDB taxonomy): Bacteria > Bacillota > Clostridia > Oscillospirales > Acutalibacteraceae > Caccousia. The sequence goes on along the minus strand of CALWIH010000168.1, from coordinate 1,283 downwards.
GCCAGCGCGGCAACTTCCTCGACGTGCCGACCGACTGCCCGCAGCGCGACGAGCGTATGGGCTGGACGGGAGACGCGCAGGTCTTCTGCCCGACGGCTACGTTCAACATGGACACCGCGCCGTTCTACCGCAAATACCTGCACGATATGCTCCTCGAGCAGCTCGGCCTCTATCACGGCTCGGTGCCGCACGTCGTCCCGATGATGATCGACGATCCGCGGCGCGAGCAGCACGGCTCGTGCGCCTGGGCGGACGCGGCGGCCGTCATCCCGTGGCAGCAGTACCTGTTCTACGGCGACAAGTCCCTTCTCGCGGAGGAATATGAGAATATGCGCGCCTGGGCGGATTTCCTCGCGCGCGAGGAGCAGGCGATCGGCGAGCCGCTGCGCACGGCGGGCTTCCACTTCGCCGACTGGCTCGCCCTCGACAATCCCGACGAGACAAGCTGCTTCGGCGGGACGGATCCGTATTATGTGGCGAGCGCGTACTATTTCGGCTCCATCGACAAGACGGCGAGAGCCGCCCGCGCCCTCGGCCGCACGGAGGAAGCCGGCCGCTACGCCGCGTGGGCGGAGCGCATCCGCGAAGCCTTCCGCGCGAAGTACCTCCTCCCCGACGGCGACAACGTCTGCAAGACGCAGACCTCCTATGTGCTGGCGCTGGCCTTTGACCTTACGCCCGAAGCGGAGCGCGCCGGCGCCGTCCGCCTCCTGCAGGAAAAGCTGCGTGAGAACAATATGCACCTGACGACCGGCTTCTGCGGCACGCCGTGCCTGTGCCCCGTGCTCTCCGAGAACGGCGCGAACGCCGACGCCTACCACCTCCTGCTCAACGACGATTACCCGAGCTGGCTCTACGAGGTCGGCATGGGCGCGACGACCGTCTGGGAGCGCTGGAACTCCGTCCTTCCCGACGGCAGCATCAGCGGCACCGGCATGAACAGCCTGAACCACTACGCGTACGGCTCCATCGTGGAGTGGATGTACCGCTATATGTGCGGCATCAACCCGGTCGAGAACGCGCCCGGCTTCCGCCGCGCCGTGCTCCGCCCGATGCCCGACAAGAGCCTGTCCTTCGCGCACGCCTCCTTCCGCTCGCCCGTGGGTCTCTACGAGAGCGGCTGGGAATACGAGGACGAAGGAAAGGCCATCCGCTACAGCTTCACCGTGCCGTTCGGCGCGGAGGCGGAGCTCCTTCTCCCCGGCGACAGCGAGCCCACGCTCCTGACCGCCGGCTCCTACACCTTCCGCCGCGAAGCGTAAAACAAAATCAAAAAGGGCCCG
>CALWIH010000167.1 GCA_944380675.1 uncultured Clostridia bacterium | reverse complement strand
CGGCGCGGCGGGGGTCGTCCGGTGGAAGACGCTTCGCTGTTCCACCTGGCTTTTTGATGGCCGGTTCGCTGGGGTGTTTTGACAGAGGGCGGCGCGGCGGGGGTCGTCCGGGAAAAATTGCTTCGCTCTTTTCCCTGGCTTTTTTGTGGCTTCGCGCTGTTGATCACCGGTGGCTGCGTGGTCGGGGCTTTGCCCCGCGCCCCACAAGCCTTTTGAAAAAGGCTTGACCTAAAACTTTACGTTTTGTAATCGTTAGCTGATACTATACCATTTGTAAAGGATTGATCCCATGAAATACATTGCGGATAGCTGGGACGTCGCCGTGATCGGCGCCGGTCACGCCGGGATCGAGGCCGGTCTCGCCGCCGCTCGCCTCGGCTGCCGGACCGCTGTCTTCACCATCAACCTCGACGCCGTCGGAAACTGCCCCTGCAATCCCTCCATCGGCGGCACCGCCAAGGGGCACCTCGTCCGCGAAATCGACGCCCTCGGCGGCGAAATGGGACGCGCCGCCGACGCCGCAACCATCCAGAGCCGTATGCTTAACCTCGGCAAGGGGCCTGCCGTCCATTCCCTCCGCGCGCAAATCGATCGCCGCGAGTACGCGAAGATCATGAAGCATACCCTCGAGCGGCAGGAAAATCTTTCCCTCAAGCAGGCCGAGATTGTCTCCCTCGAGAGGGGAGAGGAGGGCTGGCTCCTCACGACGCGCATGGAGGCCGTCCATACGGCGAAGGCCGTCGTCCTCGCGACGGGAACCTTCCTCGCCGGAAGGATTTACGTCGGCGACGTGTCCTATGAGAGCGGGCCGGACGGTCTGTTCCCGGCGGCGTTCCTCAGCGAATCCCTCCGGTCGCTCGGATTGTCGCTGCGCCGCTTCAAGACCGGCACGCCCGCGCGCGTCCTCCGGTCGAGCATTGAGTTCACCGGCCTCGAGGTGCAGCAGGGCGACGAGCCGCCGGAGCCGTTCTCCTATGAGACGGAGCCGGGAACGGTACGAAATCGGACAGTCTGTCACGTTTCGTGGACGAACGCGGAGACGAAGCGCGTCATTCTGGAAAATATCCACCGTTCTCCGCTGTACGGTGGAAAGATCGAGGGCGTCGGGCCGCGCTATTGCCCGAGCATTGAGGACAAGGTGGTCCGGTTCGCGGACAAGGAGCGTCATCAGCTGTTCATTGAGCCGTGCGGCCTCGGCACGGAGGAAATGTATCTGCAGGGGATGAGCAGCAGTCTGCCGGAGGACGTGCAGATCGCGTTCTATCACACCATCCTCGGCCTCGAGCACGTCGAAATCATGCGGTCGGCGTACGCGATTGAGTATGACTGCGTCGACCCGCAGCAGCTGGACGCGTCGCTCGCCTTCCGCGATTTGCCCGGCCTCTACGGTGCGGGGCAGTTTAACGGCAGCTCCGGGTACGAGGAGGCGGCGGCGCAGGGGCTTGTCGCCGGAATCAACGCCGCCCGCTTCGCGCAGGGCATGGAGCCGTTCGAGCTGGATCGCGCGAGCTCCTATATTGGGACGCTCATTGACGACCTCGTGACGAAGGGCGTCAGCGATCCGTACCGCATGATGACGTCGCGCAGCGAGTACCGCCTGATTCTGCGGCAGGACAACGCGGACGAGCGCCTCACGCCGAAGGGACGCGAGCTCGGCCTCATTTCCGACGCGCGGTGGGAGCGTTTTCTCGAAAAGGAGGAGCAGAAGCGGCTCGAGCGCAACCGCGCCGAGCGCACCGTCCTGCCGCCGAGCGAGGAGGTCAACGCCGCGCTCGCGGCGTGCGGCTCGTCGCCGCTGACCACCGGCGCGCGTCTTTCGGAGCTGCTGCGCCGTCCCGAACTGAGCTATGCGCGTCTCAAAAACGTCGACCCGACGCGGCCCGATTTGCCGCGCGCCGTCTTTGAGAACGTCGAGATTGAACTCAAATACGAGGGCTACATCAAGCGCCAGCAGGCCGACGTCGCCGAGATGCGGCGGCTCGAGGCGAAAAAGCTTCCGCCGGACGCCGATTACCAGTCCATCCAGGGGCTGCGCATGGAGGCGCGGGAAAAGCTCGCGAAGGTGAGGCCGTCGTCCGTGGGACAGGCGTCGCGCATCAGCGGCGTCAGCCCGGCGGATATTTCCGTGCTGCTCATTTGGCTCGCGCAGCGCGGGGGAGAGGGGGAGGACGCGCAATGACCCCGTTTCAGGAACAGCTCCGCGCTCTCTTTGCGGCGCACCAGATCGCCGTCACGGCGGAGCAGGCCGCCGCGTTCGAGCAGTACGCGCGCCTTCTGCAGGAGTGGAACGAAAGAATGAACCTCACCGCCATCACGGACGACGAGGGGATTCTCGTCAAGCATTTTCTCGACAGCGCTCTCGCGCTGCGGCTCGCCCGCCCCGCGGGAAGCGTGATCGACGTCGGCACCGGCGCGGGCTTCCCCGGCGTCGTGTGGAAGCTTCTTTGTCCCGACCTGCGGCTGACCCTCCTCGACAGCCTCCAAAAGCGCCTGACCTTCCTCGAGACGGTCTGCGCCGCGCTCGGAATCGAGGCCGCGCTTGTCCACGCCCGCGCGGAGGACGGCGGACGCGACCCGGCGCTCCGCGAGCGCTTCGACTGCGCGACGGCCCGCGCCGTCGCCGGGATGAACGTCCTCTCGGAGTATTGCCTCCCGTTTGTGAGGACGGGCGGCGTCTTCGCCGCGCTCAAAGGCCCGCAGATGGAGGAGGAGCTTCCCCTCGCGCGGAAAGCAATCAGCGTCCTCGGTGGACGCGTCGAGCGCGTCGAGACCTACGCCCTCCCCGGCGGCGACCGCCGCGCCCTCGCCCTCGTCCGCAAATCCCGCCCCACGCCGAAAGCTTACCCGCGGCAGGGAGGGAAGATCAAAAAAAGTCCGCTCTGAGAGCGGGAGGCATTTAGGAAAATCGCTGTCCCGGGTATTTGCCGGGGCAGCGATTTTTTTAAAATGTTTCATGTGAAACTGCAACACCCGGCGGCGC
>CALWIH010000166.1 GCA_944380675.1 uncultured Clostridia bacterium | reverse complement strand
TTTCAAAATGCCGCACGATGCGTTCTCCCCTTTCCGCCATTTCACGGTTCAACGGGCCGCGGAGCTTTCCCCACGGCTCTCCCCGCTCCGCGTCAAAGAAGCATTCCTTCGAGAATCATCCTTATTATAGGAGCGCGGCGGGAAATGTCAAGAGGCGGGGGCGGGCGCTTCGCCGCTCGGGGCCGCGTCCGGCGGCTGGGAGACGGTGTAGAGGGAATAGAAATACCCCTTCTCCTCCATGAGGGCGTCGAAGGAGCCGCGCTCCGCGATCGTCCCGCCGCGCAGGACGAGGAGTTCGTCGAAGCGGCGCAGGAGCGGCGCGTCAAGCGCATGGGTGACAACGACGCGCGTCAGCCCCTCGAGATCGAGGAGCGAGCACGTCACCCGGAAGGCCGTCTCCCGATCGAGGGAGGCGGTGGCCTCGTCCGCGAGGAGGACGGGCGTGCGGCGCAGCAGGCTGCGGGCAATGGAGACGCGCTGGCGCTCGCCGCCGGAGAGGGCGTTCCCGTTCTCGCCGCACGGAAAATCGAGACCGCGCCGCTGCGCGAATTCCCCAAGCCCCGCGAGCCGGACGGCGCGCTCCACCTCGGCGTCCGGAACGTCGCAAAACAGCGTCACATTGTCGCGCAGGCTGCTCTGGAACAGAAACACGTCCTGCCGGATGAGGGAGACGAGGCTGTAGAGAGAGGAGGCGCTCACGTCCCGCAGCTCCGTGCCGTCGACGCGGATTTCGCCGGTATAGCCGGGGAAGGCGCGCATCAGCAGGCTGAGGAGCGTCGACTTGCCGCTTCCCGACGCGCCGACGACGGCATAGCTTTTCCCCGCCTCGATCCGCGCGGAAAGATTTTTCAGGACGGGCTCGCCGCCGGGGTAGGAGAAGGAGACGTCCCTGAGCTCCACCGCGCTGCGCAGGACGGGCGAAAGGGCCTTCCCGCCGTCCGGCGCGCGGGCGGCGAGCGCGTCCTCCAGCTTCTGCACAAGCGCGAGCGCGGCTTTGCGGTTCGCGAAAAAGCCGGGCAGGACGGAGATCGGCTCGAGCAGAAGCCCCATGAGCTGCACAAAGACGAACACCACGCCCGGCGTCAGGGAGCCGGAGAGCGCCAGCGCCGCCCCGGTGAGCAGGATGCCGAGCTGCGCCGCCGCCCCGGAGAACGCGGACGCGGTGGAAATCACCGTGTTCAGCGCGCGCCGGCGGCTCTTGGCCTTCTCGGCGGCGCGGCAGCTCTCCGAAAACAGGCGGAACGCCTGCGCCTCGGCCTTCATGCTCTTGAGGACGGCGAAGCCCGCGAGGCAGTCGCGCAGCGCGGAGACGAAGCTCTCGTTCCGGCGGGAGACCTCCCGCTCCGCCGGGGCGAGCCTTCCGCCCGTGAGGACGGCGGCGAGCGCGGGCAGGGCGGCAAAGAGGGCGGCGGCGAGCGTCATGATCGGGCTGTACCACAGCATCAGGGCCAGCGCGCCCGCGAACAGCAGCAGATCCGTCGCGCAGTCAAAGAGCTTTTCCAGATAGCTCGTCTCGATCGTATTCGCGTCGTTTGAGAGGGCGGAGAGGTAGAGCGAGGTGTTCTCCTCCGAGAACGCCGCCGCGCCCTTTTTCGTCAGCGCGCGGAAGGCCGCTTCCTTGTACTGCGTCATCGCGCGGCAGAGAAAGCGCGGCTTCGCGAAGCAGGTGACGGCTCCCGCCGCCAGAATCCCCGCCAGCACCGCGGCGCAGATCCCGACGAGCTGCGGGAGCGTGTTCCCGACGGGCACGCCGGAGGCGAGGTCAAGAATCTGCTGCAGCAGCACGGAAAGAAGCAGATTGAGCGCCGCCATGAACGCGGAGACGGCGATCACCGCGCAGAACAGGAGCCGATTGCGCCGGAAAAACGCGCTGCGCAGTCCGTCACGTTTTTTCATGCCGCCACTCCTCCCACAGCGGGCGCAGCAGCGCCGCGGACTCGCTGTTTTCGTCGATCAGCCGTTCGACGCCCTGCGCCGCCGTCTCCCCGATGTCGTCGAAGGCGGCGGGCAGCGGATCGCCGCAGCAGAAGCGGACGGCGGTCACGCTGTAGCAGGGGGCCTCGTCGAAGCGCCGCGCCGCCTCCCACGCCCGGCGCAGCGCGTTTTCCGCGTCCGCGGGCCTGCCCAGCGAGGCGTACAGCTCCGCGCTTACGGCGAACAGCGAGGCCTCGAGCTTCGTGAAAAACGAGCTGCCGCCCGGCTCCGTCAGCGACGCGAAGAAGCCCTGCGCGCCGTCGAGAAGCTCCAAAGCCTGCCGCGTCTCCTGCGGTCCCTCGCATACATTGGTAAAGCCGAACATGAGGCGCGCGAGGTTCGCCGCCTCCTCCAGCAGGGCGCGGAACAGATAGCGCCTGGCCTCGTCCTTCCGCTCCGTGAGGGAGAGCGTCGCCCCGATGCTCAGATCGTTGACGCCGCCGTCGTTGTGCCGCTTGAGCTCGCGGACGCCCTCCTCCCGCTCGCCGAGCAGGATGTGCGCGTCGGCAATGGCGCGGCGGATCGAGAGCTCGCCCACCTCCTCGTCCGTGTTCTGCGGGAGCAGCGTCAGCGAGCGCTCCAGCAGCTCGATGGACGTGCGGAGCTGCTCCGGCTCGGCCCTGACAAAGCCGGAGCAGCTGTAGAACGTGGCGGCGTGATAGACGGCCTCGAACGAGTTCGGAAAATTGCGCAGCAGGCGGCGCGCCTCCTCCTCGCCCTCCTCAAAGCGGCGGGCGTCGCGCAGCTCGCGCAGGCGGCGCAGCGAGACGGGCAGCGCGCCATCCCGCGACCGGTAGCCGATCAGCGCGTCGACCGACGTGCCGAACAGCGCCGCGAGCTCCACGAGCGCCCCGAGCTCCGGCACGGACGCGCCCGACTCCCATTTTGAGACGGCCCCCACCGTCACGCCGATCGCCTCGGCGAGCTTTTCCTGCGTCATGCCCTTCTCGATTCGGTAGGCCTTAATCTGCGGGCCAAGCTTCCACTCCATTTCGCATTCCCTTCCTTTCGCTTTCAGGATACCATGCTTTCCTTGGCGGGGGAAGACACCGGCCGGAAAGTTGGGAAAGGTTTTTCTTTCCTG
>CALWIH010000165.1 GCA_944380675.1 uncultured Clostridia bacterium | reverse complement strand
CCCATCCTCATCCCCACCACCACGAGCACCGCGGGCCGGGGGAGGTGGCGAAGCTGATTGACGGGCTGGCGCTGCCGGAGGAGGTGCGTGTGCGCGCGCGGGCGGTGTACGACAGAATCGCGGAGGCCGAGGCAAAGGCGCACGGCTGCGCGGTGGGGGACGTGCACTTCCACGAGGTCGGCGCGCTGGACGCGGTGGCGGACGTGGCGGGCGTGTGCTACGCGGCGTACCTGATCGGGGCGGAGCGTGTTGCCGCCTCGCCGGTGCACGTCGGCAGCGGGACGGTGCGGTGCGCGCACGGCGTGATGCCCGTTCCGGCCCCGGCGACGGCGTACCTGCTCGAGGGCGTGCCGGTGTACGGCGGCGCGGTGCAGGGCGAGCTGTGCACGCCGACGGGCGCGGCGCTGCTGCGGGAGCTGGCGGAGTCGTTCGGCCCGCTGCCGGTGATGACGATCGCGAAGACGGGCGTCGGGACGGGGACGAAGCGGTTTGAGCAGGCGAACTGCGTGCGGGCGTTCCTCGGGGACGCGCGCGGGGAGAAGGGCGGCGCGAACGGGGAGATCTGCGAGCTCGTGTGCAACCTCGACGATATGACGCCGGAGGCGATCGCGTACGCGGCGGAGAAGCTGCTCGAGGGCGGCGCGCTGGACGTGTACCTCGTCCCCGGAACGATGAAAAAGGGAAGACCGGGCCACGTTCTGACGGTGCTGTGCGAGGTAAGCCGCGAGGAGGAAACGGCGCGGCGCGTGTTCGCGCTCACCACGACGAACGGCCTGCGCGTGCGGCGGTGCGGGAAATACTATCTCACACCGTCCTCGGAGACGGTGGAGACGGCGGCGGGACCGGTCCGCGTGAAGACGGCGGCAGGGTACGGCGCGGCGCATCGAAAGCCGGAGTATGAGGATCTGGTGAGATTGGATCTGGACGCGGTGCGGCGCATGGCGCTGGAGGAAAGCAAGTAAGCCACAGCGATGGCGCGGAGCATTACCCTCAGCGAACAAGGGGAAAAGCGCCGTACGGGGCTAAAAACTGGCGCTGGATGCGTTCTCGGCCTCGGCAGGCGCGAGCCTGCCTTCGGCCTGCGGCCTTTCCAGCCCCAGTTTTTCGCTCCCGTCCGGTTCTTCGAAGTTTTTCGGGGAGCCCGGCGTGGTTCTTGAGCGCAGAGAAAAGATGCAGCCATAATTGGAGCCTCCCCGAAAAACCGCTTCCCCCCTCGTCCGCTGAGGGTAAAAGTTTTTGCGGAGCTTTTTTCAAAAAGCGACCGTACCCCTTCAAAAAAGTCAGAAAGCTGAATTTTAATTTGCCGGGACGCACCCCGGCAAATTGAAATTCAGACGCTGCATCCGGTTTCGCCGGATGCAGCAAAAACAGACGAAGCGCCTTTTCCCGGACGATTCACTCAGCACCTAAATTGATCCACGCACCCCCAGCTCCGACGCGGAGCGCGTGAAGTTTTTTGCCAAGCTTTTTTACAAAAAAGCGGAAAAAAGGAGGATAATATCATGAGCAACAAAGTAATCGCAGCAAAGAACGCGCCGGCGGCGCTTGGTCCGTATTCGCACGCCGTCCTGGCGGGGAATACGCTTTATGTTTCGGGACAGCTCGGGCTTGACCCGGCGTCCGGGGCGCTGGCGGAGGGCGCGGTGGCGCAGGCCGAGCAGGGACTGAAAAACCTCGGGGAAATCCTCAGAACGGCGGGCATGGACTACGGAGACGTCGTGAAGACGACCGTCTTCCTCGCCGATATCAACGACTTCGGCGCGGTCAATGAGGTGTACGCGAAATTCTTCACCGAGAACTTCCCGGCGCGGTCGTGCGTGCAGGTCGCCGCGCTGCCGAAGGCGGCGCTGTTCGAGATCGAGGCCGTCGCCGTCAAGGGCTGACGCGGATGCGCGAACGTCAGAAGGACGGGGAAGCCGTCCGGAAAAGGACGGAGCGTCCCCCGGAAAGAAAGCCGACGGCGGAGCACAGCCGGAGGCGCGAGGGGCACAGGCCGAGGAACGAGCGCTGCCCGTATGCCAAAAAATGCGGCGGCTGCCAGCTGCAGAACCTTGAATACCCCGATCAGCTCCGGTTCAAGCAGGCCCTCGTGAGAAGGCTGCTCGGGCGGTTCGGGAAGGTCAGCCCGATTCTCGGGATGGAGACGCCGGAGCATTACCGGTGTAAGGTGCAGGCGGCGTTCGGCGTCGTGCGCGGGAGGTTCGTGTGCGGGATTTACCAGTCGAGCACGCACCATATCGTGCCGGTCGAGCGGTGCATGATCGAGGACGAGACGGCCTCCGCCATCATCGCGGACATTCGCGTCCTCCTGCCGAAATTCCATATGGTCCCGTACAACGAGGACACGGGGCGCGGACTGCTGCGGCACGTCCTCGTGCGCAGGGGGTACGCGACGGGGCAGGTGCTTGTCGCGCTGGTGTGCGCGTCGAACGTGCTGCCCGCGAAGAATAACTTCCTGAAGGCGCTGCTCAGGCTCCACCCGGAGGTCACGACCGTCGTGCTGAACGTCAACCGCAGGCATACGAGCATGGTCCTCGGGGACGAGGAGCACGTCCTGTACGGCCCCGGCACCATCGAGGACGAGCTGTGCGGCCTGCGCTTCCGCATTTCGGCGTCGTCGTTCTATCAGGTCAACCCGGCGCAGACGGAGCGGCTCTACCGCACGGCAATCGCGTTCGCGCAGCTGCGCGGGACGGAGACCGTCCTCGACGCGTACTGCGGCGTGGGGACGATCGGCCTCGCCGCGAGCGCGTCGCTGCCCGAGGGGAAGGTCGTCGGCGTGGAGCTCAATCCCGCCGCCGCCCGGGACGCCGCGGAGAACGCCCGCCGCAACGGCGTGACGAACGCCCGCTTCCTCGCGGGGGACGCCGGGGAGTTCCTCACGAGCGCCGCGGAGGCCGGGGAGCGCGTCGACGTCGTCCTGATGGACCCGCCGCGCGCGGGCAGCAGCCGCGAATTTCTGGAGGCCGTCTGCCGGATGCAGCCGGAGCGGGTCGTCTATATCTCGTGCAACCCCGAGACGCAGGCGCGGGACGTCGCGTTTCTTGTGAAGAACGGGTATCGCGTCGAGAAAATCCAGCCCGTCGATATGTTCCCGTGGACGAGGCA
>CALWIH010000164.1 GCA_944380675.1 uncultured Clostridia bacterium | reverse complement strand
ACGAGCAGATCCTGATCGGCGTACACGAGACGGGTTTCCATCCGATCCCCGTTTTTCACAACGATGCGGCCCGCGACGGTCAGCGGGCGGTCGAGCCAGGAGCTCATGATCATGCCGCCGTAGCCCTCCGTCTGCAGCTTCACGCAGCCCGCCTTCTCGATTCCGGCGTTCTTCACGCGCCACGTTGGGACGTCGCTGTGGCTCAGGGCAATCCGCAGAGCGGCGGCGGGCTTCTCCGGGATGCGGAACGCGAGGACGGCGGAGCCGTTTCTCGTCGTATAGTATTTCCCGCCGGGGCAGAGCGTCCACGGCTCCGTCTCGGAAAGACGCTCGTAGCCTGCCTCGCCGAGGCGGCGGCACGACTCGGCGGCGGCGTGCCACGGACTGACGCCGGCCTTCAAAAAGTCCAGTACGGATTGGATTTCATCCATGTCGTTTCCTCCTTATCGGGCAGGACGTTTCCCGCCCGTTCCTCCCTATTGTACACGCCGGGGCCATCCGCCGCAAGCCTCATTTGCCGAAAAAGGGCGAAACACGGCGAAGCGCGCTTGTGCGGCGACACAAAATCGCATATAATGAGGATATGAAAGGATTGGTGAGACCGCCGCATGAACGCACAGATACGGGAATATCTCGGCAACAGGGAATTTTACAAGAACATCGCCAAAATCGCGATACCGATTTCGCTCCAGCAGCTGATCACCGTTGGCATCAACCTGATGGACACGATCATGCTCAGCAGCATGGGAGACGCGCAGCTCTCCGCCTCGAGTCTGGCGGGACAGTTCATCAACCTGTTCCAGATCTGCTGCATGGGCATCGGGATGGGAGCCTCCGTGCTGACGGCGCGCTTCTGGGGGATGGGCGATCTTCCGGCGCTGAGAAAGAGCGTCACCATCATGCTGCGGTTCTGCGCGGCGTTCAGCGCCGTCTTCATGGTCGTGACAGCCGCCGCGCCGCAGTGGATCATGCTCCTCTACACGAAGGATCCGGAGCTCATCGCGTATGGGGACGTGTATCTGCGCTATATGGTGCCGACGTATCTGTGTATGTCGCTCTCGCTGACGTGCACCATCGTGCTGCGGAGCGTGGGCGAGGCGCGGGTGCCGCTCATCGTGTCGATCCTCGCGTTCTTTGTCAACGTCTTCTGCAACTGGGTGTTTATCTTCGGAATGCTCGGCGCGCCGCGGATGGAGATCGCGGGCGCGGCGCTCGGCACGCTCATCGCGAGAATCTTCGAGCTCGTGTTCATCTGCGGCTACTTCTTCTGCCTCGACCGGAAAATTACCTACCGCTTCCGCCATCTGCGGATGAAATGCCGCGATCTGATGGGCGAATACTTCCGCATCAGCATCCCGGTGCTGATCAGCGACTCGCTCCTCGCCCTCGGCAACAATACTGTCGCGATGGTGATGGGGCACATCGGCAAGGCGTTCGTCGCGGCGAACTCGGTGACGATGGTCGTGCAGCAGCTCAGCTCCGTGCTGACCCAGGGCGTCGCGAACGCGAGCGGCATCCTCACCGGCCACACGATGGGGCGCGGCGAGTACGAAAAAGCGCAGAAGCAGGGCTACACCTTCCTCGGCCTCGGCTTTCTGATCGGCTGCTTCGCGGCGTGCGTCATTCTCCTGCTCAAGGACGTCGTCATCGGCTATTATCAGGTCTCGCAGGAGGCGCGGGACATCGCGCAGGAACTGATGCTGGCCATCAGCTTCATCGTCGTCTTCCAGTCGATGAACTCCATCCTCACGAAGGGCGTCCTGCGCGCGGGCGGAGACACGAAATTCCTGATGGCGGGCGACATCCTCTTTCTCTGGGTGGCGTCTATCCCGCTCGGCGCACTTGCGGGACTCGTCCTTCACTTTTCGCCGTTCTGGATCTACACGCTGCTCAAGATTGACCAGATCATCAAATGCGTCTGGTGCTTCTTCCGGCTCAGAAGCCGCAAGTGGATGAAGAAAATCAACGCGCCGCAGGAAAAGGCCGCAGCAAAAGCCGCGGAGGGGACGCGGTCATGAGCTTTGCCGTACAAAAGCCCGTCGGACTGAACGCGAACCGGCTCAAGGCTATTGCCGTGGCGGCGATGGTGATCGACCACACCGCCGCGCTGCTGCTCGGCTCGCTCCCGTGGGTGTGGGTTCTGCGGCTGGTCGGCCGCCTGACCGCCCCCATCATGTGCTATTTCATCGCGGAGGGCTATGCGCACACCTCGAACCTGCGGCGGTATTTCGTCCGCCTGCTCGTGACAGCCGCCGTCTCGCACGTCCCGTTCGTCCTGTGTCAGGGCAAATGGACGCAGTTCTGGAATACGACGAGCGTCATCTGGACGCTGACGCTCGGCCTCCTTGCCCTCGCCGTGAGTCAGGACGAACGCGTCCCGCTCTGGGGAAAGCTCCTCACGGCGCTCGCGTGCTGCGCCCTTGCGTGGAACGCCGACTGGAGCTGGCACGCCGTGCTGTGGATTCTCGGCTTCGGGACGTTCCGGGACGACAAGCGGCGCGCCTTCGCCGTCTTTGCCGCCGTCGGCCTCCTGTATGTGCTGCCGGATCTCGCGGAGCCGACCATGTACACGCTCAGCCGCCTCGGCGTCTTCCTCGCCATTCCGCTGCTGCTTTTGTACAACGGGACGCACGGGGCGAGAAGCCGCGCGCTGCAGTACGCGTACTACTGGTTCTATCCGGCGCACCTGACGGCGCTTCTGCTCCTCCGGTATTTTCTGCTCGGAAGGTAGGAGGAAAGCCACGCGCGCGGCCAAGCCGGGGACTCGAAAATATCAATCAATCCTGTCGCCTGCGCAGGGTGAAAGAACGCAAACGGCGGTATGCTGCCCGCATCGGGAGCATACCGCCGTTTGCTGTCAGGGAACTGGAAAGGGAAGCTTTTCCGCCGCAAACGGTCTTGCCCCCTTATCCGTCTCCCCTCCATTTTTGCCGAAACGCCGCAAAGACTTTATAGAGCCCGGCGCTCAGCAGGAGGAACGCGCTGATCACCAGAACAAAAAACACATCCCTGACAAAGTACCACACCACCCAGAGGGGAACTCCCACGAAACGCGGCAGGAGCAGCAGAAGCGCCGGGAACATGGCGTGTACGGCGGCATCGATCGCGATTTGTTTTTTGGTG
>CALWIH010000163.1 GCA_944380675.1 uncultured Clostridia bacterium | reverse complement strand
CTTCTTCCCCTCCCGGGGGTTCGGTCAATTTCGATGAAAAGAACCGGGAAAATCCCTGTCAGAATTTAGCGGGTTTTTCCTTGACAAAAACAAAATGTTGTTATACAATTATATACTGCATCATCATGGACAGATATACGCAAAAATCCTTTTTCCTATTCTAGCACAGTTTGCAGAAAAAGGCAAGAGGGTCGGGAAGCTGCTCTGAAACAACGTGAGGATGCGGGGAAATTTTGTGCTTTTTTATGCCCAGCGGTAAATATATGAATGGAGTGATTGAGCCAATGGTGAATGTCAAACCGGTGCAGGTCGGCAAGAACACCCGTATGAGCTTTGCCAGAATTGACGAAGTTCTCGGAATGCCGAATCTGATCGAGGTGCAGAAGAATTCCTACGCCTGGTTCCTTGACACTGGCCTGAAGGAAGTCTTCAGAGATGTCTCCGGTATTACAGACTACACAGGCAATCTCGTGCTCGACTTTGTCGACTACAAGCTCGACGTCGACAAGCCGAACTACAGTGTAGAGGAATGCAAGGAACGGGACGCCACCTACGCCGCCGCCCTCCGCGTCACCGCCAGGCTGCTCAATAAGGAAAGCGGAGAGATCAAGGAGTCCGAGGTCTTCATGGGCGACTTCCCGCTCATGACGGAGAGCGGCACCTTCGTGATCAACGGCGCCGAGCGCGTCATCGTCTCTCAGCTCGTTCGTTCTCCCGGCGTTTATTATAAGATGGACTACGACAAGACGGGCAAGGAGCTGTTCAGCTCCACGGTGATTCCGAACCGCGGCGCCTGGCTTGAGTACGAGAACGACGCCAACGACGTTTTCTATGTCCGCATCGACAAGAACCGCAAGATCCCGATCACCGTCTTCATCCGCGCCCTCGGCCTCGGGACGGACAGCGAGATCTACGAGTACTTCGGCGAGGACGACAGAATCCGCGCCACCATCGAGAAGGATCCCTGCAAGACCACGGAGGAGGCTCTCTTCGAGGTCTACCGCAAGCTGCGTCCGAGCGAGCCTCCCACAATTGAGAGCGCGCAGTCTCACATCAACGGTCTGTTCTTCGACGCCCGCCGGTACGATCTGTCTCGCGTGGGCCGCTACAAGTATAACAAGAAGCTGAATCTCGCGGGCCGCATCGTCGGTCAGCGCCTCTCCCAGCCGATTGTCAACCCGCTCACGGGCGAGCTGATGGCTGAGGCGGGGGAGATGGTCTCCCACGCGAAGGCTGTCGAGATCGACGACGCCGGCGTGACCGTCGCGTTCGTCACCGTCGGCGACCGCGAGGTCAAGGTCATCTCCAACGGCATGGTGGAGATCAACAAGTTCCTCAATTTTGACGCGCGCAAGGAGTGCGGCGTCAACGAGCGCGTGCGTTTCAGCGTTCTGGCGGAGATCCTCGAGTCCTGCTCGAGCGATGAGGAGCTCAAGGACGCCATCATCGCGCGCATGGACGAGCTTGTTCCGAAGCACATCATCATCGACGATATCTTCTCGTCCATCAACTACATGAACTGCCTGGCGGTCGGCCTCGGCAACCTTGACGACATCGACCACCTCGGCAACCGCCGCATCCGCTCCGTCGGCGAGCTGCTGCAGAACCAGTTCCGCATCGGCTTCTCCCGCCTTGAGCGCGTGATCCGCGAGCGCATGACGCTTCAGGCGCAGGATCTCGACGTCCTGACGCCCCATTCCCTCATCAACATCCGTCCTGTCGTTGCGGCCATCAAGGAGTTCTTCGGCTCCTCGCCGCTGTCGCAGTTCATGGATCAGACGAACCCGCTCGCCGAGCTGACGCACAAGCGCCGTCTGTCCGCTCTGGGCCCCGGCGGTCTGTCGCGTGACCGCGCCGGATTCGAGGTCCGCGACGTTCACTACAGCCACTACGGCCGTATGTGCCCGATCGAGACCCCTGAAGGCCCGAACATCGGCCTGATTTCCTATCTCGCCACCTTCGCCCGCATCAATGAATACGGTTTTGTCGAGGCGCCGTTCCGCCGCGTCGACCATGAGACCGGCATCGTGACGCGCGAGGTCGTCTACATGACGGCCGACATGGAGGACGAGTACATCGTCGCGCAGGCGAACGAGCCGCTCGACGAGGAGGGCCGCTTCCTGCACGCGAAGGTCAACGGCCGCCACCGCGACAGCTTCGTCGAGGTTGAGCGCGAGAAGGCCGACTTCATGGACGTCTCCCCGAGAATGGTCGTCTCCGTCGCGACGGCGATGATTCCGTTCCTCGAGAACGACGACGCCAACCGCGCCCTGATGGGCTCCAACATGCAGCGCCAGGCCGTTCCGCTCCTCAAGACTGAGTCGCCGATCGTCGGCACCGGCATGGAGTACAAGGCCGGCGTCGACTCCGGCGTCTGCGTCATCGCGAAGCACGCCGGCGTTGTCCGCAGCGTCAGCGCGGACGAGGTGCGCGTCACCCGCGAGGACGGCGAGACCGACGTCTACCATATTACGAAGTTCACGCGTTCCAACCAGGGCACCTGCATCAACCAGATCCCTGTCGTGGACGTCAACCAGAAGATTCAGGCGGGCGACGTTATCGCCGACGGCCCCGCCACGAAGGACGGCGAGATCAGCCTCGGCAAGAACGCTCTCATCGGCTTCATGACGTGGGAGGGCTACAACTACGAGGACGCCGTTCTGATCAGCGAGAAGATCGTGCGCGACGACGTGTACACCTCCATTCACATTGAGGAGTACGAGCTCGAGGCCAGAGACACGAAGCTCGGGCCGGAGGAGATCACGCGCGACATCCCGAACGTCAACGAGGACCTGCTCCGCGACCTCGACGAGGAAGGCATCATCCGCGTCGGCGCCGAGGTGCGCGCCGGCGATATTCTCGTCGGCAAGGTTACCCCGAAGGGCGAGACCGAGCTCACCGCGGAGGAGCGCCTCCTGCGCGCCATCTTCGGCGAGAAGGCCCGCGAGGTGCGCGATACCTCCCTGCGCGTCCCGCACGGCGAGTACGGCATCGTGGTGGACGTGAAGGTCTTTACCCGCGAGAACAGCAACAACGAGCTGAGCCCCGGCGTCAACAAGGTGGTCCGCTGCTACATCGCCCAGAAGAGAAAGATCTCCGTCGGCGACAAGATGGCCGGCCGCCACGGCAACAAGGGCGTTGTGTCCCGCATTCTGCCCGTCGAGGATATGCCCTTCCTGCC
>CALWIH010000162.1 GCA_944380675.1 uncultured Clostridia bacterium | reverse complement strand
CCTTGCAGAATTCGCGGGCCTCGTCCGGGCTCAGCGGGACGTTGGGCCGGAAGGCGGAGACGGAAGCCGTCAGCGCGTAGGGATAGGACGCGTTCGCCGGATAGAGAATCACGTCGTAGCCGCCTCTGTTCCCGTACAGCGCGCCGTTTTCCGCGTCGACGGACAGCCCTGCCGCCTGTGCGAGCTCCTCATAGCGCCGCCTGATTTTCTGGTTCATACCCTTTTGCTCCTTTTCTGATTCTTTCCTCTGTCATTTTTCGCCGGAATCGATTATCCCGGCAGGTAGACCGCCCTCGTCAGCTGCCCGGACGTCCCGGCGGCTGCCAGGAGCTTCCTGGCGAGCTGCGCCGCGGAATCGGACACGACGGGCACCTCGAGCACCGCGTCCGCGGGCCCGCGGGCGATCAGCGCCTCGGCGCTCGCGCGGAGCGCGGTGAGCGCAGCGTTCAGCCTCGTCTGCCGGCAGAAAAACTGCTTGAGGCAGAAGCCGCCGGGCTGCTCGCCGAGCACGGAGCACGCCTCGAGCTCACCGTCCTCGCCGTACACCGCGAAGCTGAGCTGCGGGGAGGCCTGCTCCAGCTCCGCGAAGGTCACATACTCCGCGCCGTACTGCTCGAGCGTCAAAAAGAGCTGGCGCAGCCGGTAGGAGGCAAGGTCTCCGAACGGGACGGCGGCGCGCGCCGCGCCCGTCTGCAGCTGCATCAGCGGAGCCGACGCCAGCTCCGACACCGAAACGCGGAAGGAGCGGGCGTCCGCGACAGGCGCGAGCTCGAAATCAGCCGCCTCGAAAAGCTCGCGCAGCCCGTCTCCGGAGCCGTCAAAGACCGCCTCCACACGGCGCAGCTCGCCCTCGGTGAGGTTGAACGCGTCCTCGATCAATTCGAGAAGCAGCGTCATGCCGACGCCCCTCCTGCGGTGGGACGGCGCGACGTACAGACTCACAAGCTCAAGGGTTTCCCCCTGTTCCTCCGGAAGCACGGCGCAGATGGCCGCGCAGACCTCGCCGTCCTCCACGGCGCACAGGGAAAACGCTTCGCCGCGGGCTATCAGCTCCTGCGCCTCGCCCGTCAGCAGCGGGGAAAGGCGCTTCGCCTGCTCCGGCGGAATCGCGTAGAGCTCCAGCTCCGGCAGACTCTCGTAATTTTCAGCAGCCATGGTTCCTCACTCCCCCTTTTTCACTGCGCCGGGGCGGGATTCTGCCCGCCGCACAGCGTCCTCAGACGCGCGACGCCCTGCGCGTCAAGCTTTTTCCCGGCGAGGAGCTTCATCGCCTCCGCCGCCTCGGGGGAAGCGCCGATGCCGCCGGGCTGGGCCTGCCAGCGCTTCATCGCGTCCTCAAGCGTCTGCATCCAGCCGGCGATGTCGCCGGCCTTCATCGACGTGAGGTCGCACTGGCGGCCTCCGTATTTCCTGCCGACCTCGTCGGTGCGCTGACCGCCGAGGCTCGACGCCTTCTCGCCGGTCGCCTTCGTGTCGTGCGTGTGGCCGAGGTGATTCTTCGTGCCGTAGGCGTCCGACTCGATGCCCATGAGCATCGCGCCGTATTCGCCGGAGCTTCCTTCCTTATACATGGAATAGAAGTGGCCGCAGGAGCCGTCGTTGCTGATTGTCTGGCCGCTCACGCCGGTGTTGCCGAGGCCGCCGATGGCGCAGTTCATGCCGCGCTGGCCGATGAGGTTCATCAGCACCTTCTTCTCCTTCGTGGCTCCCGGCCCCCGGGAGACCTTGCGCCGTTTCAGGCTGTGCGTCGAGGAGGCGCGCTTGTTGTCCTGAGCAGGGTTCGCCGGGCCTCCCGGCGAGGACTGGTAAAAGATGCGCGACCACATCTGCCGGTGCGCCTCTTCCCCGTTCTCCGCCGTCCTGTCGACGTTCGGGAGCGTCAGGACGACGCGCGAGCAGTGACTCAGCGCGACGGCCATGGACTTGCTCCACGGCGTGGAGACAAGCTCCTTGCCCACCTGATCGACCTGCTGGAAATTCGAGAGCTGCATCAGCAGAAGGCGCTTCGCAATCTGGATCTGCTGCGCCTCGTTCGCGGCGATAGCCTCGCGCGCCTTCTCCTGCGCCTCCTGCGGCGGCGCCTGCGGGTGCTTGCGGGCGTAGTCCGCCTCGACGGAGGCCGCCGTCGCCGTGTGGGTGAGCGTCTCCTCCATGACGGCGGTGCTCATCGCCTCGTCAAGCTCGAGATAAAACGCCTTCATGTCGTCGGGAATCGAGGGGTCGTTCTGCGCGAGCGAGAGCGCGAGGCGCAAGGCCGGGTCGAGAAGGCCGCTGACGCCCGCCCCGGAGCGTCGCAGCTGATCGCAGACGGCCTGCGGATCGCTGCGGGCCGTCACGCCGTACGCCGCCTGAAAACGATCGAGCGCCTGCTTCGCGATGGCGCCGCGCATGATGTTGTCGAGATTCTCGAAGTCGGAATAATCTCCCTGCACGGCGCGGCGCATGGATTCCCGCATGGTGAGCTTCGTGAACGGCGTCTTCCGCTCGGCCCACTGCTCAATGCCCTTCTGCGTCTGGAAAATCTTGAGCTGAGAGAGCTCCTCCGCCGAGACAAGCTTCTGCTGCTTGCGCACCTTGTCGTACTCCTTCTCCGCTTCCTTCTTCCGCCTCGCGCGTTCCTTGCGCCCGACGTTCTCCTCCTGGACAGGCTGCGCCCCGGCGACGGGAATGTCGGCGGGCAGAGCGGTGATTCGAGCCGTGAACTGCTGGTATACCGTCTGCTGCTGAGGCTGCTCCTGTTGCTGCTGTGGGGCGGCAGTGCGCTGCGTCTGCTGCCGCTGCTGCAGCTCCTGTATCACGGGATCCATCCTGCGATGCTCCGTGCGGGTAATATTGGCCTGATTCTGGCCGGACACTGTCATCACGCTCCTCGTCTGTGCGTCTTGATTCCGCGGCGCAGCCGTGAAATCCACACCTATTGTATCACATCAAAGCCGTTCGCGGCGGAAAATATGGATTCTTTTAGAAAAGTTTAAAAAAGAGGAGGGTCATCCGTCCGGAAACCGCCGCGCTCATCAGTTTGCCTCATTATATCATACGATCCGGCGATCTAGAAAGAGAGATCTGTGCATTTTTATGAAAATCAGAAGGAACAACCGCTTTCCCGGTATGGAAAACCGCTTCTGCGTCTCCCTCCCGGCCGCTCCCCATCCGCTGCTGAAAAGCTCTTTCGGAATCCATTCAGAAATTTTCAATAATAATCAA
>CALWIH010000161.1 GCA_944380675.1 uncultured Clostridia bacterium | reverse complement strand
CCTGATATAGGCTTCGAGCTTCGCTCTGTCGTCTCCGTCTCCGAGCAGACAGACCATAAAATCGCTGCGCCTGCGCCGAAGCTCCTTCGCGGCCTTGAGCAAAAGAAGCTGGTTCTTGTTGTAGTCGAGCCTCCCGAGCGTGACGAACAGCTTTTTGCCGGGGAGCTTGACGCGCTCCTCGCTGAGGCGCCTGATCTTCTCTGCGTCAACGGAATTGGAGATCTTTACGACGCCCTTCGTGACGCCGAACAGCTCGCGGAGCGACTCCTGCACCACGTCTGAGATCACCGCGATGCGGTCGAACGATTTGAGCACGTTCGCCTGCATCTCGTGCTCCTGTTTGACGCGGCGGTATTCCTGCGAATTCTCCGGAGGCGAGCGGTAATCGAGCTCCCGCATATCGCCCCGAATCCACAATGCTTTCGCTCCGCCCTTGAGATAAGAAGCGAAATAGGACGGCGCGTTGTGGTTGCACGCGATGACGCAGTCATACTTCTCCCGAATCAGCCGGTTAAAGCGCAGCGGATCGCCGAGGAGTTCATAATACCGCGCGAGCGCCTTTTCCTCGCAGAAATCCTCGGCGGTGTAATCGACCAGAGCGTCCAGAATGCGGATATGATCGCGAAAGATCGTGCTCTCCGCGTATTTGAACATCGGCAGCACGCTGATCTCATACTGCTTCGGGTCGAAGCGGTTGAGAACGTCCGCGAGGGATTTTTCCGTCCCGTAGCCGTACGAGACGCTCCAGGTCAGGAACAACAGTTTTTTCAATCTCATCACCCCACGGACAGTATACGGCGCGCCCGCCGCGGGGCGTGAATATGCCCCCGGACGCCGTTTCACACAAAGCGCGTCCGGGGGCATATTCTGAAAACGGAGCTCTACTGAGCGCCGGGAGGTTTTCTATCATGAAGCGATTCTTTCAAAGGCTGGGCTCGACGCTGGGGCGAATCGCCCTGGTCGACTGGTTCCTTCTGCTGTTCATGGCCGTGCTGCTCGGACACACGGTTGTTATCGCCTTTTTCGGCGCGCCGCCGGAGGAGACGTCCGCTGTCGACGTGATTGTCAGGACGTCCGCCGCCGCCATCTTCGGCTGCTTCCTGAGCCGGAATTCCCTTCAGACCTCGCCCGCCGCGGCCGCGCCGCCTCCTCCCTCGCTGGGCGGGGGCGGCGCGGCGGGACTGACGGGGCGGATCGGCTTCTCGCTCTCCGACTCGCCGCAGGAGCCGCTTACCGCCGGCGCGGCCTCCTCCTCAGCGGGTGACGGCTCCTGCCGCCGGTTTCAGGTGTGCGCCGTCTCCTGCATCGGACTGTTCTCGCTCATCCTTCTGCTGCTCATGCGGGACGGGATCGCGGGGAACGCTTCCATGACGGCGGCGGCCTCACAGCTGCGCGACTTCGTCTCGGCGAGCGTCGGCTTTCTCGTCAGCTGCGGCAAAAACAGCCGGTCATGAAAGAAGCCCCGAAGGAACCTCCTTGCGGAAGCGTTCCTTCAGGGCTTTCTTTTTATCACAAGCGCCGCATGGCAAAAAAGGGGGGCTTGCCGCGCGGCAAGGGGATCAGCCGTACAGGGGGCCGTAGTACTTGCAGGCGGCGTAATCGGCGGCCTGCGCGTCCTGCGTGCCGAAGCTCGACCAGGCGTGCGGACGGTACACCTTCTCCGCGGGGACGTTGTGCATCGTCACCGGGATGCGGAGCATCGAGGCGAGGGTGATGAGGTCGGCGCCGACATGGCCGTAGACGGTCACGCCGTGGTTCGCGCCCCAGTTCGCCATCACACTGTAGACGTCCTTAAACGCTCCTTCGCCGGTAAGGCGGGGGGCAAACCAGGTCGTCGGCCAGGAGGGATCGGTGCGCACGTCAATCGTCTTGTGAACCTCGTCCGGAAGGTTGGCGGTCCAGCCCTCGGCAATCTGGATCACCGGGCCGACGCCCTCGACGATGTTGCAGCGCAGCATCGTGACAGGCATCTCGGCACGGCAGCGGAAGTGGCTCGAGAATCCGCCGCCGCGGAAATACTCGAAGTTCGCGCGGCACCAGTCGGTGGCCTCGAGGCAGGCCTTCACGTCGGCCTCGCCCATCTCCCAGAACGGCTTCATAACGGCATTGCCGTTCTCGTCACGGCTCGCGCCGGTGCCGTCGAGCGCCGTCGCGCCGGAGTTGATGAGGTGAATGAAGCCGTCCTTCGCGACGCCCTCGGGGCGGACGCCCGTCACGCGCTCGCAGGCCTCCTGACTCCAGTAGGTGCGCACGTCGTGGAAGCACGGCGCGGTGTTGGAGACGAGGGTGCCGAGCAGCATGGAAATACCGTTGCAGGTATCGTTCTCCGTCGCGAACGGGGTCGGCATCTTCGGACCGTTCCAGTCAAAACTGCTGGCGAGAATAGCCTCGGAGAAGTCGGCGTTCGGGAGCCAGTCGGTCCACTGACGCTGTCCCTGGAAGCCGCCGGCGACCGCGTTGCG
This sequence comes from uncultured Clostridia bacterium, assembly GCA_944380675.1. Lineage (GTDB taxonomy): Bacteria > Bacillota > Clostridia > Oscillospirales > Acutalibacteraceae > Caccousia. Next base: position 1,059 of record CALWIH010000161.1, on the reverse strand, counting down.
GCCGAGCGCCTCCTCGTGCCAGCCGAGCTCGTCGAGCTTCTTGTTGCCGTAGAGAATGTCGCGCATGACGAGCGTCATCTTCGTGACGAACTCCCAGTCCTTGTCGGCGGGGACAACCTTCGACTTCGTGATGACCTCCGGCAGATTCTTGCCGGCGTTAACGTCAAAGCCCTCGCGGCAGTTGTCGCGCACCCAGGCAAGGGCGCGCTCGTACTCCTCGGGATCGTAAATCTCAAGCTTGATGCGGCGCAGGATCTCAACCATGCTGACCCACTCGGCGCGCATCCCGAAATACTTCTGGAAAACGGACGCGTCGCAGAAGCTGCCGGCGATGCCCATCGCCACGCCGCCGAGGTTGACGTACGCCTTGTTCTTCATCCAGCCGACCGCGACGGCGCAGCGGGCAAAGCGCAGGATCTTCTCGGCGACGTCGTCGGGAATCGTGGTATCATCCGCGTCCTGCACGTCATGGCCGTAGATGGAAAACGCCGGAAGCCCGCGCTGGGCATGGGCGGCCATAACGGCGGCGAGATACACGGCGCCGGGGCGCTCCGTGCCGTTGAAGCCCCAGACGGCCTTGAGCGTCCTGGGATCCATGTCGAAGGTCTCCGTGCCGTAGCACCAGCACGGGGTGACGGACAGCGTCGCCGTGACGTTCTGCTGGGAGAACTCGTCCGCGCACGCGGCGGCCTCCGCGCCGCCGCCGATGGTGCTGCCCGCAATCACGCACTGCACGGGCGTGCCGTCGGGATAGCGCAGGGTGGATTCAATCAGGTTTTTGGCGTTCTTCGCCATCGTCATGGTCTGGTTTTCCAGGCTCTCGCGGACGCCGCCCCAGCGGCCGTCGATGATGGGACGAATGCCAATCTTCGGATACAGCATGATAACTCCTCCTTATTCAGCCAAAAGCTTTTGATATGTTTGATGCGCGGTTTCCCACGCTTCGGTTTTCTCGGGTTCAAACTCCCTGAGCGCTTCCTGGCGGGCGATGAGACGCCTTCCTTCCTCGAGGGAGGGCAGGACGCCGAGGGAGACGAGCTGCAGCATCAGGTTGCCGAG
>CALWIH010000160.1 GCA_944380675.1 uncultured Clostridia bacterium | reverse complement strand
TGCGTCGTGATGGTGGCGTTCGGCAGGGGAATCTCGTCGAACGAGTTGTATTCCTGGCTCCAGAAGGCCGTGCCGTATTCCTCGTTGAGGCGGTCGGCGTCGCCCTCGAAGACCTCGGAGAGGTGCTTCTGGAACGCGGCGCGGCAGTGCTCGCACCAGCACAGGTCGCTGCCCTCGTGGCCAAGCTCGTTGTCCACCTGCCACGCGACGATGGTCTTTTCGTCCTTATAATGCTCCGCGAGCGCCGTGATGATGCGGCGGCACGCCTCGAGATAGTGCGGGTTGGAATAGCACGCGACGTGCCGTCCGCCGAAGGCGCGCGGAGAGCCGTCCGCGAAGCGGGAGAGCACGTCCGGATGCTCCTTGATGAGCCACGCGGGCGGGGTCGCCGTGGGCGTGCCGAAGATGACCTTGAGGCCCTTCTCCCGGGCCATCGCGATGACGTTGTCAAAGTAGGAAAAATCATATTCGCCGGGGCGCTTCTCCATCCGGTGCCACGCGAATTCGCCGATGCGGATCAGGTTGCAGCCGAGCTCGAGGATGCGATCCATGTCGGCCTCCATGAGGGAATCGTCCCACTGTTCGGGATAGTAGTCAACGCCGAGAAGCATACGGAATCCTCCTTTTTATCTCCGGGAAAGCGCGGGCCGCGCGATCTGCCTGCCGCGCGGCTCGGGCTGCCGGTATCGTTTATTTCGTCTGGACGGCCTCCTCGGGCGCGCGCTCCTCTTCGCCGCGCAGCACCGCGAGAATGTGATGGTAGAACTTGTCGTTGAGCCGGTAGCCGCGCTTGTACACGACAAGGCACAGCAGGGAGAGAATGGCCGGGAGCACAATCATGATGACGCGCATGCCCATCATCGTGCCGGCGCTCTGCACCTCGTTCGGCACGAAGCCGATGATCTTCAGGCCGGCGGCGGACATGAAGCCGCTGAACGCGCCGGCGAACTTCACGACGAAGGTCTGCGTCGAGAAGACGATGCTCTCATTGCGGGTGCCGAGCTTGAACTCGCCGTAGTCGACGGCCTCGGACAGAATCACGGTGACGAGCACGAGCATGAAGCCGATGCCGATGTTCACAATCGCGCTGCACACGCCGACGAGGATGATGTTCGTCGGGGCGATGTAGCCCACGAGCAGGAGGGCGACGAAGCCGATCGGCGAGATGATGGTCGAGAGGATGAACACGATGCGCTTGTTGACATACTTCGCGAGCGTCGGGAAGACGGCGAGCGCGCCCATCTGGGCGATGCCGGCCACGCCGGTGTACGTCGCGTAGAGAGCCTCCTTCACGCCGCAGACGTACTCAAAGTAGTACAGGGCGAAGGAGTTGGAGAGCTGGTACGCCATGTTGAAGAACAGCGCGATGCCGAGCACGACGAGCACCTGATCGTTCTTCGCGAGGACGCGGATCATGCCCTTGACGCTCGTCTTTTCGCCCGTGCCGCTCGTGGCGACGACGCGCTCCTTCGTCTGCGTGACGGTCAGCACGATGGTCACGATGAAGACGACCGCGATGGCGAGGGCAAAGCGCGAGTAGCCGAAGACGTCGTCGCCGTTGCCGAGATACTTGACGAAGTAGAGGCCGCCCGTGCCGACGACGAGCCACGCCATGCTGGCGAAGAAGCGCGGGATGGCGCTGACCTGGCTGCGCTCGTTCTCATTGTCCGTGAGGGCGGGAACCATGCTCCAGTAGGGGATGTCCATAATGGTGTACGTCATGCCCCAGAGCAGGTACATGATGCCGACGTAGACGGCGTACTGCGTCGCGGGCAGGTCGACGTCCAGATACAGCAGGACGAGCACGACGGCGTTGAGCAGCGTGCCGATGAGGATCCAGGGGCGGAATTTGCCCCAGCGGGAGCGGGTGTTGTCGACGATCATGCCCATGAACGGGTCGTTGAACGCGTCCCAGATACGGGCCACGACAAAGAGCACCGCGACGAACATCGGGTCGACGAGGCGAACGTCCGTGAGGTACTTCATGAAGTAGGTGCTCACGATGGCATACACGAGATCCTTGCCGAAGCCGCCCATGCCAAAGCTCAGCTTCGACCGCCATGACAGTTTGTTTTGCATCTTCCAGACTCCTTCCTTTTTTGGGGGTTTGCCGGTCGGTTTTTCTGATTCTATAATAGATCTTTTTTTACCCAAAAATCAATAACAATTTACTAAAAGTTTGACTAAAATTTACCTCTCGAGTTTCGTGCAAATTTACCTAAAACAGTCAACGGTTCCGCGATTTCGTGGGAAAAGAAAACGGACTGCATTATTTTTGCAGTCCGTTTCGGAATTTATGCTTTTATTCGGGCGGCATTCCCGGGGAAGCCGGCAGGAAAATATTGCGCAGGAAGCCTCATTTCCGTTCGGCGACGCTTCCGCGCTCGACGTAAAGGCACGGCACGACGGTCTTGAACGGGTGCGGCAGGCTGCCGCGGCACAGCCGCATGGAGACGACGGCGGCGACGGCGAGCTCGTGCTGCAGGACGCGCACGGCGGAGAGCGGCGGCGTCGCGTTCTGGGAATTGGGCGTGTCGTTGAAGGCGATGACGCTCAGATCCTGCGGGACGCGCACGCCCGCCTCGTCGAGGGCGCGCATCGCCCCCTGCACCATGGCGTCGGAGGCGAGAAAGAGCGCGTCGGGCTTCTGCTCCCAGCGGGCGAGGGCGGCGGAAAGCGTCTCGTACGCGGCGGGGGAGGTCATCGCGCCGCAGTCGAGGACGTACGTCTCGTCGAAGAGGCCCTTTTCCCGCAGAATGTTGCGGAAATAGTAGAGCCGGGCGTCGAGGAGGAGATCGCGCGTCCTTTGCAGCGTGTAGTGGCTGCCGAGGAAGGCGATCCGGCGGTGGCCCGTCTCGAGGAAGCGCGCCGCCGCCTGACGCAGGCCGAGGTGGAAGTTCGGCACGACGGCGAAGTACGTCTCGTCGTCCGGCGTCGAGTCGACGAAGACGACGTGCTTCGAGCAGCGCTCAAAGCTGCGGATCTCCTGCGTTGTGAAGCTGCCGATGGCGAAGACGCCGTCGAGCTGCGCGCCGCCCGGCGCGGTGAAGCCGCCGGTTTCGTCGCGGAAGAGCGTCGTCGTCTCGATGCCGTTGGCGAAGCATTCCTTCTCGAGCTCGTTTTTCATATAGAGATAATACGGATCCTGCATCACCTGATCGGGCTCAAACATCTGGGCGATGCCCATTTTGAGCCCGGCGGCGGGCGCTTTGGCCTCCTGACGGCTTTTGCCGCGCGGGACGTAGCCGAGCGCTTCGGCGGCCTCGAAAATGCGCCGCTGCGTCTGCGGGGAGACGCTGATCGTTTTGTCCTGATTCAAAACGCGCGAGATCGTGGACGTTGAGATCCCGGTCGCCGCCGCGATGTCCTTCAGAGTGGCCATAGCCTTATCCGCCTTCCTTCCGTCTGTTGCGTAAATTATACGCAATTTTTACGGAATTTTCAACCCCGAGGACAAAATTTTTCTCTTTGTTCATAAAACGCGAGCAGATGGCGGGACGAACCCGTTCCGCAGACTTCCGGAAAAACAAACGGCCGGCAGGCTTCCGGAAAGCCGCCGGTCAGAAGCTGCGG
>CALWIH010000159.1 GCA_944380675.1 uncultured Clostridia bacterium | reverse complement strand
CGCTGCCGCCGGAAAGCTCATGGATCCTTACGACGCTTCCCGTCCCCTGTACAGGGATCACCTGCAGGCGTATGCCGTCACGAAATACGCCATGTGGAGTCTGGCGTCCGGCTGGTACGGCCCGGACTGGAAGGTCTATTCCGGCTCCGCCTACAAGCCGCAGGACAACGCCTATGACCATATGCGCGAGCTCAAGCGGCTCGCCGTGGAGGCGGGACTGACAGCGCCGCTCTATACCGCCACCGCGTGGGGAAACGCGACGGTTGTGGAGGGGGAAACTCTCCCCGTCGAGAGCGGCTATGTCGACGCGCCGTGGGATCAGCACACGGACGAGCTTCCGGAGAGTCCGCATTTTATGATGCAGACGGTGCGCGACGATCCGCTCGTCGGCCGCGATCTGAAAAAGGACAGCGCCGCCGCGCCGTCGCGCTTTGAGGACGCGCCCTACCTCACGGCGGAGCTTGGCGGCGGAATGCAGCCGACCGACCACCGGCGCGTCGTGGCCTTCCCGCGCGACACGGAGGCACTGGCCTTCTGCAAGCTCGGCTCCGGCGCGAACCTGCTCGGCTACTATATGTACCACGGCGGCACAAATCCGGACGGCAGGCTCTCCACCCTGCAGGAGTCGCGCGAGACGGGCTACCCGAACGACCTGCCCGTCAAGAGCTACGACTTCGAAGCCCCGCTCGGTGAGTGCGGCCTCGCGAGCGAGAGCTGCAGCCGCCTGCGCCGGCTGCATCTGTTCGTGCGGGAGTGGGGAGAGCTGCTCGCGCCCTCGGAGGCCGTGATTTCGCCGGACAGCTGCCGCGATCCCGCCGACCGTGAGGCGCTGCGCTGGTCGTTCCGGTACAACCCGGAGGCGGACTGCGGCTTTGTTTTCGTCAACAATCATCTGAGAAAGCGCGTCCTGCCCGATCGGGAAAATGTCCGCCTGACGGTGAAGGCCGGCGGGCGGGAATACCCTCTCCCGCCCGTGACGGTCAAAAACGGGGAGAACGCGATCCTGCCGTACCGCCTGCCGCTCGGGAGCGCGCTGCTCCTCGGCTCGAACGCGTCGCCGCTCACGCGGCTTGGAAACCGGTACTTCTTCTATACGGATGAGGAGCCTGTCTATGCGTTCGAGGGCGAACCCGCGGAGATCGTTACCCTTACCCGGGAGCAGGCGCGCATGGCTGTAAAGCTCGGCGAAAGGCTGTACATTTCCCCCGATCCGCTCTTTGAGAAGGACGGTAAGGTCTATGTTGAGACGGACGGGGACGCGGTGATCGACGTCTATGAGGAGACAGGCGAACCGCGCCGGCTGACAGTCTCCGCGCCGCCGTTTTCGGGAGGCGTGTCCTTCCGCGAGACGGCGCCGGGCGTGTACGAGCTCTCGCTGCGGTACGGCGGCGGGTTTGACGACTGTGTTCTCGAGCTCGCGTTCGCGGGTGACAAGGCGCGGCTGTATTTGGGAGACCGTCTCATCGCCGACCGGTTCTCGACGGGTCTGCCGTTTTGCACGTCGCTGCGGCAGCACGGCTTCCCGGAGGCGCTGCGCCTTGAGCTCGACGGGCCCCGCGCGGGCGTCTACCGCGATATCGAGCCGCTGCCGGGCTGCGGCCTGAAAAATGCGGGACTCTGCCCTGTCTGCCGGCTGCCGGTAAACAGCTGAACAAATCCCCCCTCAGCCTCTCGCTGAGGGGGGATTTGTTCGGATGCCGCTCTTGTTTTTCACTCCTGGCGGATCGCGGTGAGCGCGCTGATCTTCACGGCACGGTTCGCGGGCAGGATGCCGCTGAGCAGACCGACGCCCATCGCGAAGACAAGCGACCCGAGCGCGAGCCACGGCGGGATGACGGAGATATTCGTCGCCGTTCCCATCATGCCGAGCATTCCGCCGAGAAGGTTCCCTCCGCCCGAGGCGGCGAAATAGTTGATCACGGCGGACGCCGCGTAGCTGACGCCGAGGCCAAGCACGCCGCCCATCAGGCCGATCATGCCCGCCTCCATCAGGAACATCGTGCGGATGTTGCCGACGACGCAGCCGAGCACCTTCATCACGCCGATCTCGCGCGTGCGCTCGTAGATCGACATGATCATCGTGTTGATGATGCCGAGCGCCGCGACGATCAGGGAGACCGCGCCGATGCCGCCGAGGACGAGCTGGATCATGTTCATCATTTCCTCAATCGGGCCGCGGACGTTCTCCATGCTGTAGGTATCGGAAAAGCCCATGTCGTGGATGGCTGTCTCAAGATCCACGACGTACTCCACGCTCTCCGCCTTCACGACGGCCTGCGAGTAGTTGACGCCCTGGTTCTGCGGGTCGACGCGGATCTTGTTCGCCTTGTTATAGAGCTCGGTGAGCTGCTGCGCGAGGGAGATATCGATGAAGGCGCAGTAGCTCGTCGGCGGATTGTGCGAATAATCCGCGGTGAGCAGGCCGGTGCTCTGCAGACGGATCGGCCTTCCGTACAGCTCGCCTTCCTGTGTCAGCACCTGCACCTGCAGCTTATCCTCGAGCGGGTCGACGTACGGATCGGGAATATTGCCGCTCGCGTCGGGGTATTGATTGACGCGGTTGTTGGATTTCTTCTTCGTGTTGTAAAACGAGTAGAGGGAATCCTTACTGAACAGCACCGTGTTCGCAAGCTGGCTGTCGTCCGGGAAGGAGCCGTCGTCGAGCGTGTAGCCGAGCTCCTCGAGCGCACTCAGGTCAAGGCCGTAGACCATGCCGTCGTACCGGTACTTGCCGCTCGTGATGGCGCACGCCCCCCAGGGAAGATCGTAGACCGGCGTGACGGCGGCGACGTGCTCGAGCGACCGGATCGAGTCGATCGCGGCGTCGTCGAGCTTCGCCGCCTCGGCGCTCTGGTTGTAGTTGTAGATCTGGATCATGGTGATGTCGCCCATCTGCTCGAGAGACTGGTTCATCCCCTCGGACAGGCCGAGGCCAATCGAGAGCATGATCACGATGGCGCAGGTGCCGATCAGCACGCCGGCCACCGTGAGGCTGGTGCGCACCTTGCGCTTGAGCAGGTTTTTCGCGCTCATCGCCATCATGTCCTTGACCTTCATGCCTTCGGCTCCTCCTCTCCGGGCATCGGGAGAGGCGCCTGCGGCTCCGCGTACGGGAGCTCGTCGGGCACCTCGTCCTCAAGCTCCTCGAGCAGGCGCCGGCGCTTCTCGCGTCTCTTCTTGCGGATCACCACGACGAGCAGGGCGATAACGCCCGCCCCCGCGGCGCAGATCAGCACAATCCCCCAGACGGGGAAGGACTCCTCCTCCATCATGCCGGGGTCCATCCCCGGATCCATGCCGGGGTCGTAGCCGGGATCGATGTACATATTCTCGATGACGTCGCAGGTGAAGGTCAGCTCCTTTGTCTTCTGCTGGCCGGTCGAGTCCTCGTAGGTGAAGACGAGCGTCCCCTCCATCAGGCCGACCTCGTTCGGCGACACGCTCATGTCGAGGTAATCGCCCGTGCCGGACTCGACGTTGCCGATGTAGGAGGAGGAGCCGTCGAGCGCCGTGAAGTTGCCCGTCGCCTCGACGGAGAGGTTGTAGATCGTGCTCTTGCCCTGGTTGACATAATTCGCGGAGAGGTAGACGCTGTCGCCGAGCATGACGGGGCC
>CALWIH010000158.1 GCA_944380675.1 uncultured Clostridia bacterium | reverse complement strand
CCGTTTTCGCGGCGCTGCGCGCGGCGAAAACGGGTGGAGGAAAGCAGCCGGCCCGGCGACCGTAGGGAGCGTGCGCGAAGTCCTCGCCGGAGGCGCAGCGCGGGCGAATGAGATAAGCCGTTTTCGCGGCGCTGCGCGCGGCGAAAACGGGTGGAGGAAAGCAGCCGGCCCGGCGACCGTAGGGAGCGTGCGCGGCGTGCTCACCGCAGGTGTGGAGGTGAGAAGGTAAGGTGGAAAAAGGGGATCGGATGGTAGGACCGGTAGTGAAATGGGTAGGAGGAAAGAGGCAGCTGCTGGGGGCGCTGGAGCCGCTGCTGCCGAAACGGTTCCGGGCGTACTGCGAGCCGTTTGTGGGCGGCGGCGCGATGCTGTTCCGCCTGCAGCCGAAGCGTGCGTATGTAAACGACGTGAACCCGGAGCTGATGAACCTGTACGAGGTGATTCGGGACGACGTGGACGGCCTTCTGCGGGAGCTGGTGACGTTCCGCAACGACGCGGAGTGCTTCTATGCCGTCCGCGACTGGGACAGAGACCCGGAGGCGTACGCGGCGATCGACCGCGTCAAGCGCGCGGCGCGGATCGTGTACCTGAATAAGACGTGCTACAACGGCCTGTTCCGCGTCAACAGCGCGGGGGAGTTCAATACGCCGTTCGGGCGGTATAAAAACCCGGACGTCGTCAACGAGGCGACGCTGCGGGCGGTGCACCGCTACTTCAATTCGGCGGAGCTGACGTTCACCTGTACCGACTACGCCGAAGTGCTCGACGGCCTGCCGAAGGGGACGTTCGTCTACCTCGACCCGCCGTACGACCCGGTGTCCGATACGGCGAATTTCACGGGCTACGCGAAATCGGGGTTCGGAAGAGGCGAGCAGATCCGTCTGCGGGAATGCTGCGACCGCCTCGACCGGCGCGGCATCCGCTTCATGCTCTCGAACTCCGCGACGGCCTTCATCCGCGAACAGTACGCGAAATACCATATCACGGTCGTGAGCGCGCGGCGCGCCGTCAACTCCGACCCGAAAAAGCGCGGGAGCGTGGAAGAGGTGGTGATCCGCAACTATGAGTAGGAGCCGCAACGACGAGGCGTGGGAGAAAATCTTCGCCCGCTGGGACGCGCTGGAACAGATCCGGGAAAACGGCGTGTTCCGCGTCTCCGCCGACCAGATCCGCGAATACCGCGAGCCGCGCCTGATGGCGAAGTTCGACCATCACGTCAACCTGCCGGAGATTTTCCGGGAAAACGGGCTTTCCATCCTGCCCGTCACGCGCGGGGACTACCTCGTCGGCCCGTTCGAGACGTACGGCCGCTTCGGCGAGGAGCTTGCCCCGGTGCGCCGCTTCTCGCTCCCGGCCTCGCTCGAGAGCCTCGACGCGGGAAAGATCCCGAGCGAGGCCATCGCGCTCAACTGCGCCGCCGCCTCCGGGATTTTGCAGGATTTCCTCGGGGAGGAGACGCTCGTCCCGACCGTCTCGGGGCGCATGAGCTCCGACCGCTTCTCGTTTTCCATCCGCACGGCGGACGGGGGAGAGGCGCGCGTCGGCGTCGACCACGCGCAGATTGAGATCGACGCGGCGTTCGAGGGCGCGGAAAGCCTCGCCCTGATCGAGGCGAAGCGCGACGTCTCGGAGGACTTCCTCATCCGGCAGCTGTATTATCCGTTCCGCGTGTGGAGCGCGCGGGTGCACAAGCGCGTGCGCCCCGTGTTCCTCGTGTACTCGAACGGATTGTTCCGGCTGTACGAATTCGCGTTTGAAGACCCGGACGCGTACCATTCGCTGCGCCTGGTGCAGCAAAGGACGTACAGTCTCGAGGACACGGACTTCACGCGCCGCGACCTGCTCGACGTGCTGCGGGAGACGCCGCAGGACGAGGAGCCGGAGGTCGCCTTCCCGCAGGCGAACAGCCTTGAGCGCGTCTTCAACCTGTGCGAGCTGCTGCAGGCGCAGCCGATGACGCCGGTTGACGTGACGCAGGCGTACGACTTCACGCTGCGGCAGGCCGGGTACTATACGGCGGCGGCGCGCTTCCTCGGCCTTGTGGTGAAGGACGGCGCGGTCTTTCGCCTCACGGACGAGGGGACGCGCATCCTCGGCCTCGGCTACCGCAAGCGGCAGGCGGCGCTGTGCGCGCGCATGGCGCGGAGCCGCACGTTCCGGGAGCTGCTGCTCATCGGGGCGCACAAGGCGACCCCCGTCACCGCCGAGGAGGGCCGGGAGCTGCTGCGCCGCGTCCGCCCGCCGGAGGTGTGGAGCGAGGAGACGCTCACCCGCCGCGCCTCGACGGCCGTCAGCTGGGTCAACTGGCTGCTGCGTCCGCAGGGCGAGGAGGAGCGCCAGATGAGCTTCTGGGAGACCATGTAAGCGGGAACTGCCGTGAGAACAGAAAGAAGCCGGAGTCCGGCGCGTGGGAAAGCGCGCGGGACTCCGGCTTTTTGCACGGCGTTATTTCTGTTCGCGAAGCGCGGCGCTCGGCCCGGCGCTGTCGCGGACGTCCTCGGCAAGAAGACAGATGAGGGCAAGCTGATCGGACGAGCAGCCGTCCAGGATCGTTTGAAGCCTGGCGAGCAGCCCGGCGCGCTCGTCCTCCGCTTCCCGCGGGGCGACAGGGACGAGGCTGTCCAGCGGGATGCCGTAATAGGCGCACAGCTCCGTCAGGCATTCGAGGCTCAGGCGCTTTCTTCCCCGCTCGGCTTCGCCGTAATACTGCGCGTCAAGATTGAGGACTTCCGCAATCTCCTGCTGCGTGTGTCCCCATTTTTCGCGGTATCTGCGCATATTGGAGCCGATAAGCACGGTGAGCTGGTTCAGCAATGGTATCACCCTCTTTTCACAACCTAACTGTATCAAATCGAGTGAGAAATGAACAGAAACACTTAGTATAGTTATTGTTAGATTACTATAGGTATGATTACCGTTGCTATTTGGAATACTATCTGATATAATATAATTATTCTAAGATATTCGGAAGTATTTCATCACATGGGACAGCCAAAATTATACTGAGTGCCTTTAATTCATGTGGGTAAAGGTGACGTTGACCAGCTTCAATTTTTGCAAGGGCACTGCGCGTAACATCGCAGCCGCGCACTTGAAGCTGGGCGGAGACCTGTTCTTGTGAAAGTTTGCGTTCCATGCGCAGCTTTCGGATATTTTTCCCCAGCGCTATTTCATACTCGGTTATCACGAGCAACACATCCTTCGCACTTATTTTGGTGCAATATGTGTTGATTTTATGTGAAAAACGAGTTATAATTGCACTTATATAAGTGCATCCGGAAAGAAGGGATCGGCAAATGCGTACAGCAGCAGGAAAAAGAGTTCGGTGCAAGGTGGATACGTCGCGCCGTGTGCGGATTCCCGCGGCGTTGTGCCGGGAGCTGAACATCCATCCGGGAGATACCATGCTCGTCCGGCAGCACGGAATCACCATTGAAATGCGAAAGGCGGAGACGAGCTGCATTCTCTGCGGCTCGGAGACCGATCTTCTGACAGTGGGGGAGGATCCGATCTGCCAAGCCTGCTATAATAAAATACGGAACAGCGCCGGCAAATCCGCCCGCTGATCCGTCCGCCGCCCTCCGGCGCAAAAGGATTCCCCTCTGTGGTTTTTCATTTGACATTTTCCG
>CALWIH010000157.1 GCA_944380675.1 uncultured Clostridia bacterium | reverse complement strand
CAGCGGCGAATCGGGGGCACCACTTTTCGCCGCTTTATAAAAGTTAGTGCTGCACTGTGAAAGGAGTCCATCCAAATGAGAACAGCATTATCCATCGCCGGAAGCGATTCCAGCGGAGGCGCCGGGATTCAGGCAGACATCAAAACCATGACGATGCACGGCGTGTTCGCCATGACGGCCGTCACGGCCCTCACGGCGCAGAATACGACGGGCGTGCGCTCGATCCTCGAGTCGACTCCCGAGTTTCTCGGGGACCAGCTCGACGCGGTGTTCGAGGACATCCGCCCGGACGCCGTCAAAATCGGCATGGTCTCCTCCCCGGCTCTCGTCAGGGTCATCGCGGAAAAGCTCGCGCAGTACCGCGCGGAGCACGTCGTCGTCGACCCGGTCCTCGTCGCCACCAGCGGCTCCGCCCTCGCGGCGGACGGCGCGCCGGCCCTTCTGCGGGAGCTTCTGTTTCCCCTGGCGCAGGTTGTCACCCCGAATATCCCGGAGGCGGAGGCGTTCTCCGGCATGACGATCCGTTCGCGCGCCGATATGGAGCGCGCCGCCGAGGCCATCGGCTCCGCGTGCGGCTGCGCCGTCCTGTGCAAGGGCGGCCACAGCGTCAGCGACGCGAGCGACGTCCTCTGGGAAAACGGCGTCCTCACCTGGTTTGAGGGACGCCGCATCGACAACCCGAACACGCACGGGACAGGCTGCACGCTCTCGAGCGCCATCGCGGCGAGTCTCGCGAAGGGCTGCGACCTCAAAACGGCCATCGAGCGCGCAAAGGCGTACCTCTCCGGCGCGCTGGCCGCCATGCTCGACCTCGGGCACGGCTCCGGGCCGATGAACCACATGTTCGCGCTGGAAACAGAATAAACCGATTAGTTTGAAGGGAGAATTGTCTGCTATGGAACGCAACTATACCACCCAGATGGACGCCGCCCGCCGCGGCATCGTCACCCCGGAGCTCGAGGCCGTCGCCAAAAAGGAGCAGATGCGCGTCGACGAGCTCATGCCGCTCGTCGCCTCCGGCAAGGTCGTCATTCCGGCCAATAAGCTGCACACCTGCATTTCGCCCGAGGGCGTCGGCTCCATGCTGCGCACGAAGATCAACGTCAACCTCGGCGTGTCCCGCGACTGCAAGGACTACGACGTCGAGATGCAGAAGGTGCTCTCCGCTGTGAATATGGGCGCGGAGGCCATCATGGATCTCTCGAGCCACGGGAATACGCAGCCCTTCCGCCGCAAGCTGACCGCCGAGTGCCCCGCCATGATCGGCACTGTCCCGGTGTACGACAGCGTCATCCACTACCAGCGCGACCTCGATACGCTTTCCGCGAAGGACTTTATTGACGTCGTGCGGCTGCACGCGCAGGACGGCGTTGATTTTGTGACGCTGCACTGCGGCATCACCCGCAAGACAATCGACCAGATCCGGAAGCACAAGCGCAAGATGAACATCGTCTCGCGCGGCGGCTCTCTCGTCTTTGCGTGGATGTGCATGACGGGCGAGGAGAACCCCTTCTACGAGTACTACGACGAGATCCTCGACATCTGCCGCGAGTACGACGTGACGATCTCGCTCGGCGACGCGTGCCGTCCCGGCTGCCTCGCCGACGCGACGGACGTCTGCCAGATTGAGGAGCTTGTCCGCCTCGGCGAGCTGACGAAGCGCGCCTGGGAGAAGGACGTGCAGGTCATGGTCGAGGGCCCCGGCCACGTCCCGATGGACCAGATCGCCGCCAATATGAAGGTGCAGCAGACGATCTGCATGGGCGCGCCGTTCTACGTCCTCGGGCCTCTCGTGACCGATATCGCGCCCGGGTACGACCACATCACCGCCGCTATCGGCGGAGCCATCGCCGCCATGAACGGCGCGGCGTTCCTGTGCTACGTCACCCCGGCGGAGCACCTTGCGCTGCCGAACCTCGACGACGTGAAGCAGGGCATCATCGCCAGCCGTATCGCCGCCCATGCCGCCGACATCGCGAAGGGCGTCCGCGGCGCGCGCGACATCGACGATAAGATGGGCGACGCCCGCCGCGCCCTCGATTGGGAGGCACAGTGGGCGTGCGCGCTCGACCCGGAGACCGCCAAGGCCATCCGTGCCGACCGCTCCCCCGAGCATGACGACACCTGCTCCATGTGCGGCAAGTTCTGCGCTGTCCGCAGCATGAACAAAGCGCTCAACGGCGAGCATATCGATATTCTGTAATTTCAAATGCAAAAAGCCCGCTTCGGCTTCCAATCGGAACCGAAGCGGGCTTTTGTTGTCTGTCGGATGCGAAGTTACTCATTCCGGACGGCCCTTGACCTCCTCCACGGACGCGACGGGAGACCAGTCGTCCACGGGGTTGTCGGTAAGATTGAGCTCAGAGAGATAGGGCAGATCGGAGAGAGGGGAGAGATCGGAAACCTGGTTTTTCTGCAGGGAGAGCTTGCGCAGGCTGATCATGCCGGAAAGCGGGGAGAGATCGGCAACAGCGTTGTAGTCGAGGGAGATCTCAGAGACATTCGTCAGCTTGGAGAGCGGAGAGAGGTCGGTGATCTGATTGCTGTTGAGATCGAGATTTTCGAGCTGCGTCATCCCGGAGAGAGGGGAAAGGTCGGAAATCTTATTGCTCCAGACAGAAAGCGTGGAGAGATTCTCCAGATTGGAAAGCGGGGAAAGATCGGAGATCTCGTTGCCGCCAATGTAGAGGTGCATCAGATGCTCCAGACCGGAAAGGGGGGTGAGATCGGAAATGTCGTTTGCGCTGATCCAGAGCGTCCGCAGGTTTGTCAGCTCTGTGAGAGGGCCGAGGTCGGTGACGCTGTTGATGGAGGCGCGGAGCTCTGTGAGCTGCGTCAGGCCGGAAAGGCTCGAGAGATCGGAAAGCCCGGTTTCGTTCACAATGAGGGTGTGCAGATTATCGAGCTCAAGAAGCGGGGAGAAATCTGTCACGGGATTGCCTGTGACGTCGAGCGAGGCGAGCGCTTCCAGATTGCGCAGCGGAGAGAGATCGGAAACATCCTGATAGTACAGCTGAATCTTTTCGCACCCGGTGAAATACTGGAAATCTGAAATATCAGATAGATAGAAAATATCTTCCCATTCCAGATCAACCGTCTTCTCCGTTGTCGAGAGAAAGAACGTTGTTTTTTCCAGTACATCATAGGTACAGATGGAAATATTGCGAATGGAGGCAAGCTCCCCGGCGAGAAACTCCTCCCCGCTGCCCTTCTCAAACGCTTCCCGCAGGATGAAGTCCAAACTCTCGTTTTCAATCGAGACGGGCTCAGCCGGATCGAGCGCCGGGGAGACTGACTCTTCGGGCGGCTCTTCGGAGGGCGTATCGGACGACGCTCTGGATGAGACGGGGCGGGAGGCCGCGGCATGGCTCGACGGAGAGACATCTCCTCCGTCAACGGGAACCGTGCTCCTCGGCCACAGAATCACGGCGAGAATCAGCAGCAGCACCGCGCCCGCGCAGATGCCCGCAATCAGTCCCTTGTGAGATCCGTGATTGCCTTGCGGCTGTACGGGCGGCTGATACGACGGCTGCTGCGCCGCTTGCTGCTGCACGGGCGGCTGATACGATGTCTGCTGTGCCTGCTGCTGCACGGGCGGCTGGTACGACGTCTGCTGCGCCGTCTGCTGCTGCACGGGCGGCTG
>CALWIH010000156.1 GCA_944380675.1 uncultured Clostridia bacterium | reverse complement strand
CTATCTGTGCCGCGGGCTGTACCGCTTCTTTTCCTACGCCGGGGATCGTCTTCTTGCGCTTGCTCGGCTTCAGCGTCAGACGGGTTCCGCGGCAAAGGCGGCGTTTCTCGCGCGCAGGGAGGAAAAACGCCGGTGGGAAGGGGTAAGCAGGAACGACCCCTGCCCCTGCGGAAGCGGTAAAAAAGCCAAAAAATGCTGCTGGGATTCACGTCCTTAGCGTTGGCAAAGCAAAATTTAACCGATCCCCGCGGATCGTCCCGCGGGGACTTTTCATTCTATTTAGTTGACGAGTCATCTATATGGTGGAGAGGATGAGCAACATGACAGCCGGGAATCTGTTCCGTTGCTTGCGGATTGGAGGGAAAATAAAGCGTGCGCCTGATATTGCGTTATATGAAACAATACACGGGGAAAATTACCGTCTCCATGGTGGTCAAGCTGCTCGGTTCCGTGACAGAGCTGCTGATCCCATACATTCTGGAACATCTGATCGATGAAGTCGTCCCGCTCGGCGAGCTGGATAAAGTGCTCCTATGGGGCTCGCTGATGGTGGTGACGGCGGTTGCCACACGCCAACTCAATGTTTGGGCAAATCAAATCGCGGTGGATAACGCGCATCGCGTTTCTTATGATATCCGACAGGATTTATTTTCGCGTACGGCAAATCTTTCCGGCGCGCAGTTTGACGCATTTGGTCTTCCGAGCCTCATCAGCCGCATGACGAGCGACAGCTACAACGTGCAGAGCTGCGTGCAGTCCTTACAGACAATGTGTGTGCGCGTGCCAATTATGCTTCTCGGCGGAATCGCCGTAACGATGATGATGGATCCTGTGTTGTCCAGCATTTTGTGCTTCATTTCACCGGTTTTGATTGTTGTCATTCTAGCCGTTTCCCGTTTCGGCATACCATTGTTTCGCAAGGTGCAGGAGCGCCTTGACGATGTTGTCCGCACGATGCGTGAGGATATTACCGGCATTCGTGTGGTCAAAGCACTCTCAAAAACGGAGTACGAGAAGGGGCGTTTCGGCGGCTGCAACGACGCGATGACAAGAGCCGACATCAAAGCCAGTACCATTATGGCGATTCCCGGTCCGTTCATGCAGATGTGTCTGAACGTCGGCCTGACGCTGGTTGTCTGGTTCGGCGCCGTGCGCGTCGATGCGGGCGATATGAAGCCCGGCGTTATTTTGGCGTTCCTTACCTACTTCAACATGGTCATGCAGGGCGTCATGGGCATCAACCGTATATTCATGATGGTCAGTAAGGCGTCGGCTTCCGCCAACCGTATTGATCAGGTGATTGCCGTGCAGTCTGATCAGAGAATTTATTCCGAAGCGTCCGTCCGGGGATGAATTTATCCGGTTTGAGAATGTCAGCTTTCGTTATCCCGTCTCGGATGCGGACGCCGCTTCCCTTGCGGGGGACGAGCGTGAGCAGTGCCTAAGCGGCATCAGCTTCGCGCTCCGGCGCGGGGAGAGCCTCGGCATCATCGGCCCGACGGGCTGCGGCAAGACGACGATCATCAACCTGCTCATGCGCTTCTACGACGTGGAGGACGGCGGCGTCTTCGTCGGCGGCCGCGACGTGCGCACCTACGAGAAGGACGAGCTGCACCGCAAGTTCGGCGTCGTCTTCCAGAACGATATGTGTTCTACAATTCCCTGCGCGAGAACATCCGCTTCGGCCGCGATCTGGATGAAGCCGATCTTATGCGGGCGGTGGAGGATGCAGTGGCAGCCGAATATATCACTTCGCTCGAACAGGGGCTTGACTATCAGGCTGACATCAAGGGAGCCAATCTGTCCGGAGGACAGAAGCAGCGCCAGCTCATCTCACGAGCTCTTGCAGGAAATCCTGAAATTTTGATTCTCGACGATTCGTCCTCGGCGCTCGACTACAAGACGGACGCCGCGCTGCGAAGGGCTATTTTTGAAAATCACAGCGATTCCACGACCATTATGATTGCCCAGCGGGTGAGTTCCATCCAGCAGATGACGCATATCCTCGTGATGGAGGAGGGCCGCTGCATCGGTTACGGAGCGCACGAGGAGCTTCTTAAAACTTGTCCGGCTTACCGGGAAATCTATCAGGCGCAGATGGGAGCGCTGGCTTAAGGGAGGGGTTACTATGCCGCCAGGACCCAGAAGAGGGAAAAAGGAGAAACCAAAGGACGCGAAAGGAACGCTTCTGCGGATTCTCAAATATATTATGGATTACCGTCTCGCAGTGCTGCTTCTCCTCGTATGTACGTTTGCGAGCAACATTGGCAATCTGCTTGGGCCGACATTCGCCGGCGAGGCGCACGACGCCGCTGACGAGCAGCATCGAGAGCATCAGCGCGGGGGTCGTCAGACTGCGGCTGAAATTTGAGGGAAGCAGGACGTCCGTCACGAACGAGATGACCGTCAGCACAAGAAGGACGGCGGTGAAGGGATTGACGAAGGCGCGGCGCAGGCGGCGCGGCACCGTGTCCGGCGCGGGGCCGGAGAGGCGGTTCTCGCCGTATTTCGCGCGGTTCTCCTGCGCCTCGGAGGCGCTCAGGCCGTCCCCGGAAAGCCGAAAATCCCGCAGAAGGTCCGCGGCGTCCCGCTGCGCGTACTCCGATACGCGCGGGTGCACCGACCGGCTGCTTTTCATGCGTCTCACCTCCGTGTCTCTTTCCTTTATCATACCATACGCGCGGCGGAACCGCACGCCCTCAAAGCTTGCTTTTTTCTGAAAATGCGCGTAACCATTTCGGGCGGAAAAACGTGTAAGGAATAGAAGGAACCGCATGGGGAAGGAGGGTTTTCCGATGGCATGGTTTCGAGCCTCAGAAGCAAGCGCCAGAGACGAAAGAGAGGGAATCGCGATGAAAAGAAAGAGCATCCTTATGGCCGTAGCCGTCCTGCTCTGCCTGTCGCTGACGGCGGCGGGCTGCCGGACCGCCCCGCAGCAGGCGGGCGCCCCGCAAAGCAGCGCACCCGAGAGCAGCGAGCCGGAGAAAAGCAGTACACCCGAAAGCGAACCGGAGGAAAGCAGTATACCAGAGAGCGAGCCGGAAGCCGGGGACGCGCCGGGAACCGTCGATCGGGAGCCGGACGAGATGCTGACGCCGGTGGAGGGACTTCGCTGGGGAATGACGAAGGAGGAAGCGATCGAAGCGCTCGGCAGCCCGGCGTACGAGGAAACGCAGGACGAGGACTTTGTGAATCTTCTGCTCGAGGGCAGCTTCCCGACGGGGTACGGCGCGGACGTGAGCCGGGTCACGCTGCGGTTCTATGCGCAGGATTACGGCATCCCGGGGTATGACGGGCTTGTCGAGGCGACGGCGATCTGCGAAGCGGAGAATGTGGAAGCGCTGTGCGAGTCGCTCGGCGAAACGTACGGTTCGCTGCGCAAAACGGACGGGAGCACAAGCCCGAGCCGGTGGGAGACGGAGGCCATGTACCAGCTGGAGAACGCGGAGGAGCTGGAGGAAAAGCTGACCGCGGCGTTCACGGAGGCGCTCGGATCCGGGGATATAGCGGGGATGATGGTGACGCCGTCGATGGGCGCGCCGGGCGTGTCGCTTGAGGTCTATACGCAGGGGGACGCCGCCGGGCTGGTGACGGCGAACGGCCGGTATCTGGTGCTGCGGGAGGCGGTCAGCGCGGTGGAGTTGGGGGGAGAGGGATAAGCTGCCGATTGGGAAAGTGAAAGTTTCGCCCGCCTTTTCAAAGGCGGCGGGGCGCGGGGCAGAGCCCCGACCACAAAGCTAACGGTGATCAAAAAAAGCGAAGCCCAAAAAAAGCGAGTAGAAAAAGAGGCTGGAATTTGGATGTCTCATTTTTGGGTTCCAAATTTCGGCCTCTATTCTCATGCATTTATTGG
>CALWIH010000155.1 GCA_944380675.1 uncultured Clostridia bacterium | reverse complement strand
ACAGCGAGCCCACGCTCCTGACCGCCGGCTCCTACACCTTCCGCCGCGAAGCGTAAAACAAAATCAAAAAGGGCCCGCCGCAGAATGGAACACTGCGGCGGGCCCTTTTGCTGTGTGCGGATCAGACAGGGAAAAGCGGGAGCGGCTCGAGGAAGAGGATGTCGCCGCAGTTGGCGGCGTCGCCCTCGGCGAGGATGGCGGAGCTGTTCTGCGCCGCGCTCGAAAAGCTGTGGGCGGACGTCCAGCCGCGGGACGCCGCCTCTCCGGAAGCGTTCCGCCGCCGCGAGGCGCGCACGCTCTTTTCCTGCCTGCCGCCGGAGCCCGCGCGGGACGAGCCGCCGGAATCGCTGTGGAGTCTCTCCATCCCCGCCGACAGCTCCCCGCTCGAGATTCTCCTCGCCGTCGCCGATCGCCTGCCGCGGACGCAGCGCTTTCTGTTCCTGCTGCGCTTCGCGGCGGACTTCTCCGAGCAGGACGCGGCCTTCGCCGTGGGCGGGGAGACCTCCGCCGCCGAGGGACTTTGCCGGAAAGCGGAACAGACCGTCAAGCGGCAGCTTTCCCTGCTGCGCTTCAAGGTCGGTCTGCCGGACGCGCCCGAGGCGAAGGAGATCGGGCCGCTCCTGCGGGAGGCCGCCGCGGAGGCTGCCGTCCCCGACGAGCTGGACGCCGAGACCGCGGCAATCCTGCTGCGCACCGCCCGTCCGGCGAAGCTGCATCCCGTCGCGATCGCCGCGCTCGTCTGCCTCTTCCTCGCAGCCGCGCTCTGGTTCGCGTGGGCGCTCTCCTCCCCCGACGGGACGGAGGCTGTGCCGTCGGAAACTGTCAGCGGGGAGGTCGTGTCGGAGGAGGCATCCGAGGACGCGGAAGGCGAGGAGGTCGTGTCGGAGGAGGCTGAGGCTGCGTCCGAGGCGGAAAGCGAGGCCGCGGAGGACGCCGCCTGACAGGCTCAGCCTTCTTTCCCCATATCGCGCAGGACGCGGGCGGCGGCCTCCGCAAGGCTCACCTCCGCCGTGAGGAGGGTCTCGGGCAGAAAGCCGATGAAGTCGCTCGCCCGCCACCAGCGGCGCATATCGCTCTCGCCGAAGCCGTTCCGGTTCGGCTTCGTCGCGTGGCGGCGCAGCGTCTCCTCAAAGCTGAGGTCGTAATAGTACGCGAAAATGCGCCCGCCGTACAATCTTTGCGCCTCCTCGAACAGCGGACGGTAATCGCTCATGGGCAGGATGCCCTCGAGCACGACCGTCTCACAGTGTGCCCGTCCGTATTGGAGCAGGGAAATCATCAGCGGCAGGGACCTTTCCGCCCCCTCCCGCCCCCAGACGTGCAGGATCTCCATGCGCACCATATCGTGGGAGAGGCGCATGGTATTCGCGCCGAGTCTGGTCTGCAGGAGCTTCGCGAGCGAGGTCTTGCCGCTGCCGGAGTTGCCGCGGAGAAGGATGAGGCTGGCCATGACTGTTCTCCTTTTTGTCTTTACTGAAATGGAAAAGCGCTTCGTCCGCGGGGGCGAAGCGCTTTTTGATTGGCGATGGAGATGCGCTTGACAGGGCGGAGTGCGGGAAAGGGATTTTGTGCTTCGCCGTCCGGGGAAAAACGCTTCGTCTGTTTTTGCAACACCGCTTGGGGCGGTGTTGCCTGAATTTCAATTTGCCGGTTGCGTCCCGGCAAATTAAAATTCAGCTGCCCTGGGTGGGGCTTCGCGCTATGGAGTACGAAGGGGTACGCGTTCTCCGCTCCCGCTCCGGTCGGTGCCCTGTTTGTGTGCCACCGGCACACGGCACCCTTTTGAAAAAGTCCTGGCGAAAACTTCACTTTTTTAGTCTTTCACTTTTTTCGCTTACATGAGCACATTCTGCGCGAACAACAGCAGCAGCACAAGCAAAACCACATTCAGCGCCGTGAACAAGCCCAGATACATCCCGGGCTTCGCCTTCTCTCCCTTGAGGTACAGCCGGTAGGAGATGAGGCTCGCGAGCGACGCCACCAGCGTACCGAGGCCGCCGATGTTCGTACCGAGCAGCAGCGCGCGGCCGTTATCCGTGAAGCCGGAGAGCAAAATCGACGCCGGGACGTTGCTCGTCACCTGGCTCACAAGCGCGGAGACGACCAGCTCCCGCCCTTCCATCACAGAGGCGAGGAAGTCCCGCACCGCGCCGATCGCCCCGAGGTTCCCGACAAGCACAAAGAACGCCGCGAACGTGCCGAGCAGCCGGTAGTCGACCATCGGCAGGATCTTCCGGTCAAGGACGATCAGCGCCAGCAGCACAATCGCGACGCTCACCCGGTAGTCGAGGACGCGCAGCACCGTCAGCAGGCAGAACAGGAACAGGACGAGATGCAGGGCGAGCCGCTTCTCCTGCAGCGGGGCGGCGTCCTGCGGCGGCGCGAGCGGCTTGCCGCGCACCGAGAGGAAAACGCAGCCGACGAGCAGGAAAAAGCTCACCACACACACCGGCGCGACCGTCCGGAAGAAGGCGGCGGGCTGCATCTGATAGTGCGAGTACAGGTACAGGTTCTGCGGGTTGCCGATCGGGGTCAGCATACTGCCGAGGTTCGCCGCCGTCGTCTCGAGCGAGACGACCCACGCGATCCGCAGCGGCGACGAGCTGCGCAGGACGACGAGCGTCAGCGGAACGAACGCCATCAGCGTGACGTCGTTCGTCAGCAGCATCGAGCAGAAGAAGCACAGAATCACGAACAGCAGCGAGACGGTCCGCGCGTGGCTCGCCATCCCGAGCACCCGCCCCGACAGCCAGTCGAGCAGGCCGCTCTCGCGAAAGCCTGCCACGACGCACATCAGGCAGAACAGCGTGCCGAGGACGCTGAAGTCGATGTAGTCAAGGTAGCCCGCGTTCGGCGGGACGAATATCACCGAGACGAGCGCCAGCGCCAGCGCGATGGTAAACACCAGATCCTTTTTGAAGAAGCCGATCAGCCTTGTCATGCTCTTCTCTCCCTTTTATCCGGGCGCGCAGAAAAGCCCGGCCGCAGCGCAGCGCCCGGGCTTTCGCCTCCTGTTTTCGGCTTTATCATAGCACAACAGGACGAATTTTGCAAGCTTGTTACCAACGCACCTGCCAGCGCTCGGAATAGCCCTCGCCCATTCTTTCGGCCTTCGCCTCGCGGGACGGGACGGTCTCCGCCCGGCGGCGCTCGCCGATCAGCGCCTCGAAGCGTTCCTCGTCGACGGGCAGCTCCGCCCAGCCGCCCGTCCACGCGGAGAGGTAGGCGGCGTTGGAGATCGAGAGCGAGCGGACGCCCTCCTCGCCGGGGGCAATCAGCGGCTCGCCGCGCCGGATCGCGGCGGCAAAATTTTGGAGAATAATCGGGTGGCCGTCCGGCTCCGGGAAGGTGAATTCCTCGTACGCCGTCTCCGGCTGGAAAAAGCCCTCGCGGGAGGCAAAGCAGAAGGCGCGCTCCGGCTCCGACAGCCTCCACCAGCGCAGTCTGCCGTCCTCGAGGACGAGCTTGCCGCGGTCACCCGCGATTTCGAGCCGGTTCGTGCCGGGAGCCTCACCCGTCGTGGTGATGAACTCCGCCGTCGCGCCGTTGTCATACGCGGCGTGGATCGTCACGTCGTCCTCGACGGCGATATGATGGTATTTTCCGAACGCGCAGAACGCCATGACGCGCCGCGGCAGGCCGAAGATCCACTGCCACAGGTCGAGGTTGTGCGGCGCCTGATTCAGCAGCACGCCGCCGCCCTCGCCGTTCCACGTCGCGCGCCAGCCGCCGGAATCGTAGTACGCCTGCGTGCGGTACCAGTTCGTCACAATCCAGACGAGCCGCTTCGGCTCGCCGAGGGAGCCGCCCCGCACGAGCTCGCGCGCCTTCGCGAACAGCGGGTTCGCTCGCTGGTTGAACATGATGGCAAAGACCTTCCCGCTCGCCTTCGCCGCCTCGTTCATCTCCCGCACCGCCTTCACGGA
>CALWIH010000154.1 GCA_944380675.1 uncultured Clostridia bacterium | reverse complement strand
AGGCCGTATTCTGCGACGATCTGGCCAAGCTGACCGCCAACGCCACGGACACGGAGATCCGCGCGATTGTGCGGATCGCGAAAACGACGCCGCGGCTGATTCGGGAGGAATACAGGGAAAAGGATTCATGGGAGTAAACAGCGCGCCCGCGCCGATCGGAGAGCGTCCGGTTGGCGCGGGCGTTTTCGTTCAGGACTCCTTCATCTCCACGAACCACCGTCCGCCGTCCTCGTAGAGCCATGTTTCCCGGCCGCGCACGCGCACCGCGTAGCGGCGGGCGAGCTCTCCGGTGACGGCGGTTTTCGCGCGTCCGGCCTCGCGCGACTCCTCGATCTCGTACACCGGCCCGGCGGCGAAGACAATCTTCTGCGGGCGGACGCTGCCGTCGATGTAATGCGTGGCGACGACCTCCACATACTGCTTGCGTCTCGGGCGGTTCATGCGGACGCCTCCTCCCACGCGGCGAGAGGTTCGACGTCCCGCAGATTCTCGAGCAAAATGCGCGCTTCCTTGAGGGCGAGCTCGCGCGTCTCCCCGTCCACGCGGACGAAATGCCCCCGCGTGACGGCGTACTCGCCGAGCTCCTCCTCCCCGGCGCGGCGGACGGGGACGAAATGCGTGACGCGCACCGCGCCGCCGGGGCGCAGGGCGGCGAGGACGCGGGCGAGCTCCGCGGCGCGGTCGGGGCCCGGGACGGCGCGCGGCACGAGGAGGCGATCCTGCTCCTTCGTGAGGATCGCGATGTCGAAGCCGCGCAGGGCGGCGAAGGGGGCGAACAGCTTCGCGCGGTTTTCGGCCGGCATCCGCCGGTGCGCGGAGACGGGGCGCGGCCGGCGCAAAATTTTCTCATAGGCTTCGTTCATTTTCGGTGTCCTCCAATCTGCCCGTTGCGTTCGATGGTGGTGGCGGCCTCGAACAGGTCGTGCCCCCTGACGACGGCGTTCTTCCCGAACCGGCGGTGCAGGCCGAGCGTCGCCAGGGCGAGGGACGTCTCGCGGCGCTCGTCGCGGTCGGAGCAAAACAGGCTCAGCTGCGGCGCGGTCTCCTCCGCGCGGCACAGCCGGATCGCCGCGACGCTCATCCGCCGCACCTCGAGGCGCTTGTCGGCGAGCCTGTCGTAGAGGGCGAGGACGGCCTCCGCAATCCGGGAGAGGGAGGCCGTCGGCGCGCCGAGCTTCCCCGTCCCGCGGACGGAGGCGGGCGTCTCCTTTCCGTACCGGATGCGCGTCACGCCCTGGTAGGCGGAGGAGCCCTCGCGCCCGAACGACTCGTAGCCGACGTAGAGCGTCACGCCCTCGGCGGCGTACCCCTTGTCGAGGAGCTCGAGGGCGACCTGCTCCGCCATTTCCCGCACGACAATCCGCCCCTCCTCCCACGAGTACGGGCGCTTCAGCACCTGCCCGGAGGCCATTGACTTCGCGGCGGGGCGATAGCGCTTGATGGCCTCCATCGTGCAGGACTCGCAGCCCCAGGCGTGGTCGATGAGCAGCTCCGCGTCGACGCCGAACGCGCGGAACAGCGCCTCCTCATTGCGCAGACTCAGCAGCGCGAGGTCGCCCATGCGAAACACGCCGAGCCGCCGGAGCCGCTCCGCGATGCCGGGGCCGATCTGCCAGAAGTCGGTGAGCGGCTCGTGCTCCCAGAGCGTCTCGCGGAAGGAGAGCTCGTCGAGCTCCGCGACGCGGACGCCGTCCCGCCCGGCGGGGAGATGCTTCGCGACGATGTCCATCGCGATTTTCGCGAGGTAGAGGTTCGTCCCGACGCCGCCCGTCGCCGTGATGCCGAAGGCCGCGAGGACGTCGCGGATCATGGCCGTGACGAGCTCGCGCGCCGTCATGCCGTAGAGCGGCAGGTAGGGCGTGAGGTCGAAGAACGACTCGTCGATCGAATAGACGTGGATGTCCGAGGCGGCGACATACTTGAGATACGTCCCGTAAATCTCCGACGAGATCTCGAGGTAGCGCGCCATGCGCGGCATCGCCGTGATGTAGTGTACCTCCCTGCCCGTGCGGGCGCGCAGCTCGGCGAGCCTCTGCTTGACCTCGAACAGCCGCGGCCTTCCCGGCACGCCGAGCGCCTTGAGCGAGGGCGAAACGGCAAGGCAGATCGTCTTGTCCGAGCGCGTCTCGTCGGCGACGACAAGGTTCGTCGTCAGCGGGTCGAGGCCGCGGTCGACGCACTCGACGCTCGCGTAATAGCTTTTCAGATCGATGCAGGCGTACCGCCTTTCCCGCGCGTCCATAGCCGCCGCCTCCAATCCAGAATAAATGTTCGATGCCCTGCCTTTATTATAGAACTAATATTCGAAAATTGCAAGGGGAAAGATATGGAAACGGAAAAAAGCTCCGCGCGGAAACGGGAAGCTTCCGCGCGGAGCTGCCAGAGGCGGGCTTTTACGGCGCAAAGAGATCGCCCCAGGAGAGATCGTCCGCGAGCGCGTTGACGGTCTCCGGGGAGGGGAGAAGCACGTCGTCGGGGGAAAGCTCGCAGGCGTTCCCGCCGACCCAGCTGAGCAGGACGGTCTCGCCCCTTCTCTCCATTCTGGCGTCTCCCAGCGTATCGGAGGAAACCTCCTTGCCGCGGATTTCGACGGTAAGTCCCTCCCGCACGCGGACAGGGTACGTCAGCACGGCGGCATCCTCCTGCGTATAGGGATGCAGTCTGCACAGCGGCGCCCAGCACAGCGTGTCGATCGCCGCGTCCGAGCTTCCCCAATAAATCAGCGCCCACTCGTCCCCGCCGCACACGGGACATTCCCCGGCCCGGGCGGTCACATAGACGCGGACGAGCTGATTGGAGATGGTGAGATTGACCTGCGACGCATACGGAATGCCGTAGCAGGGGACGTCCTCCCCGGCGAAGAGGAAGGGCTGGGAGAGCTCGCCGGGCGTCAGGCGGTATACGGGCTCCTCCGCGGCGGCAGCGGCGGCGGAGCTCGCGGGCAGCGCCCCTCCTCCCGCGCCCGCCGTGGGCTCGGACGGCGCCGAGACGGAGAACGGCAGCCTCGACCCGAACACCGCGCCGAGGCAGACGCACAACAGCAGGCCGGCGGCGATCGCCGGCGCCGCGCTCCGCGGAAAGCGCCGCCTCCGCGCCTTGGCGCGCAGCCTCCCGATCTCCTCGACGATCTCCTCGCTGAGCCCGCCGATCGCGTCGCTCAAATCCCTTCGCTTCATACGGAAAACCCCTCCTTCTCCAAAAAAACCCGCAGCGCGCGCCGCGTTCGGAACAGCAGGCTCCTGACCCCGCCCTCGCTCATCCCGCAGTAGGACGCCACATCCCGCACGGGATCGGCGAAAAAATACCGCCCGACAAACGCGCGGCGCGCCTGTGCCGGAAGCGCGCGCAGGAAGCGCTCGAGCGCTTCCGTGAGGCGGTGCAGCTCCGCCGCCTCCTCCGTCTCCCCGCCCCCCGGCAGACAGTCGCCGAGCTCCTCGAGCGAGAGCTGATATTCGGACGATTCCCGTTTCCGGCTGTGCCTCGCGCGGAAGCGATCGATGGAGACGCGGCGCGCGATCTTCGCGAGATACGCCCGCAGCAGCTCCGGCCTGCGGGGCGGCATCGAGTTCCACGCCCTCCAGTACGTCTCGCTGACGCTCTCCTCGCCGTCCTCCCGGCTCGCGAGGATATTGTACGCGAGCTGCATGAGATACCGGCCGTACTTGCGCTCCGTCTCCGCGAGGGCGAGCTCGTTTCGCTCCCAGTACAGGGAGACAATTTCTTCGTCCTTCACCCTCGTCTCCTCCTTTCCTCCCGGCGGACAAGCCTCCTCCGGGACTATTCTTCCTCTATTCACAGAGACGGAAAACGGAAGCGTTTGTTGCGGTAACACGCAAAATTTTGAGAAATAAAAAAAGCGGGGGCTCCGCCGGGCGGAGTCCCCCGCGGGAAGCGGCGGCCCGCACGGCTATTATCCGTACGCGTCCAGCACCTCCCGATACAGCGCCTTATAGGTTTCCAAATCCGCGTCCGGGGCCAGAAACAGATCGCTCCTTGTCAGCGAATCCGGCTCCACGCCGGGCGCCCACGGCTCAGGGACAGGGAAACGGGAGTATTCCACGGCGTCAACGATATACCGGCCGGGT
>CALWIH010000153.1 GCA_944380675.1 uncultured Clostridia bacterium | reverse complement strand
GAAGAATAAAGCGGCGAGCGGGGTTTGGAAACCCTTTCGGGCTCCAAACCCCGCTCGCTTTTTTGGATCATTTTGCAGCGGGCCCTTTCAGATTCGTGTGCCGCCCTGCGCGCCGGCCTTTTGAAAAAGCGGGCGAAAATCTGCTTTCCTCTCAAGAAAGCAAGCTGCTTGAGCGGAAAAGGGCTCCGTTTTATTCGTCCAGCTTGAGCACGGAGAGGAAGGCCTCCTGCGGCACCTCGACGGTACCGAGCTGGCGCATCCGCTTCTTGCCCTCCTTCTGCTTCTCGAGCAGCTTCTTCTTTCTCGTGATGTCGCCGCCGTAGCACTTGGCGAGCACGTCCTTGCGCATGGCCTTGACGGTCTCGCGCGCGATGATGCGGCCGCCGATGCACGCCTGAATCGGTACCTCGAACAGCTGGCGCGGGATTTTTTCCTTGAGCTTTTCGGCCATCTTGCGGGCGCGGGGATACGCCTTGTCCTCGTGGATGATGAACGAGAGCGCGTCCACGATCTCGCCGTTGAGCATGATGTCAAGCTTGACGAGCTTGCTCTTCTGGTAGCCGGACAGCTCATAGTCGAAGCTCGCGTAGCCGCGCGTGCGCGATTTGAGCGCGTCGAAGAAGTCGTACACGATTTCGTTGAGCGGAAGCTCATAATGAATGTCGACGCGGTCGGAGTCGATGTAGGTCATGTCGCGGAAAACGCCGCGGCGGTCCTGACACAGCTCCATGATATTGCCGACGTAGTCCGTCGGGGAATAGATATGCGCGTTGACGATCGGCTCCTCCGCCTCGGCGATGAGCGAGGGGTCGGGGTAGTTCGTCGGGTTGTCGATGAACACGACGCTGCCGTCCGTCTTCGTGATGCGGTACACGACGCTCGGAGCGGTCGTCACGAGATCGAGGTTGTATTCGCGTTCCAGACGCTCCTGGATGATCTCCATGTGCAGCAGGCCGAGAAAGCCGCAGCGGAAGCCGAAGCCGAGCGCAATCGACGTCTCCGGCTCGAAGGAGAGGGCGGCGTCGTTGAGCTGGAGCTTATCGAGCGCGTCGCGCAGATCGGGATATTTCGCGCCGTCCGCCGGATAGATGCCGCAGTACACCATCGGCTGCACGGCGCGGTAGCCGGGCAGAGGCTCCGCGGCGGGGTTGTCCGCGCGGGTGACGGTGTCGCCGACGCGGGCGTCCTTGACGGCCTTGATCGAGGCCGTGATATAGCCGACCTCGCCGGAGGAAAGCTCCTTCGCGGGCTCAAAGCTCGTGGCGCGCATATAGCCGCACTCCACGACCGTGAACTCGCTGCCGACGCTCATCATGCGGATGGTGTCGCCGGGGTGTACGGTGCCCTCCTTCACGCGGACGTGCGCAATCACGCCGCGGTACGGGTCATAGTAGGAGTCAAAGATCAGGGCGCGCAGCGGCGCGTCGTCGTTCGCCTCCGGCGGGGGGACGAGCTTCACGATCTGCTCCATGACCGCCGGGATGTTGACGCCCTGCTTCGCGGAGATCGCGGGCGCGTCCTCGGCGGGAATGCCGATGACGTCCTCGACCTCCTTGCGCACGCGCTCGGGGTCCGCGCCGGGCAGGTCGATCTTGTTCATGACGGGCACAATCTCCAGCCCCGCGTCAACGGCGAGGTAGGTGTTGGCGAGCGTCTGCGCCTCGATGCCCTGCGACGCGTCCACGACGAGCACGGCCCCTTCGCACGCCGCGAGGCTGCGCGAGACCTCGTAGTTGAAGTCGACGTGGCCGGGCGTGTCGATCAGGTTGAACATATAGTCCTCGCCGTCCTCGGCATGGTAGACGAGCGTCACGGCGTGCGCCTTGATGGTAATGCCGCGCTCGCGCTCGAGCTCCATGTTGTCGAGCAGCTGATCCTCCATGTCGCGGAGCGCCACCGCCTGCGTCTGCTCCAGAATGCGGTCCGCCAGCGTGCTCTTGCCGTGGTCAATATGTGCAATGATGCAGAAATTTCTGATTCTGTCCTTCGGAAAACTCAAGTTTGTACCGCTTCCTTCCCGCAGCCGCTGAATTTTAATCTCAATATTTCAATCTCAATACTTTAATCTCAATACTTCAATCTCAATATTTAATTATACCATATCGGAGCGCCTTCACACAAGATCTTGTCCGCGCTTCTTCCTTCCTTCCGCCCGGCGGCGCGGGGAAAGGAAAAGAATCGCGGCTCCCGCCGCGTCGGCGAGGAACCAGCCGATAGGGACGCTCGCCCAGATGCCCGTCACGCCGATGGACGGCACAGCGGAGAGGGCAAAGGCGAGGAGGACGCGCGTCCCGAGGGAGACGAGCGTCAGTACGAGGGACACGCCCGGCCTGCGCACGGCGCGGAAGCAGCCGTACAGCAGGAACAGCAGGCCGATGCCGCAGTAGAACGCGCCCTCGATCCGCAGATACTGCGCGCCGATCGCCGCAATCTCCGTCTCCGCCGCGTCGAGAAAGAGGAGCATCAGCGGCTCCGCGAAGACAAAGACGACGATAGAGGATACCGCGCAGAACAGAAGGGAGACAAGCGCCGCGCCCTTCGAGCCCTGCCGGATGCGGTCCGCTTTGCCCGCGCCGTAGTTCTGGGCGACAAACGTCGAATAGGCGTTGCCGAAGTCCTGCGCCGGCAGATAGGCGATGGAATCGATTTTCACCGCCGCCGCGAACGCCGCCATGACGGCGGGGCCGAAGCTGTTGACGCGCCCCTGTACCGCGAGGATGCCGAGATTCATCACCGATTGCTGCAAACACGTCAGCAGCGAGAGGCTGGTGATTTCCGAGAGTCCCGCTTTCGAGACGCGGGGGCGCGTGCGCAGGCGCAGCTGCGGACAGCGCAGCGCGGCGTAGACGGTCAGCCCGATTCCCGAGACGAACTGGGCGATGACCGTGGCCGCCGCCGCGCCGCCGACGCCCAGCTTCCCCCAGACGAGAAAGACGGTGTCGAGCACGACGTTGAGCACGGCGGAAACGCCGAGAAACACGAGCGGGACGGCGGAGTTCCCGAGGGAGCGCAGGAGGGACGCGAAAAAATTATAAAGAAACGTCGCCCCGATTCCCCAGAAGACAATCCACAGATACTCGCGTGTCATCGCATAGAGGGAAGCGGGGATTTGCAGCAGGGCGAGAATGGGATCGAGGAGCAGAAAGACGAGGACGTTGAGCAGCACCGCGGCGGAGAAGATAAGAGCGAACGCGTTGAGGATGCTGCGCTCGAGCGCCCGGTCGTCCTTCGCGCCGAAATGGATGGAAAACGCCGCGCCCGCGCCCATCGAGAGACCGAGGAGGATAGAGGTAAGAAAGGTCATGAGCGCATAGGACGCGCCGACGGCGGCGAGGGCGTCAGAGCCGACGAACCGCCCGACGAGGAAGGCGTCGGCGAGATTGTAGCATTGCTGGAGGAGATTTCCGGCAATCATGGGGAGAGAGAAAAGGAGCATGGTTTTGACGGGACGACCGGTGGTCAGATTGTGGGTCATAGGAAATGGAATCCCTCCGAAGAAAAGGGCTCCGGGAGGCCCGGAGCCGCAGACTGTCGAAAAAGCTGAAAAAGGGCAAACGTGAAGTTTTCGCCGGCCTTTTTCAAAAGGCCGTGGGGGGTCGGGGGCAAAGCCCCCGCCGCTGAGCCAACGGTGATCAATAAAAAAGCGAAGCCCCAAAAAAAAGCCAGGGGGAACAGCGTCAGCGTCTTCCCCCGGACGGCGGCGCACAAAATCCCTTTCCCGCACCCCGCCCTCAGCCGCTTATAGCACCCAGCCGCTGAATTTTAATTTTCCGGTTTCTCAAACCGCAAAATTGAAATTCAGACGCTGCATCCGGATAAATCCGGATGCAGCAGGAACAGACGTCAGCGTCTTCCCCCGGACGGCGGCGCACAAAATCCCTTTCCCGCACCCCGCCCTCAGCCGCTTATAGCACCCAGCCGCTGAATTTTAATTTTCCGGTTTCTCAAACCGCAAAATTGAAATTCACACGCCGCCCGAAGGGCGGCACCCTTCAATACAAAATCCCGCCGTACTTCTCCGCGATCGGCGCAAGCACCTCCTCGCCGAGGGGCGAGCTGGAATCCACAATCAGCCGCCCCTGATAATACCGCAGCGCGGCCTCGAGGAC
>CALWIH010000152.1 GCA_944380675.1 uncultured Clostridia bacterium | reverse complement strand
TTCTGCCGCCACCTGAAGCACCGCGACTGCGCGATCATCAGCCTGCACCCGCACAACGACCGCGGCACCGGCACCGCCGCCACCGAGCTCGGCATCCTCGCCGGGGCGGAGCGCGTCGAGGGCACGCTGTTCGGCAACGGCGAGCGCACCGGCAACGCCGACATCATGAACGTCGCGATGAATATGTATTCGCAGGGCGTCGATCCGGGGCTCGATTTCTCCGATCTGCGCCGCATCCGCGAGATTTACGAGAAGTGCACCCGCATGACTGTCCCGCCGCGCTACCCGTATGCGGGCGATCTCGTCTTCACCGCCTTCTCCGGCTCGCATCAGGACGCCATCAGCAAGGGCGTCAAGTATATGCAGGACACGGACAGCCCGTACTGGGAGGTGCCGTACCTGCCGATCGATCCGGCGGACGTCGGCCGCAAGTACGAGCCGATCATCCGCATCAACAGCCAGTCCGGCAAGGGCGGCGCGGCGTTCGTCATGCAGCAGTCCTTCGGCTACGAGCTGCCAAAGGCCATGCATCCGGAGTTCGGCGCGCTCGTCAAGCACGCGTGCGACGAGGCCGGGCGCGAGCTGCAGCCGCAGGAAATCTTCGATATCTTCCGCCGCGAGTACCTCGAGATCAAATATCCCTACAACCTCAAGTCGTATAAGCTCTACGAGGAGAACGAGGCCGAGGGCGACGAGACCGTCGTGCACTTCGAGGGCAACCTGCGCTTCCGCCATGAGGACCACTTCATCAGCGGGCGCGGCAACGGCCCGATCGACGCCTTCTTCAAGGCGCTGCGCTCCGTCGGCATCACCGACTACGCGTTCGTCTCCTACAGCGAGCACGCCGTCGGCGAGGGCGCGGACTCGAAGGCGCTGTCCTACATCCAGCTCAAGAACAGGGAAGGAAAGACCTTCTTCGGCGTCGGCATGGACGGCAACATCAGCCTCGCTTCCATCAAGGGCATTATCTGCGCGATCAACCGCGCGACCGGTGAAAAGAAAAAGCAGTAACGGGAGGAAATCCGCATGAGAACGTACAACATCGCCGTCCTCAAGGGCGACGGCATCGGCCCCGAGATTGTCGATCAGGCGATCCGCGTGCTCGACAGGGCCGGGGAGAAATTCGGCTTTGCCATGAACTACAGCTACGCCCTGCTGGGCGGCTGCGCCATCGACGAGACGGGCGTGCCGCTGCCGCAGGAGACGATCGACGCCTGCAAGGCGGCGGATTCCACGCTGCTCGGCGCCGTCGGCGGCCCGAAGTGGGACAATGTGCCCGGCGATCGCCGTCCGGAGAAGGGCCTGCTCGGCATCCGCGGCGCGCTCGGCCTGTTCGCGAACCTGCGCCCCGCCGTGATTTTCCCGCAGCTGCGCGGCGCGTCCCCGCTTCGCCCGGAGATCATCGGCGAGGGACTTGACATTCTCGTCGTGCGCGAGCTGACGGGCGGCATCTACTTCGGCGAGCGCGGCTGCTGCACGGTGGACGGAGCCGAGGCGGCGTACGACACGGAGAAGTATTCCGTGCCGGAGATCGAGCGCATCGCGCGCGTCGCCTTTGAGATGGCGAGAAAGAGAAAGAGCCGCGTGTGCAGCGTCGACAAGGCGAACGTGCTCGAGAGCTCCCGCCTGTGGCGCGCGACCGTGACCCGCGTCCGCGACGAGGAGTTCCCGGACGTCGAGCTCTCCCATATGTACGTCGACAACTGCGCCATGCAGCTCGTGCGCAATCCCGGCCAGTTCGACGTGATCGTCACCTCCAACATCTTCGGCGACATCCTCTCCGACGAGGCTTCCATGATCAGCGGCAGCATCGGGATGCTCGCGAGCGCCAGCCTGAGCGGCGGCAAGTCCGGCCTCTATGAGCCGATCCACGGTTCCGCCCCGGACATCGCCGGCACCGGCAAGGCGAACCCGCTCGCCACCATTCTCTCCGCCGCGATGATGCTGCGCTACTCGCTCGGCGAGGCCGAGGCCGCGGACGCCATCGAGGCCGCCGTCTCCAAGGCGCTCGAAAAGGGACGCACCGCCGACATCCGCACCGAGGGAATGCCCCTCGTCTCCTGCGAGGAGATGGGCACGCTCGTCTGCGAATCGCTCTGAACCTCCGTATCCAGAAAATGAAGAATCAGCGGCCCGGCGGCGGAAAAGCCGCCGGGCTTGCTTTGCCGGGGACTGAAAATCATGTCAGAACAGCTTACCTTCCGCAAGGGCCTGAAAGACGGCCTGCCGATCTGTCTCGGCTATGTCAGCGTCTCCTTCGCCTTCGGCATGATGGCGACGCAGGGCGGTCTGCCCGTCTGGGTGGCGCTGCTTATCTCGATGACGAACCTGACCTCCGCCGGACAGGTGGCGGGGACGACGCTCCTGCTCTCGGGCGGGCTCTACATCGAGATCGCCGTGACGACCTTTGTCATCAACATCCGCTATATGCTCATGTCGCTGTCGCTCTCGCAGAAGGTCGACGCGGCCATGACGAATCTGCAGCGCTGGGTGCTCTCCTTCGGCGTGACGGACGAGATCTTCGCCGTCGCGATGCAGCAGAAGGGCGAGATCAACGCCCGCTATTTCTCCGGGCTGATCCTCACGCCGTACTGCGGCTGGGCGCTCGGCACCTTCCTCGGCGCGGCGGCGACGGGCATTCTCCCCGAATCGCTGCGCAGCGCGCTCGGCATCGCGATCTACGGGATGTTCATCGCGATCATCATTCCGCCGTCGCGCAAATCGAAGCCGATTCTGCGCGTCGTGCTGCTCGCGGGCGCGCTGTCGTGCCTGTTTACCTGGACGCCCGGCCTCAACCTGCTCTCGAGCGGCTGGGTGATCATCATCTGCGCCGTCGCCGCGTCCGCGCTCGCGGCGCTGCGCTACCCCGTGGCGAAGGAGGCGCAGACGTGATCAACTACGCCTATGTGCTGACGGGCGTTCTGATTATGGCGCTTGTCACCTATGTTGTCCGAATGCTTCCGCTTGTGGTGTTCCGCAGGAAGATTACGAACCAGTTTATTCAGTCGTTTTTGGCGTATGTGCCGTACGCCGTCCTCTCCGCGATGACATTCCCGGCGATTCTCTCGTCGACGGCCAGCGGGTGGAGCGCGGCGGCCGGTCTTGTCGCCGCCATCCTGCTCGCCTACAAGGACAAAGGGCTTCTGACCGTCGCTCTGGGCGCGACGGCCGCCGTCTTCGTCGTCGAGCAGGGCATGACCCTCGCCGGCCTGCCGCTCTGAACCCCGGCGCCTTCCTGTCCGAACCGAACCGGCGCGCCTCCAGAAAAGCGGGGGACGCGCCGGTTTTTTTGCACTTTCCGCGGCGGGGACTGGTTTTTTTACGCAAACGGTGTATAATAAGAGGCAATCATCCATATGAAAGGAGGGACCGTCCATGACCCGAACGCTTGAGGAAATCCGCGCGCGGCTGTTTCAGATGCGGGACGAGGATTACCGGGCGTTTCACTCGAAGCTGATGCCGACAGTCGACCCGGAGACGGTGATCGGCGTGCGCGTGCCGCAGCTTCGGGCGTTCGCGCGCGAGCTCGCGGGGACGGACCGGGAGGCCGCCTTTCTGCGCGCCCTGCCCCACGGCTGCTACGAGGAGAACAACCTGCACGCCCTGCTGATCTCGTCGATGCGTGGCTATGAGCAGACCGTCGCCGCGCTCAACGTCTTCCTGCCCTACGTCGACAACTGGGCGACGTGTGACCTGATGAGCCCGCGCGCGTTCCAGAAACTTCCAGCCGCCCTGCCGGAGCAGCTGCGCCGGTGGCTTCTGAGCGGCAGAACCTACACCATCCGCTTTGCCATGGGAATGCTCATGAGCCTGTACCTGGACGACGCGTTCCGCCCCGAGTACGCCGAGTGGGTCGCTTCCGTGCGAAGCGACGAGTATTATGTCAACATGATGACGGCATGGTACTTCGCGACGGCACTTGCCAAGCAGTGGGACGCCGTCCTGCCGTACCTCACGGAGAACCGCCTCCCCGTCTGGACGCACAACAAGACGATCCAGAAGGCCGTCGAGAGCAGACGGATCAGCGCGGAGCGGAAGGAGGAGCTCAGGAGGAGAAGGAGGAAGGAGCAGGGAATGAAATCTTCCGCCGGTGCGGAAGGTGAAATCCGCCGCGAAAGAATGAAATCTTCCGCTGATGCGGAAGGTGAAATCCGCCGCTGGGGCGGCGGATGAAATTCGGCGCGATGCGCCGAG
>CALWIH010000151.1 GCA_944380675.1 uncultured Clostridia bacterium | reverse complement strand
TTTACCAAAAAGGGAGGGAATTGCTTGAAACAATCGAAACGGGCGCTGATTTGGAGATTCCTGCGGCCCTATCTCTGGATCTTCGCGCTCACGCTCCTGTTTTCCATGGGAAACACGGTGCTCGGCTCGCTCACGCCGCAGGTGGTGCGCGTGGCGGTCGACTCCATCCTCGGCGGGGAGCCGTTCCCGGACGTCGTGACGGCGCTGGCTCCGCAGGCGCTGCTCCGGGCTGAGCCGATGGCGCAGCTGATCGCGGCGGCGGGCTTTCTGCTCGTCGTGGCGGTGCTGTCGGGGCTGTGCACCTACGGCAGCCGCATGGGGACGGCGGTCGGGTCGGAGAGCTTCGTCAAATCGCTGCGCGACGCGCTGTATCGCCACATCCAGCGGCTGCCGTACGCGTGGCACGTCCGGCACAGCACGGGCGAGATCATCCAGCGCTGCACGTCGGACGTCGAGGTCGTGCGCAACTTCGTCACGAACCAGCTGCTCGAGGTGTGCCGCATCGTCTTCCTCGTGGGCTTCTCGCTCGCGGTGATGTTCTCGATGAACTGGCGCACGACGCTGATCGCCGTGGGCTTTCTGCCGGTCATCCTGCTGTACTCGGGCTTTTTCTACTCGAAAATCGCGAAGCGCTTCCTGACGGCGGACGAGGCCGAGGGCGCGCTCTCCGCGACGGTGCAGGAGAACCTCACCGGCGTGCGCGTGGTGCGCGCGTTCGGCCGGGAGAAGTATGAGGTCGAGCGGTTTGATCAGAAAAACGAGCGGTTCGCGTCGCTGTGGATTCGCCTCGGGCGGCTCATGAGCGCGTACTGGGGCATCGGCGACCTCATCACCGGACTGCAGATTCTGACCGTGATTTCCGTCGGTGTGCTGCAGGCGGTGAACGGGGAGATCACGCTCGGCGAATTCCTCGCCTTCGTGTCGTACAACCAGTCGCTCGTGTGGCCGGTGCGCGGCCTCGGCAGAATCCTCTCCGAGATGAGCAAGGCGGGCGTGTCGATTGAGCGTCTCGCGTACATCCTCGATTCCGAGCCGGAGGAGGAGCCGGAAGACGCGAAGACGCCGCCGATGGACAGGGATATTGTCTTCGACCACGTCTCGTTCGCGTACGGCGAACAGCCCGTCCTGCGGGACGTGAGCTTCACCATCCCGGCGGGGAAGACGTTCGCCGTCCTCGGCGCGACGGGCAGCGGCAAGTCCACGATGATGCACCTCATTGACCGCCTGTACGATCTCCCGCCGGAGGGCGGGCGCATCACCGTCGGCGGGGTGGACATTTCGGCAATCAGCCGCCCGTATTTGCGGCGGAACATCGGCATTGTGCTGCAGGAGCCGTTTCTGTTCTCGCGCACCATCCGGGAGAACATTGCCGCGGTGCGCCCGGGCGCTTCGATGGACGAGATCCGCCGTCAGGCGGGGACGGCGCACGTCGACGAGGCGATTCTCGAGTTTGCGGACGGGTACGACACCATCGTCGGCGAGCGCGGCGTGACGCTCTCGGGCGGCCAGAAGCAGCGCGTCGCGATTGCGCGGACGCTGATGCAGGACGCGCCGATCCTCATTTTCGACGACTCGCTCTCCGCGGTGGACGCGGAGACGGACGCGCAGATCCGGGCGTCGCTGCACGACGCGAAGGGCTCGGCGACGGTCATCCTCATCTCCCACCGCGTCACGACGCTCATGCAGGCGGACCTGATTCTCGTCCTGCAGGACGGCCGCATCGCGGAGCTGGGAAGCCACGACGAGCTGATGGAGAAGCACGGCCTGTACCGTGAAATTTACGATTTGCAGATGACGGGCGAGGACAGGGATCTCCTGTTCTCCGACGAGGAAGGAGGCGAGAGCCATGGGGTATGACGAGCAGGAATATACCAAATCGTTTGACATCCGCTCGTGGAAGAAGCTGCTGCCGTTTCTCCGGCCGTACCGCGGATTGATTGCGGTGGTGCTTGCGCTCAACGTGGTGTGCGCCTTGATAGACATTGCGCTGCCGCTGTTTCAGCGGTACGCGATTGACGAGTTCATCGAGACGGGGGACGCGTCCGGCCTGCCGGGGTTCGCGCTCCTGTACGGCTGCGTGATTGGCATCCAGGCGCTGTCGGTCATCCTGTTTGCGCGGCGCAGTATGCGCATCGAGATGCAGATCGGGCGCGACATGAAGCGCGCGTGCTTTGTGCATTTGCAGACGCTGTCGCTCTCATACTATAACGTGACGCCGGTCGGCTACCTGCTCTCGCGCATCATGAGCGACACGAACCGCATTGCGGGCATGATTGCGTGGAACTCGATCGACATTCTGTGGGCGGTGTTTTACGTCCTCGGCGTGTTTGTGATGATGTTCCTTTTGAATCCCGGCCTCGCGGCGGCGGTTATCCTCATTGTGCCGGTGATTTCGCTGCTCACGGCGTATTTTCAGGACAGGATTCTGCGCTGGAACCGCCGCGTGCGCAAGATGAACTCGCGCATCACGAGCGCGTACAATGAAGGCATCATGGGCGCGCGGACGTCGAAGACGCTCGTGATTGAGGATCAGAACAGCCGCGAATTCGAGGAGGTCACGCAGGATATGCGCGTCTCGTCGGTGCGCGCGGCGCGGCTCTCCGCGGTATACATTCCGCTCGTGATGTTTTTCAGCTCGCTGACGACGGCGATTGTGCTCGCGCGCGGCGGCGCGCTGGCGCTCGACAATCTGCTCCTGATCGGCACGCTGTCGGCGTTCACGTCGTACGCGGTGGGCATCTTCGAGCCGATTCAGCAGATTGCGCGCAACATCGCGGACATTCTCTCGCTGCAGGCGAACATTGAGCGCGTGATGGGTCTGCTCGAGCAGGAGCCGCTCATCACGGACACGCCCGAGGTGATTGAGAAATACGGCACGGCGTTCGAGGCGAAGCGGGAGAACTGGGAGCCGATCCGCGGCGACATTGAATTCCGCGACGTATCGTTCCGCTATCCGGACGGGAACGAGAACGTCCTGACGCATTTCAACCTCAAGATCCCGGCGGGCTCGACGATCGCGATCGTCGGCGAGACGGGCGCGGGCAAGAGCACGCTGGTGAACCTCGCGTGCCGCTTCTTCGAGCCGACGGAGGGTCAGGTGCTGATCGACGGCAGGGACTACCGCGAGCGCAGCCAGCTCTGGCTGCACAGCAGCATCGGGTACGTTCTGCAGAGCCCGCACCTGTTTTCCGGCACGGTGATGGAGAATATCCGGTACGGCCGTCTCGACGCGACGGACGAGGAGGTCATCGCGGCGGCGAAGGCCGTGTCGGCGGACCAGGTAGCGATGAAGCTGGAAAAGGGGTACGAGAGCGACGTCGGCGAAGGCGGCGACCGCCTGTCGACGGGCGAAAAGCAGCTGATTTCGTTTGCCCGCGCGGTGCTGGCCGATCCGCGGATCTTCGTGCTGGACGAGGCGACGAGTTCGATCGATACGAAGACGGAGCGGCTGATTCAGGACGCGACGGAGCTGCTGCTCAAGGGGCGCACGTCGTTCCTGATTGCGCACCGGCTGTCGACGATCCGCCGCGCGGATTTGATTCTTGTCGTGCGCGACGGCGCGATCGTGGAGCAGGGTACGCACGAGGAGCTGATTCGGAGGAAGGGGTATTACAGGGAGCTGTACCGCAAGCAGTTTGAGCAGGAGAGGATGCAGGCGATGTAGCAGTCAGCTGCCGGGGAGCGAAAACGTGAAAGTTTCGCCCGCCTTTTCAAAGGCGGCGGGGGTCAAGGGGGCGGCGCCCCCTTGAAACAGTCTCTGCGAAGCCAAAGAAAAGCCAGGGGAAACAGCGTTAGCGTCTTTCCCCGGACGACCCGCACTAAGCCCCAAACAGGGAGGAAAGCTCCCGGATCCCATAGATCAAGCTGAATATCACGCAAAAGAAAAAACAGAGGCAGGAAGCTTTACGGCTCTCCTGCCTCTGCTTTTTTGTGCTGTGCTGAAAATGAGCTGTTGTATCAATAGGCTTATCTGGCTGAAATATCGCTCGGGGTGGGTCGTCCGGGGAAAGACGCTTCGTCTGTTTCTGCTTCATCCGGATGCATCCGGATGAAGCGTCTGAATTTCAATTTGCCGGTTGCGTCCCGGCAAATTAAAATTCAGCTGCTCGAGGTGGGGCTTCGCGTTTATGCTTACCGTTAGCTCAGCGCGCGGGGGCTTTGGTCTCGCCTGCCGGCTCGGGTGCCGTGTGCCAGTGGCACACAATAGGGCACCGACCGGAGCGGCAGCGGAGACCG
>CALWIH010000150.1 GCA_944380675.1 uncultured Clostridia bacterium | reverse complement strand
TCCTGCGTGTTCTGGTGGAACGAGCTGACGCAGCCCGTCTTCTACATCAACAGCGACACCTGGCGCACGCTGACCATCGCGCTCATGACGAGCTTCATGTACACTGCGAGCAACACCTTCGTCATCAGCTGGCCGACCATCATGGCCGCGGCGACGCTGATGATCCTCCCGCCGATGCTTCTCTACCTCTTCGGCTCCAAATACCTCATCGGCGGCATCAAGACGGGCGGCCTCAAGGGCTGACCCTTCCCCCCGGGGCGGCGCAGCGCAGAGCTGCGCCGCTTTTTTATGCCGCAGAAGATTCTCTTTTTCTCCGGGCTGTGCTATACTGGACACATGATGAATTTCGGAGGGAATCGTATGCACCGGCCTGAAAAGCTCTTTGGCTTTCTCCTGACGCTGCTCCTGTCGAACCTGCCCGTGTGGACGGCGCTCTTTGGCTTTTCTCCTCTCGCCGGGACTGTGCTGTCCTTTCTGCTGAGCGTCTGCTTTGCGGCGATGAACGTGTTTCCGATCTGGGGGCGCGGCAACTTTACGCGCCTCGGCGTGATGCTCGGCGGCGAGATCCTTACGAAGATCAACCTCGCCGCCGTGACGGCGAACACGGCGCTGAACATCCTCTGGTTCGCGCGGCTCGGCGCGCTCGGCCTTACGCCGGTGCAGCCGGTTCTCAGCGTCCTGCTCGCCGCGCTGTGCGCCGTCATTCTCGCGTGCAGCGGCCTCGCGCGGATGCTGGCGGCGTCCGTCCAGCTCGGCATCCGGCGGCGCGTCCTGCTCCTGCTGCTGTGGTGGATTCCGGCGGTGAACGTCTTCGCCCTGTGGCGCGCGTGCCGGATTGTGCGCGAGGAGTATCTGTTTGAGACGGAGAAGAAGGCGCTTGACCTCGCGCGCCGCGAAAGCGGGCTGTGCGCGACGCGGTACCCGATTGTCCTCGTCCACGGCGTTTTCTTCCGCGACCAGAAGTATTTCAATTACTGGGGCCGCATTCCCGCCGAGCTTGTCCGCAACGGGGCCGCCGTTTACTACGGCGAGCAGCAGTCCTCCGGCTCCGTCGCCTCCTGCGCCGAGGAGCTCAGGGAGCGCGTCGAGGCGATTGTGCGGGAGACGGGCTGCGGCAAGGTGAACCTGATCGCCCACTCGAAGGGCGGCCTCGACAGCCGGTATGCCCTCTCCCGCCTCGGCCTCGCGCCGCTCACCGCCACGCTGACGACAATCAACACGCCGCACCGCGGCTGCGCCTTCGTCGACTGGCTGCTCGAAAAATGCCCCGCGCCCGTCTGCGCCGCGATCGCGAAGAGCTACAACGCGGCGCTGCGCCGCTTCGGCGACGCGAACCCCGACTTCATGGCGGCGGTGCGGGACCTCACCTCCTCCGCCTGCGGGGAGCGCAACCGCTCTCTCCCCGACGCGCCGGGCGTCGTCTACCGCAGCGTCGGCTCAAGGATGCGCTCGTCCTTCTCCGCGCCGATGCCGCTTCTCCTCACCTGGCGCTTTGTCCGCCGCTTCGACGGGGAGAACGACGGCCTCGTCGGCGTCGAATCGATGCGGTGGGGCGAGTCGTTCCGGATGCTCGAGCCGCCGGGAAAGCGCGGCGTCTCCCACGGCGACATGATCGACCTCAACCGCCAGAACATCCCCGGCTTCGACGTCCGCGAGTTCTACGTCTCCCTCGCGCGGGAGCTGAAGGAGCAGGGATTTTGAGAAGAACCGTTCGGCGCTGCCCCGTCGGCCGTCCCTTTCCGGGAACGGCCGATTTTTTTGCCCTTTTCTGAAAAAACGGGGCTTTTTCTCCGCTTCTCCCCGTGCTATAATGAGCTAGAGAACAACCGGCGGCTTTGCGCCGGCAGGCTCCGCCCCGGAGAGCGGGGCGGGCGAAAGGAGAGTTGAAAATGAAACAGGAGATCCTCAACAGAGGCTGGCGCTTCCACCACGGGCTGCCCGGACAAGCGCCGAAGGACGCGTTCCGGGAGGTGGAGCTGCCGCACGACTTCATGCTGGAGCTTGACACCGCCGCCGACGCCCCGGCGGGCCCGGCCTCCGGCTATTATCCCGGCACGGCGGGGACGTACGAGCGCACGCTGCGCATCCCGGAGGAGTGGAGAGGCGAGCGCGTCCTCGTCCTCTTTGACGGCGTGTACCAGAACGCGGGCGTCAGCCTCAACGGCAGCCGTCTCGCCTGTCATCCGTACGGCTACAGCCCGTTTGCCGTCGATTTGACGCCGCAGGTGCGTTTCGGACGCGACAACCGGCTCGAGGTCACGGTCGACAACACCGCCCAGCCGAACTGCCGGTGGTATTCCGGCGCGGGCATTTTCCGCCCCGTCGCGCTGCTGCACGGCCCGGCGCAGCGCATCGTCCCGTGGGGGCTGTTCCTGCGCACGGAGGCCGTCCTGGGGGAGGACGCGCTCGTCCTCGCCCAGGTGACGGTGCGCAGCGACGCGCCGGACGCGATGCCCTGCCGCGTGGAGGTCTCCCTGACCGCCCCGGACGGGACGCGCTCGAGCGCCTTCACGAGCCTGTGGCTCGCCCCGCAGGAAGAGTCGACCGCCCGGGTGCGGGTCAATGTCCCGCGCGCGGCGCTGTGGAGCCCCGATTCCCCCGCCCTTTACGATGTGTCCGCCTCGATTGCCTGCGGCGAAACGACAGACGAGACGACGGCGCGCTTCGGCATCCGCACGGTGACGGTCGACGCCGTCCACGGCCTGCGCGTCAACGGCGCGGAGACGAAGCTCAAGGGCGGCTGTATGCACCACGTCTCGGGCATCAACGGCGCGGCGAGCTTCCGCGCGCAGGATGAGAGAATCCTGCGCCGCCACAAGGAGGCGGGCTACAACGCCGTGCGCTGCGCGCACAACCCGCCGTCCGCCGCCTTCCTCGACGTGTGCGACGAATTGGGAATTCTCGTCATCGACGAGGCGTTCGACTGCTGGTTTGTCCCGAAGCAGGACCACGGCTATTACGAGCATTTCGCCGACTGGTGGCAGCGCGACCTCGACGCGATGGTTCTCCGTGACCGCAATCACCCGAGCGTCATTTTCTGGTCGACGGGCAACGAAGTCTTTGAGCGCGCCGGATGCGGCGACGGGTACGCCTGGGCGCATCGCCTCGCCGCCGAGGTGCGCCGCCTCGACCCGTCCCGCCCCGTCACGAACGCGCTGTGCTCCCTGTGGAGCGGCATGAACGACGATGACAACGCGGCGGCCGAGGAGGAGCGGCAGCGCCGGATCGCCGAGGGCGGCAGCCTGCAGAACTTTGACGGCGAATATTCCGCCCGCATCTTCGCGGATCGCACGGAGAGCTTTGCCGCCCCGCTCGACGTTGTCGGCTACAATTACATGGAAAACCGCTACGAGTCCGACCACGCGCTGTTCCCCGACCGCGTCATTGTCGGCACGGAGAGCGTCCCGGCGGCGATCGACAAAATCTGGGCGATCGTCAAGCGCTGCCCGCACGTCATCGGCGACTTCACCTGGACGAGCGCCGACTACCTCGGCGAGGCCGGCATCGGCTGCTGCTTCTACCACGCGCCGGACGACGGCGCAAACGCGGAGTTCCACCTCTCCCGGCCGTTCCCGTGGCGCGCCGCCAACGACGCCGACTGGGACATCTGCGGCTTTGAGCGCCCGCAGCTCGCGTACCGCCGCATTGTCTGGGGCTCGGACGAGACCTTCCTCGCCGTGCGCGATCCGGCGCATTTCGGCCTGCGGGAGGACATGAGCTTCTGGGGCTGGCCGGCGGTCTCCGCCCGCTGGACGTGGCCGGGCATGGAGGGGCGTCCCGTCGGGATTGACGTCTACTCGTCCGGCGACGAGGTCGAGCTGTTCCTCAACGGCAGAAGCCTCGGCCGCAGCCCGGCCGGGGAATCGAACCGCTTTACCGCGCGCTTTACGGCGGCGTATGAGCCGGGCGTGCTTGAGGCGGTGAGCTACCGCGGCGGGGCGGAGCTCTCCCGCGCGCGCGTCGAGACGGCGGGCGAGCCGGTCTCTCTCGTCATCGTGCCGGAGAGCGAGACGGCATCCGCGGACGGCGATCTGCTCTTCGCCGCCGTGGAACTGCAAGACGCCGCGGGACGCCGTGTCCCGTGGGCGGAGCGGCCTCTGACGGCCTCCGTCGAAGGCGCGGCCTCGCTGCTCGTCTTTGGCTCCGCGAATCCGCAGACGGAGGAGAACTATACCCGCGGCGCATTCACCTCATGGGAAGGCCGCGCCCTCGCCGTCCTGCGCGCGGGACATGAGCCGGGCGAAGCGGTGCTGCGCGTTTCGTGCGACGGTTTGCCCGATGCCGTGTGCAGGTTCGCGGTTCGGTGAGGGGAAAGAGGAAGGCTGGCGATTGGGAAAGTGAAAGTTT
>CALWIH010000149.1 GCA_944380675.1 uncultured Clostridia bacterium | reverse complement strand
ACAGCCGGGTGCGAAGGAGAACGGGCTTTTTACAGGAAAGGACTATTGTGCGCCGCCGTCCGGAAAAAGACGCTTCGTCTGTTCCTGCAACACCGCTTGGGGCGGTGTTGCCTGAATTTCAATTTGCCGGTTGCGTCCCGGCAAATTAAATTTCAGCTGCTCGAGGTGGGGCTTCGCGCGATAGGAGTACGAGGGGTACGCGTTCTTCGCTCCCGCTCCGGTCGGTGTCTTGTTTGTGTGCCACCGGCACACGGCACCCTTTTGAAAAAGGCCTGGCTGAAACCTTGCTATTTCATACAGGCAAAGCAAGCTTTGCCTGTATGAAATAGCTTCACGTTTTGCCCTCCTTTGGCCTGCTCAATACCC
This sequence comes from uncultured Clostridia bacterium, assembly GCA_944380675.1. Lineage (GTDB taxonomy): Bacteria > Bacillota > Clostridia > Oscillospirales > Acutalibacteraceae > Caccousia. The sequence goes on along the minus strand of CALWIH010000149.1, from coordinate 4,001 downwards.
CGCGTTCTTCTGCAGATACGCCACGCCGACCGCTCCCGGCCCCGAGTAAACGCCGATCACCACGCCCAGCTCGTGATGGTCGTACTGCGTCATCCCCGTCTCCGTCTCGAGACGCCGCACAAACGACGCGAGAAGATCCGGGCACTGCGCCGAACACAGACTCGGCGCGCAGGTGCGGTCCCATTCCTCGTCCATGCGCTTCGCCATGTAGTCGTACGCGGCCTGGTTCCCGCGCACCTTCTTCTCAATCTCGATTTTGCCGTCGATGATGCGCAGAATCGGCTTCACCTGCAGCAGCGAGCCCACAACGGCCGCCGTCATCGGAATCCGCCCGCCCTTCTGCGCGAATTTCAGCGTCTCGAGCGCAATGCGGATCACCACGCGGTGCTTGAGCTCCTCCAGCCGCTCCGCGATCTCCGCGCCCGTGCAGCCCTTGTCGCGCATCCGCACCGCTTCCATCACCAGCAGCCATAAGCCGAACGACCCTGTCCCGGTGTCGAGAATGTAGATCCTGCGCCGCGGAAAGGTGTTGCGCGCTATGCACGCCGACTGGTACGTCCCGCTCAGGCGGTGCGTCAAAAACAGGCCGATGATCTCGTCGTCCTTGTCCGCCAGCGCGTCGCGGAATATGTCCATGAAGACGCCCGAGCTTACCTGACTCGTCGTCGGAAGCTCCCGGCAGATCGCGAGCCGCGCAAAGAATTCCGGCGGCTGCAGATCAATCCCGTCCCGGTACTCCTCCTCGCCGAAGCGGACGGTCAGCGGCGCGACAATGACGCCGAGACGCGCGGCCTCCTCCTGGGGAATGTCCGAGGTGCTGTCGACGATGATCCTGACCATAAGATCCTCTCCTTTTTCCCGGCGGCGGCGAGCGCCTTTCCGCATGAAATGGTTTTTAATACTATATGCAGGAAGTATTATAGCATCCTTCTCCCGGTTTGTCCATAGAGGCGGCGCGCCGCGCGGCCCCCGGGGGAAAATTTTCATGAAAAATTCACCACTTTGACCGGCCTCTCCCGTATAATAAACAATGGGTTCCCGCGCAGCGGGACAACAGCAACAGGACGGAAAAAAGAGAGGGGGATGCCGTATGGCGTCTGGAAAAATATTGGTCGTCGACGACGACAGAAACATCTGCGAGCTGCTGCGCCTTTACATCGAGAAGGAGGGCTTCGAGGTCGTCATCGCGAACGACGGGCGGCAGGCGCTCGAGCTCTTCGAGGCGGACAAGCCCGACCTCATCATGCTCGACATCATGCTCCCGGAGCTCGACGGCTGGCAGGTCTGCCGCGAGATTCGGAAAAAGTCGCAGTGCCCCATCATCATGCTCACCGCCAAGGGCGAGGTCTTCGACAAGGTCCTCGGCCTCGAGCTCGGCGCCGACGATTATGTGGTGAAGCCCTTTGAGGCCAAGGAGGTCGTGGCGAGAATCAAGGCCGTGCTGCGCCGCTTCGGCAACAACGGCGACGACCTCGTCAAGGAGGTCCATTACGATAAGCTTTCCATCAATCTGACGAATTATGAGCTGAAGGTCAACGGCAAGGCCGTCGATACGCCGCCGAAGGAGATGGAGCTGATCTATCACCTCGCGAGCAACCCGAACCGCGTCTTTACCCGCGACCAGCTCCTCGACGAGGTCTGGGGCTTCGATTATTACGGCGACAGCCGCACCGTCGACGTGCACGTCAAGCGCCTGCGCGAGAAGCTCGAGGGCGTCTCCGACAAGTGGGCGCTCAAGACCGTCTGGGGCGTCGGGTATAAATTCGAAGTGAAGGAATAAGTATGCAGAAATCGCTGTTCCGAAAATATCTGAAAATTACCTCCTTTACGATACTCGTCAGCTTTTTTCTCCTCGGCCTCGTGATGCTCGCGTTCTCGACGAGCAACTGGCAGGAGGAGAAGCAGCGGCTGCTCGAGCGGAACGCGGAAAGCGTCGCGTCCATCGCGGCGGAGAGCATGATCAAGGTCTCCGACGGCCAGTACGTCATCACGCGCGAGCAGGGCGACCGCCTGCAGACCTTCATGTCCGCCTTCGCGGAGAATATCGACTCCGACGTCTTCATCACCGACCTTGCCGGCAAGGTGATTGCCGCCGCGTACGGCAGCGGCCTGAACCCGGAACTGACGGATCTCTCCGAGGAGCTCGTTCTGAGCGCCGTCAACAACCAGTACATCGGCCAGACGACGATGGACGGAATGTACGACGCGCCGTGCTACGTCGCCGGCGTGCCGATCGTGTATACCCCAGAGGAGGGCGCGAAGGTGTACGTCGGCGCGGTGTTCGCGTCGTGCAGCTTCCGCTCGTTCTCCGATTACCGCGCCAATCTGATGCAGATGTTCATCCTCGCCGCCGTCGCGGCGTTCATGGTTTCGTTCTGCATCGTGTGGCTGTACTCGTACAGCCTCGTGCGTCCGCTGCGCGATATGGCGTCCGCGGCGCGCAGCTTCGGCGACGGCAACTTCACCCGCCGCGTCCCCGTGACGGGCAACGACGAAATCGGACAGCTCGCCATCGCCTTCAACAACATGGCCAGCTCCCTCGCGACGAGCGAGAGCGTGCGCCGCAATTTCATCGCGAACGTCTCCCACGAGCTCAAAACGCCGATGACCACGATCGCCGGTTTCATCGACGGCATCCTCGACGGCACCATCCCGCCCGAGAAGCAGCGCCATTATTTGCAGATCGTCTCCGACGAGGTCAAGCGCCTCTCGCGGCTCGTGCGCACGATGCTCGATCTCTCGCGCATCGACAGCGGCGAGCTGCACCTGCGCCTCGCCCGCTTCGATCTCATGCAGACCATCTTCTCGGCGCTGCTCTCCTTTGAGAAGCCGATCGAGGAGAAGCGCCTCGAGATCCGCGGCCTTGAGGACGCGGAGAGCCTCTTCGTCGACGGCGACCCCGACATGATCCATCAGGTGCTGTATAATCTGATCGAGAACGCCGTCAAGTTTACGAACGAGGGAGGCTATATCCAGATCGGCGTCAGCGACCGGGAGGATCGCACCGTCGTGCGCGTGCGCAATTCCGGCCCCGGCATCCCCGCCGACGAGGTCTCGCTCATCTTTGACCGCTTCTACAAGACGGATAAGTCGCGCAGCAAGGACAAGACGGGCATGGGGCTCGGCCTCTACATTGTGCGCACCATCGTCCGCCTGCACGGCGGCGAGATCACCGCCAGCAGCGTGGAAAACGAATACTGCCAGTTTGAGTTCTGGCTTCCGAAGGCCGGGCTTGCCAAGGCCGACGAGAACAGCGCCGCTCCCCGCGACGGGAACGGCAAAGACCAGAAGAATTGAGGAATGAACATGGACGAACAAAACAAGTGGACGCCGGACGAAGCTCCGGCGGAGCCGGAGGCTTCCGGGGCGGCTTCTGCGGAGCCTTCGGAACCCTTGGAACCCTCGGAAACTGCGGAGACCGCGGAACCCGCGGAGCCGCCCGCGGCGGAGAGCGCTGCGGACGAGTCCGCAGCGCAGGAAGCGGCGCGGAATGCGTCGGAGGAGTCCGCCTCGGAGGAGCCTGCCTCCTGTGAACCGGGCGCGGAGGAACCCGCGGCGGAGACTCCCGCCCCCGGGGAGCCCGCGCCGCGGGAGGGGGACGAGTGGGACGCGCCCGAGGACTGGGGGACGCCGCCCCCGCCGCCGCGTCCCGTGCCGCAGCCGCAGCCGTACGCCCCGCCGCACACCGTCGCGTGGACGACGCCCGGCAGCTTCGCGGCGCAGCAGCAGGCTGCCCGTCCGCCGTACGCCGTGCCGTACGGGCAGCCGTACAGTCAGCCGTATGCTCCGCCGTACGGGCAGCCGTATGCCCCTCCGCCGGTCGGGCAGCGTCCGGCAGACCGGAGTGTGCCGCCGCCGTACGGACAGGGGTACGGGCAGCCGTACGCGCCTCCGGCAGGCGCGCAGCCCCCGGCCGGACAGGCCGCGCAGCCGTATCATCAGCCGGGCGTACCGCCGTACGGACCGGCTTACGGCCAGCCGTACGCGCCGCCGGTGCAGCC
>CALWIH010000148.1 GCA_944380675.1 uncultured Clostridia bacterium | reverse complement strand
GGCAAGGCCCGCAGCAGCGCGGAGGCTCCCTGCATCAAGGGAGCCTCCGCTTCCCCCCTTCATCTCAGCAGCGCGGAAAAGCTCAATCCTCTCTCATGGTACCCCTGTACCAGAAATCCCTCCTCCGTCTCTCCCCCGCGGATCACAAGCTCCTCGCCGAGCAGCGCCTCGCTCACATAGTCGATCTGCTCATACGAGAACTGCTTCTCCCGCAGCGATTCGGGAAGGTAGTCCATGGTAATATCGCCGTAAATGGTATTGTTCAGGTGATGGTTATAGTCCACGTCCGAATAGCGAATCACCCTCCTGCCGAGCTCCGGCAGCTCGCGCGCGGCGATCTTCTCCACCTTCTCCTCCCTCGGCACCTTTCCGTCATGAAATACGCCGTAGGAGAGGAACACCTTCGGGCGCAGGATCTTATGCTCCGCCGGGTCGACGGAGACGCTCGTCTGCATCACGCGGATCAGAAGCTCGTCCCCCGACCAGAACTCATAGTCGCGGTAAAACTGCACGCCCATCGTCCCGAGCGGGTGGGTGCGGAGCACAAGCTCCTCCCCCAGCACGGGAAGACGGTAAATCTTCGCCGCGTTCGAGATGATGAGAAAGACGAGCCCCTTCTCCTTCATGACCGTATAGCCCATATGGACCGACTCGAGATGCCGCTCGCTGACCTCCTGACAAACGCGCAGCAGCGCCGAGAGCTTCAGCCGGCTGTTCGGGTCGACGTCGTACGTCTTCACGCGCATCGGCAGCGCGTATTCGCGGATCTGTTCCTCTGTGTATTCCATTTTTCCACAAACACTTCCTTTCGAGTGGAAAAAGCCGGGCCGCAATCAGGCCCGGCTTCGTGATCCTGTGGTTTTTGTGAACGGTTTCTGCGCGGGGGACGAGCACAAAGCGCCGGGGACATGGAAGCTCCGTGCGCCGATCGGGGACGGGGATTTTGGGAAAAAAGCACTGCTGTGCGCTGCCGGTCGGGAAAAGGCGCTTCGCTGTTTTCCCTCTCTTGTTGGGGACGGGGATTTGGGGGAGAAAGCACTGCTGTGCGCCGCCGGTCGGGGAAAGACGCTGCGCTGTTTCCCCTTGCTTTTTTTGGGCTTCGCCCTAATGGGGGTACGAGGGGCACGCGGCCTTTTGAAAAAGGCCTGGCCAAAACTTCACTCGGCTACGCCGCTAAACCCTTTGGCTGCTGCTTATTCCTGCGGCTTAATAACCTCCTGGCCGCCCATATACTTCCGCAGCACCTCCGGCACCGTCACACTTCCATCAGCATTCTGGAACTGCTCCACGATCGCCGGCATCACGCGGCTCGTCGCCAAGCCCGACGCGTTCAGCGTATGCGCAAAGTGCAGCTTCTTATCCTCTCCGCGGTATTTGATATTCCCTCTCCGCGCCTGGTACGCTCTCGCGTTCGACGCCGAGCTGACCTCTTTATAGATCCCCATGCTCGGAATCCAGACCTCAATATCGTACGTCTTCGCCATCGAGAACGAGCAGTCGCCCGCCGCCAGCTTGCTCAGCCGGTAGTGCAGGCCAAGCTCCTGCACAAGGCGCTCCGCTTTCCCGACGAGCTCCTCAAACGCCGCGTCGGAGCCGTCCTCCGTCGTGTACTGCACCATCTCGACTTTATTGAACTGGTGGCCGCGGATCATGCCGCGCTCCTCGGAGCGGTAGCTGCCCGCCTCACGGCGGTAGCACGGCGTGTAGGCGATATATTTCTTCGGCAGCTCGTCGAGCGTCAGAATTTCGTCTCTGTGCAGGTTGACGAGCACCGTCTCCGCCGTCGGGAGCATGAACTTCTTATCGGCGGACGTCGGGTTCTGGATCCAGTACACCTCGTCGGAGAATTTCGGGAACTGCCCTGCCACATAGCCGCACTCGTAGTTGAGCATATGCGGCGGGAGAATCAGCTCGTACCCGTCCGCGAGATGCTCGTTCACGAAGAAGTTGAGCAGCGCCCACTCGAGTCTCGCGCCCGCGCCGCGGTAAATCCACGCGCCGTTGCCGCCGACCTTCGCGCCGCGCGGATAGTCGATCATCCCGAGGCTCTCGCACAGGTCGACGTGGTTCTTCGGCTCGAAGTCAAACTTCGGCTGCTCGCCGAAATAGTGCACCGGCACGTTCTGCTCCTTGCCGCCCGCGACGACGTCCTCGTCCGGCATATTCGGCAGGCTGAGCATCAGCTCCTTCTGCTTCTCCTCCAGCTCGCCGAGCTCGGCCGCGGCGGCCTTGATCTTCTCGGAGAGCGCCTTCATCTCCGCCATCACCGGCGCGACGTCCTCCCCTGCCTTCTTCATGGCGGGGATCTTCTTCGTGCAGGCGTTCTGCTCGGCCTTCATGGCCTCCGTGGAGCCGGTCAGCCCGCGGCGCTTCGCGTCGACCTCCAGAATCGCGTCGACCACGTCGTCGAGGTTCATTTCACGCTTTTTGATGTTGGCCTTTACCAGGTCGGGATTTCTGCGGATCAGGTTAATATCAACCATGTCTGTTCTTGTCTCCTTTATTTTGTTTCACGCGGCTCAGCGATCGCCGAACAGCTTGAGAAGCTCCGCGAGATCGTCCTCACCGTAGAACTCAATCTGGAGCGTTCCTTTCTTTTTATTGCCCTTGACGGCCACACGCCGCCCGAGATGCTCGTTGAGCGCGAGCTCCACCTCGTCGAAGTAGGGAATGCGGCGCTTCGGCGGCTCGCGCTTTTCCTCCTGCTCCTCGAGCTGTTCCTTCGCGCCCTGCGCGAGCTTTTCCAGCTGACGCACGGAAAGCTCCTGCTCGACGGCCAGCTTCGCCGCGCGCCGCATGGACTCCTCGTCCGGGAAGGCGAGCAGCGTCCTCGCGTGTCCGGCGGAGAGCACGCCCTCGCTCACCAGCTCCCGCAGATCCTCGGGCAGGGCGAGCAGGCGCAGCGCGTTCGCCACGGCGGGACGCGATCGTCCCACGGTACGGGCGACGTCCTCCTGCGTGAAGCCGTATTCCTCAATGAGCGCCTGATAGCCTCCCGCCTCCTCGAGCGGGTTGAGGTCCTCGCGCTGCAGATTCTCAATCAGGGCGAGCTGCATGACCTCGCTCTCGCTGAGATCCCGCACCACCGCGGGAACCTCCTTGACCCCGGCCATGCGCGCCGCGCGCCAGCGGCGTTCGCCCGCGACAATCTGGTACCCTCCCCCAATCAGGGGACGCACCAGAAGCGGCTGCAGCACGCCGTGCCGGGAGATGGAGTCCGCGAGCTCCGCGATGGACTCGTCGTCAAAGCTCTTGCGCGGCTGCGCGCGGTTCGGCTCCAGCTCGTCGATGCGAATCGCGACGGCGGTGTTGCTGTCTTCCATATCGTTTTCAGAAAAGATGGCGTCCAGACCCTTGCCCAGACCGCCCTTTTTTGCTGCCATTCGATCTCCCCTCTCCGGTTCGTCGGTTTACTGATTTCGCAAAAGCTCGTCGGCCAGCCCGTCGTACGCCGCGCTGCCCTTGCCCGTCCTGTCGTAGTACTGGATCGGCTTGCCGAAGCTCGGAGCTTCGGAGAGCCGGACGGTGCGCGGGACGACGGTCGAATACACCTTCCTCGGAAAATACTTCTTGACCTCGTCGACCACCTGCTGCGTGAGATTGAGCCTGCCGTCGTACATGGTGAGCAGCACGCCCTCAACGTCAAGCTTGTCGTTGTACTGGCGCTTCACGCGGCGGACGGTGTTCATCAGCTGCGAGAGTCCCTCGAGCGCGTAGTATTCGCACTGGATCGGGATGAGCAGCGTGTCGGCGGCGCAGAGCGCGTTCGTCGTGATGATGGACAGCGCCGGCGGACAGTCGATGAGGATGAAATCGTACCGGTCGCGCAGAGGCGCCAGCGCCGAGCGCAGGATCGACTCCCTGTGGTCGCGTTCTATCAGCTCCACCTCCGCGCCCGCGAGATCCATGCTGGAGGGAATGAGATCGAGATTGTCAAATCCGGTCTTGACGACGACGTCCTGCGCCTTCGTTTCCCCGAGCAGAACGTGATAGACGGTCGACTTCTGCCTGCGGCGATCTACGCCGACGCCGCTCGAGGAGTTCCCCTGCGGATCAACGTCCACAAGCAGCGTCTTTTTTTTCTTGAGCCCGAGCGCCGCCGCGAGATTCACCGCCGTCGTCGTCTTCCCCACGCCTCCCTTCTGGTTGGCGATTGCAATGATTTTTCCCATCCATTTCCCTCCTTCCGCATTATTATATCACGCTTTTCGGAGAGAATAAAGCTTCTTTTTATGGTTGCCGGAAAAAAGGAGCGGAAAACGGAGTGTTTCACGTGAAACTGCAACACCCGGCGGTGCCGGGTGTTGCGTCTGAATTTCAATTTTGCGGTTCGAAGAACCGGAAAATTAAAATTCAGCGGCCTACCGCATC
>CALWIH010000147.1 GCA_944380675.1 uncultured Clostridia bacterium | reverse complement strand
ATGACGCCGCCCCAGCTGTTCCTATTGCTCTGGTCGGAAATGGCTTCCGAGCCTTCGGCGTAGATCACTGCCGTTCCATTCGCTCCTGTGGAGAAGGTGCCGCCGTCGCCGATGCCGTTGCCGCCGCCGCCGATGCCCGCGCCGTTCCAGCCGCCGTTGGCCGTTACCATGCCGCCGTGGATGGTGACGGAACCGCCGGGGCTGACGCCAATGCCGGCAGCGTTGGAAGAAATGTCTGCCTCCGCCGTCAATTTGCCGGTGGCTTCGGTTACTTTCCCATTTTCCGTCTGCGCATAAATGGTAAGGCTGCTGTTCTCCAAAATGGAAATCCCGTTTTTGACGGTGAGCTGGCACCCGTCCGCGAGGATTAGTTTTGGATGGCAGTCGGATGATACGGAGAGTATGTTAATGGTAACAGTACCCTCTGCCACATACCAATCTTCGAACAAACTAGAATGATCCGCGGTAATCACATCACAGTTGGACTCCGTCTTTTCTTTCCAGGCGCTTTCATCTTTATCCCTCGTACTCGACCGATTCATCCTCCGCCCACACGCTCGTCACGCACGGCGTTGTAAAGACCAGCGCGCATGCGAGCAGGAGGGAGAACGCCTTTTTCCACGATCGGTATTTCATCTTATTGTCGTCTCCTTTCGCCTGTTACGCGGCAGTCGGTTTATTCTCTATCCTTATTATACAGAATTCTTCTCAAAGAAGGCGGTTGTTTACATATCATTTACAAACTTTTAAAAAATCCCGGCTTGATGGAGAATCATGCGCCGCGCTTGCTTCCCGCGCTCTCCCATGCTACAATAATACCAACCAGGCTGCGCTTCGGGGGTGTGTGATGAAAGGCAAAAAAATACGAATTGCGCTGACGATCCTGTTTGCCGCGGTGTTCTGCGTCTCGGCGGGGATGGTGCTGTCCATCTGGCTGCGCGGGGAGCGCGAGGAGGCGGCGTTCGACGAGCTCGCGGCCATCGTGCATGGGACGAGCGCCGTCTCGGGCGGGACGGGCGCGTCCTCCTTCGTGCAGAGCGGCGGAGACGCCCCGGCGGCGGAGAGCGCGGGCGACAGCGCGGGGCAGAGCGGCTCTGCGGGGACGGCGGACGAGCCGGGCCTCGCCGCCCTGACCGCCATGAACCCCGACTGCTTCGGCTGGCTCGAGATTCCGGGGACGGGCGTCGACTACCCCGTCATGTTCACGCCGGAGGACCCGGAGCACTACCTGCGCCGCGCCTTCGACGGCTCGTGGGCGCAGAGCGGCGTCCCCTTCCTCGACGGGTCGTGGACGCCCGAGGGGAAGCAGTATATCATCTACGGCCACAACATGGACAACGGCACGATGTTCGCCCCGCTGCTCCGGTACGCGGACGCGGACTTCTGCCGCGAGCATCCCGTGCTTGTTCTGGAAACGATTTATGAAGCGTCCGCCGAGTATGAGATCTTCGCCGCCTTCCGGTCGAAGGCGTACGACGTGGACGACGAGGGCGTCTTCCGCTATTACCGCTACACCAATTTGAGCGCGCAGGAGGATTTCGAGAGCTTCGTCTCGCAGTGCCTCGCCGCGTCGCTCTATGATTTCGGCGTGACGCCGCAGTACGGCGACACGATCGTCACCCTCTCGACGTGCAGCTACCACACGGACGAGGGACGGTTTGTCGTCGCCGCGCGGCGCGCCGGGCAATAAGAATAAGGAGGAGTATCATTCATGCTGTACACAGAGGGAAGCCGGCTGCTGCGCCGGTACGACGAGGAGCTGCTCTGCATCGAGCCGTGGGGGAGGAACAGCCTGCGCGTCCGCGCGACGCGGGGGAACGCGCTGCTCGCGAACGAGGACTTCGCGCTGCTGCCCGCCGCCCCGATTGAGCCGGAGATTGCCATCAACGGGACGCGCGCGTCCATCGTGAACGGGAAGCTGCGCTGCGACGTCACGCCGTCCGGCAAGCTGCGCTTCACGCGCGCCGACACGGGCGAGGCGCTGCTCGAGGAGTACGACCGCAACCGTTTCCGCGCGGAGGACGAGGGCTTCAACAGCGCGCTCGAGATCTGCCCGCGCACCTTCACCCCCGTGCAGGGGACGGACAACTACCGCCTCGAGGTGCGCTTTGAGGCGAACCGCGGCGAAAAGCTGTACGGCATGGGCCAGTACCAGCAGGACACGCTCGACCTCAAGGGCTGCATCCTCGAGCTGGCCCAGCGCAACTCGCAGGCGAGCGTGCCGTTCGTGCTCTCGAACCGCGGCTACGGCCTGCTGTGGAACAATCCCGCCGTCGGCAAGGCCGTTTTCGGCAAGAACCTCACGGAATGGACGGCGGAGTCGACCCGTCAGCTGGACTACTGGATCACGGCGGGGGACGAGCCGGCCGAGATTCTCGAGTCGTACACCGCCGCCGCGGGGCGCGCGCCGCTCATGCCGGCGTACGGCACGGGCTTCTGGCAGTGCAAGCTGCGCTACCAGACGCAGGAGGAGCTGCTCTCGATTGCGCGCGAGTACAAGCGCCGCGGCCTGCCGATCTCCGTCATCGTGATCGATTACTTCCACTGGCCGCATCAGGGCGACTGGCGGTTTGACCCGGAATACTGGCCGGACCCGGACGCGATGGTCAAGGAGCTCAAGGAGATGGGCATTGAGCTGATGGTGTCCGTGTGGCCGACGGTCGAGGCGAAGAGCGAGAACTACGAGGAGCTGCGCGAGCGCGGCCTGCTGACGCGCAGCGAGCACGGGAGCCGGATGACGCACCTCGGGAACGCGTGCTTTGCCGACCTGACGAACCCCGAGACGCGCGCTTATATCTGGCACAAGCTGCGCGAGAACTACTACAAGCACGGCATCCGGGTGTTCTGGCTCGACGAGGCGGAGCCGGAGTTCACGCGGTACGATTACAGCCAGTACCGCTACTGGCGCGGCAGCGACCTCGAGATCGGCAACCTCTACCCGCGCGAGTATGCGAAGATGGCGTACGAGGGGCTTCGGGCCGAGGGCGAGGAGGAGATCATGAGCCTCGCGCGGTGCGCGTGGGCGGGCAGCCAGCGGTACGGCGCGCTCGTGTGGAGCGGCGACATCGACTCGAGCTTCCTCTCGCTGCGCAACCAGTTCGCGGCGGGGCTGAACATGGGCATCGCGGGCATCCCGTGGTGGACGACGGACATCGGCGGCTTCCACGGCGGCGACATCCGCGACCCCGCCTTCCACGAATGCCTGGTGCGGTGGTTTGAGTTCGGCGCGTTCTGCCCCGTCATGCGGCTGCACGGCGACCGCGAGCCGCACAAGGCCCCGATCGGCGCGTCCGGCGGCGGCTCGACGCCCTCCGGCGCGGAGAACGAGGTGTGGAGCTACGGCGACGAGGTCTACGAGATCTGCAAAAAGTACCTGTTCCTGCGCGAAAAGCTGCGCCCCTACCTCGAGACAGTCATGCGCGAGACGCACGAGACGGGCGCGCCGGTGATTCGGCCGCTGTTCTTCAACTTCCCCGGCGACGCGGCCGCGTGGGACGTGGAGGACGAGTTCTTCCTCGGCGGGGACGTGCTCGTCTGCCCGGTGCTGTACGAGAACCAGCGCGAGCGCCGCGTGTACCTGCCCGAGGGCAGCCTGTGGAAGAGCCTGTGGGACGGCTCCGTCCGCGAGGGCGGCGAGAGCTTCCTCTGCCCCGCTCCGCTCGACGAGATTCCGGTCTTCGTGCGGGAAGGGACGCGGGACGAGCTCTTCGCGTGACGGCGGACGGGCAACTTGCTCGTTTATTGCAGCGTCCGGCAACATTCTCCTCAAAATAATTTCAAAACAGTGAAACAAATCGTCCCGTTTCTGCGTCTATTAAGTAGAAGGGGCAAACAAGAGGCCCCGGACAACAAAAAGGGGGGCTTTAGATGCTTCAGCTCAAACGGCAGGTGTTGTTATACGGTGCGATTTGCGCCGCGATTCTCGTAGCCGCCATGTCGGTGATGCTTGTCGCGTCGACTGTGTCCCGCCCCGCTCCGGCGCCGTCGAAGGACGCGCCCTCGCTCGTTATCCTGAATGGGGACGAGGGAGAGCTTGACCTTCTGGTTGAGGAGGAAGACGCGCTTTGCCGCGCATGAACAGCTTGTAATTTGTATTTTGAGGCACACGCAAATACTGAAGATAGGGAGCCCCGGCGCAGTGCGCCGGGGCTCCGGTGTGTGCGGAGAAGCTGGCTTATGATTTACGCCAAGCTGCTGAAACATCATTTTCCGGTTCCGTGAACCGTAAAATGATGTTTCAGACGCCGGCCATTGGCCGGCAAAGTTTCAGGCCGGCCTTTTTCAAAAGGCGGCGTACCCCTCGTACCCCACAGGGCGAAGCTACACCTCGAGCAGCTGAATTTCAATTTGCCGGGACGCAACCGGCAAATTGAAATTCAG
>CALWIH010000146.1 GCA_944380675.1 uncultured Clostridia bacterium | reverse complement strand
GGCTTCCTGCGCTTCCCCGGCGGCTGCATCATCGAGGGCAACACGCTCGAGAACCGCTACCGCTGGAAGGAGAGCGTCGGCGCGCCGGAGCACCGCCGCGTCAACTTCAACCGCTGGGCCGTGCACGACACGAAGCCGGAGAACGGCTATCACACCTGCTATTCGCACTACAACCAGTCGCTCGGCCTCGGCTACTACGAGTATTTCCTGCTCTGCGAGCTGATCGGCGCGAAGCCGCTGCCGGTGCTGAACGTCGGCCTCGCGTGCCAGTACCAGTCGTACGAGCTCGTCGAGATGGACGACCCGGCCTTCGGCGAGTTCATTCAGGACGCGCTCGATCTCATCGAGTTCGCGAACGGCTCCCCCGAGACAAAATGGGGCGCGCTGCGCGCGCAGATGGGCCATCCCGCGCCGTTCGGCATGACGATGATGGGCATCGGCAACGAGCAGTGGCAGACCGAGAAGATCGACTTCTTCGCGCGGTACGAGGCGTTCGAGAAGGCGATCCACGACAAATACCCCGAGATGCGCCTGATCGGCTCCGCCGGCCCCGACATCACCTCGGAGCGCTACGAGGCGGCCTGGAACTTCTACAAGGAGGCCGCGCCGAAGAAGGAGAACTTCGTCTACGCGGTGGACGAGCACTACTATGTCAAGCCCGAGTGGTTCTATGACCACACGAGCTTCTACGACGAGTACCCGCGCAACGTGAAGGTCTTCTCCGGCGAGTACGCGGCCCATCCCGTCAACGGCATGAACCGCCCCGACGCGAACACGCTCGGCGGCGCGCTGGCGGAAGCCGCCTTCCTGACGGGCGTGGAGCGCAACGCGGACGTCGTCGTGCTGGCGTCCTACGCGCCGCTGTTCGCCCGCGTCGGCTACGCGCAGTGGTCGCCGGACATGATCTGGTTCGACGACGCGCGCGCCTACGGCACGCCGAGCTACTACGTCCAGAAGCTGTACGGCGAGAACCTCGGCACCGTCACCCTCGCGCTTGACGGCCAGGAGAAGGCGCTGCGCGAGCAGGACGTCTACGCGGACGCGACGCTCGACGAGGAAAAGAACGAGATCATCGTGAAGGTGGTCAACCACAGCGCCGGGGCGAAGGAGCTCGCCCTGCGCTTCGGAGACGCGCTCGCGCCCGCCGGAACTGTGAAGCTCTCCGTCCTCTCCGGCGCGGAGTCGGATTACAACTGCATCACCGCGCCCGACACGGTAACGCCGCAGGTGACAGAAGCTTCCTTCGACGGAAAGCTCTCCCTGCCCGCGTACAGCTTCACGGTGGCGCGGATTCCCGTCAAGGCATAATATTTCGTCCCCTTCGCCGGGGCGCGGTGCAAAAAGCCGTGCCCCGGCTTTTTTTGCGGGTACGCGTTTCGCCCCCCTTCGTTCTCCGCTCCAAAGAACCCGCATCCCCCTCTTTTGCCCAAAAAGAAGGTATTGACACTGTAGAGTTTGTACAAAACCGGTTTTTCATTTCAAGGTTAGAAACTTATACCGTTTTGGTATATGATAGAGCGCAGAGAAATGAAAGGGTGAGAAGATGAAAAAGAAGCTGAGCGCGATTCTCCTGACTTTGTGCCTCCTGTTTTCTCTCTGCCCGCCTTTTGCCTTCGCGGAGGACGGGCATACTGCGGACGAGGAAAAAGAAACCATTACGGTTTATCAATCCGATCTCGAAGCCACGGTGCCCGACGACAAGAACTTTAATATTGAGACGGCAGATGGCGTTACCGAACCCACGCTCACAGATGAGAGCGGCAATGACATTGAGGTGGGTGAAGACGGTCAGGTCGGCGACAAGAAACCGTCTGCTGTTTCCACGGAAAGCGGCCGCGTCCTCGGCTACCGGCTGCCGATGATTGACCGGTACATTCCGGGCGAGTCGAATTTCCTGAGCGATACGACGCAGCCGCTGACGGTGTACGGCGTGTACCAGTTCCGCATCACGTCGGTGGACGGGAGCGTCCCGTCGATGACGGCCGGCAGCGGCTTCCGCGTGGAGCTTGCGTCGCAGGAGGGCAGCGACTACTTCTTCAAGCTGTATGCCCCCGCCTCGGGGACGAGCTGCCTCGTCTTCGTGAACGGCGTCTTCCTGCTCGTCGCCACGGCGGCGTAAACGGTTCCAGCGCCGGTTTCGTTTCTTCCAGCGCCCTCCCGGATGGCCGGGAGGGCGCTTTTGCGCGCGGGGCTTGCAAATCGGCGCGGCGCGCGGTAAGATAAGACGGACAGAAAATTCGACTGGAAGGATGATGCTCCATGACAAAGGAGGAGCTGGCTCTCGCCGCCGTCGCACGCCTCAAGGAGGCGTACCCGGACGCGGGCTGTACGCTCGATTACAACGAGGCGTGGAAGCTGCTCGTCAGCGTGCGGCTCGCCGCTCAGTGCACCGACGCGCGCGTCAACGTCGTGGTGCAGGAGCTGTACGCGCGGTTTCCCTCGGTGGACGCGCTGGCAAACGCCTCCGAGGACGACGTCGAGCGCATCGTCCGCCCGTGCGGACTCGGCCGGAGCAAGGCGCGGGACATCTGCGCCTGTATGCGGATGCTCCGCGACGAGTACGGCGGCAGGGTGCCGGACGACTTCGACAAGCTTTTGCAGCTGCCCGGCGTCGGCAGAAAGAGCGCCAACCTCATCATGGGGGACGTCTTCGGCAAGCCCGCCATCGTGACGGATACGCACTGCATCCGCATCGTGAACCGCATCGGCCTCGTGGACGGCGTGAAGGACCCGAAGCGCGTCGAGATGGCGCTGTGGAAGCTCATCCCGCCCGAGGAGGGAAGCGATTTCTGCCACCGCCTCGTCGAGCATGGCAGGGACGTCTGCACCGCCCGCACCGCGCCGCACTGCGAGCGCTGCTGCCTCGCGGAAATCTGCGGAAAGCACGGCGTATAAGCGCAAAAAGCCCCCGGACGCAGCACGCGCCGGGGGCTTTGCCCGTCAGCGGACGAGCAGGTATTTGTCGAAGAAGTCGTGAATCACGCGGTACGGCTCGTCGCCCTGGAAGAAGCCGTGGCCCTGCCCGTCGACGGCGTAAAACTCGGCGGGGCAGCCCAGCTCCCGCAGGCGGCGGAACAGCTCCTCGCTCTGCGCGAACGGGACAAGCTCGTCGGCGTTGCCGTGCATCACGAGGAAGGGCGGCATCCCGGGATGGAGATACGTCACGGGGCTCGCGAGGCGGAGCGCCTCGGGGAGCTTGTCGGGCGCGGGGTTGTCCACGAGGAGATTGACGGTGCCGTCGTCCTGCGCGATGGCGGTGCCGGTCAGGTCGGCGGGCGAGTACCAGGTGCACACGGCGCTGACGCGGCTCGAATAGCCCTGCCAGCCGCCGTTCCCCTCAAACTCGGGGACATCCTCCGCCGCGCCGAGCAGGTCGGCGAGGTGGCCGCCCGCGGACTCGCCCCAGACGCCGATGCGGTCCGGGTCGAGGTTCCACTTTTCCGCGTTCGCGCGCAGATAGCGGATGGCGCATTTGCAGTCCTGGATCTGCGCCGGGAAGGGCACCTGATCCGAGAGCCGGTAGTCGATGCTGGCCACAATGTACCCGCGTGAGACGTAACGGAGCAGTTCCAGTTCCGGGCGGTAGTTGCGGTCGAGATCGTGGTTGCACCATCCTCCCCCGTGTACCCAGACAATCACGGGCGAGGGCTCGCGGCGCGGTTCCCGGCTGACGAGAAGATCGAGCTTGAGCGCCGTGCCGTCCGCGTTGCCGAAGACGATGTCCTTGTGCAGGCGCACGCCGTACTGCAGATATTCCTCTACAAACTGTTCCTTCATACGATTTCCTCCCAGCTTCTCTCCGCTTGCGGAAAGAATTATTTATCTTTACCCGCACAGCGCGGGCATTTGCCGTAGATGGTCAGGCTGTGGCTCTCTATTGAGAAGCCCGTCTCGCGGGCAAGACCCTCCTCGAGCGAGGAGAGCGGGCAGTCGTCGATGCGCACGCGCGCGTCGCAGCCGGTGCAGATCAGATAATGGCCGTGCCGCCTCGCCGGGGAATAGCGGACGACGCCGTCGCCGAAATCGTCGCGGGCGAGGAGGTTTTCGGAGCAGAAGCGCTCGAGATTGCGGTAGACGGTCGAGAGCGCCATGGCGGGCTCCGTCTCCCGCAGACGCGTGAAGACCTCCTCCGCGCTGAGCGGCTCGGCGGACTCGTCGAGCACGCGCAGGATGGCGGCGCGCTGGCGTGTGTTTTTCATCGTCCTTCCCCCTTTCCCGGCACGGGCGGCTTCGCTTCTTCCATTATACCCGCTTTTGCCGGTTTTGCAAATCCTTTGTGAAGTTCCATCCTTCGTTGCCGTTTTGCCCTGTGCTGTGGTATAATAATCAGGTGAATACCCGAGCGCGGGCCGCTCAGCGCCCGAAAGCACGCAGCCCGCCGCCCTTATCCGCTGACGAACGCACAAATCCCCAGCCGCCGCATTTGTTTT
>CALWIH010000145.1 GCA_944380675.1 uncultured Clostridia bacterium | reverse complement strand
CTCGACGCCGCGTGGCTCTCGAAGGGCTTCGCCGTCCTGATTCTCGTCATGGGCGTGCGGGAGCTGTTCGGGAAGGGGAAGGAAGGATAAGCGCGTCCCATCACAACAACAGGAGAGGAGGGCGTCTCATGCCCGAACTGCACACGGCGCGCCTTGTGCTGCGCCCGCTCGGACCGGCGGATCTCGACGCGGTACACCGGTACGCGTCCGACCGCGCGCTGACGCGGTATATGCTGTTTCTCCCGAACGAGACGAGGGAGGAGACGGCTGCGTTTCTGCGGGACGCGGCGGCGCAATGGGAGAAGGAGAAGCCGTCCGCGTACGAGTTCGGCGTCCTGCTCGGAGACGAGCTCATCGGCGCGGTCTCCGTCTATTGCGACGGCGAGCTCGGAGAGGACGCCGGAGAGCTTGGCTGGGTGTTCCGAAGCGAGTACCAGAAGCGCGGGTACGCGCTGGAGGCGGCGCGGGCCGTCGCCGGCTTTGCGAGAGAGACGCTCGGGCTGACGCGCCTCGTGGCGCACTGCGACGCGCGGAACAGGCCGTCCGCCCGGCTGATGGAGCGCCTCGGCATGACGCTCGAGGACGCGGAGGGAGAGCGCACCTACCCCAAAACAGGGGAAACGGCGCGCGAGCTCTGCTATGCGATGACCTTTCCGGGAGAGGAAGTAAACATCTGACGACGAATCGAGACCATAAAAAGGAGAACTGCCATGCCGTTTTTGCCGATTACAAGAGAAGAAACAGAAGCGCTCGGGTGGGACTGCCCGGACTTCGTGCTGGTGACGGGGGACGCGTACGTCGACCATCCGACGTTCGGCCCGGCCATCATCTCGCGGGTGCTGGAGAGTCACGGCTACCGCGTGGCGATGCTGGCGCAGCCGGACTGGAGGACGGCCCGCGATTTTACCCGCTTTGGGAAGCCGCGGCTCGGCTTCATGGTGAGCGCGGGCAACATCGACTCGATGGTGGCGCACTATACGGCGGCGCGCCGCCGCAGGAGCGACGACGCGTACTCGCCGGGGAACCGGGCGGGGCTTCGTCCCGACCGGGCGGTGACGGTCTATGCGAAAAAAATCCGCGCGCTGTACCCGGACAGCCCGATCGTCATCGGCGGGCTGGAGGCGTCGCTGCGGCGGTTCGCGCACTACGACTACTGGGACGACAAAATCCGCCCTTCGGTGCTGGTGGAGTCGGGGGCGGATCTGCTGAGCTACGGCATGGGCGAGCGGCAGGCGGTGGAGATCGCCGATCGCCTCGCGGCGGGGGAGCCCGTCTCGTCGCTGCGGGACATCCGGGGGACGTGCTGCCTGATACCGACGAGCGAGTACGAGCCCGGCCCGGCGGTCGACTGCCCGAGCTACGAGCAGGTCTGCGCGTCGAAGCGGGAATACGCGGTTTCGTGCCGCAAGCAGCAGGACGAGCAGGACGCGGTGCGGGGCAGGCGCGTGCTGCAGAAGCACGGCAAGCTCCTTCTGGTGCAGAATCCGCCGGCGCTGCCGCTCGACGGGGCGGAGCTTGACGCGGTGTACGAGCTGCCGTATATGCGCACCTGGCACCCGTGCTACGCGGAGCAGGGCGGCGTCCCGGCGATACAGGAGGTGGAGTTTTCCATCACACATAACCGCGGCTGCTTCGGCGGATGCAACTTCTGCGCGATCGCGTTCCATCAGGGTCGGATGGTGACGACGCGCAGCGAGGAGAGCGTCCTGCGGGAGGCGAAGCTTCTGACAGAGCAGCCGCATTTCAAGGGGTACATCCACGACGTCGGCGGGCCGACGGCGAACTTCCGCGCGCCGTCGTGCGAGAAGCAGAAGCGGCTCGGCCTGTGCGCGGGAAAGAAATGCCTTGCGCCGACGCCGTGTCCGGCGCTCGAGGTCGACCACAGCGCGTATCTGAACCTTCTGCGGAAGGTGCGGGCGCTGCCGGGAGTGAAGC
Organism: uncultured Clostridia bacterium; assembly: GCA_944380675.1. Classification (GTDB taxonomy): domain Bacteria; phylum Bacillota; class Clostridia; order Oscillospirales; family Acutalibacteraceae; genus Caccousia. Next base: position 2,529 of record CALWIH010000145.1, on the reverse strand, counting down.
GGGTGTTCATCCGCTCCGGCATCCGGTTCGACTATCTGATGGAGGACAAGGACAAGACCTTCCTGCACGAGCTGATTGAGCATCACGTCAGCGGGCAGCTCAAGGTCGCGCCGGAGCACTGCTCGGCGGCGGTGCTCGACGCGATGGGCAAGCCGCACATCGAGTCGTACCTCGCGTTCCAGAGGGAATTCTTCCGGTACACGAAGAAGATCGGGAAGGAGCAGTATCTTGTCCCGTACCTGATGTCGTCGCATCCCGGCAGCACGCTGCGGGACGCGGTAGAGCTCGCGCTGTTTCTGAAGCGGGAGCATCTGCGCCCGGAGCAGGTGCAGGACTTCTACCCGACGCCGGGGACGATCTCGACGTGTATGTTCTACACGGGACTCGACCCGTACACGCTCGAGCCGGTCTATGTGCCGCGGACGGAGAAGGAGAAGGCGATGCAGCGGGCGCTGCTGCAGTATTTCGACCCGTCGAAGCGGGAGCTTGTCGAGGAAGCGCTGCGCGCGGCGGGGAGGGGAGACCTCATCGGGTACGGCGAGCACTGCCTCATCCCGCCCGCGGCGGGCAGAAGGCCGCGTCCCGGGAAGGACGCGAACACGCCTCGCGCCAGGGGCGGGAAACCTGCCGGAAGGAGCGGCAAAGGAGAGAAAAAGCCCGGCTCGAAGCTCGGCGGACGATGGGAAAAGGACGCGGAGCGGGAGAGAAAGAGGAGATAGGAGAGATAGGCGTATCTTATCACTTCACTATTTTTTACGAAAAACAGAAGCCCGGCGGAACGGACGGAAGCGGGCCGAAGGAAAACGGAAGGGAGACGGAACAAGATGGGAAGACAGCTTATTATTGACCGGTTTGAAGGGACGTACGCAATCTGTGAGGAGATTGCGAAGGAAGGGACGAAGGGAACGAAGGAGCCGAAGGAAAGCGGGAAGAAAGCGGGGAAGAACGGGAAAGAGGTCCGCTTTTTCGGGATAGAGAAAGCGGAGCTTCCGGAGAATGCGAAGGAGGGCAGCGTTCTCGCGATAGACGAGGACGGGAATTTGACGGTGGATGAGGAGGAGACGAGAAGGAGGAAGGAGAAGATCAAGGCGCTGCAGAGCGGCGTGCTGAAGGGGAGCAAAACGTGAAGTTTTAGGCCGCCTTTTACAAAAGGCGGCGGGGGGCCGGGGGCAGAGCCCCCGCGGAAAAAGCTAACGTAGAACAATAGCGCGCAGCCCTGAAAAGGGCAGGGGAAACAGCGTTAGCGAATTTCCCCGGACGAATCCCACAAAGTCTGAAACCAGAGAAATAAGCTTATTGATCCATAGGCTAATTTCTTTCCTAGAACATCATAAAGACGAAAAAAACAGAGGTAGGGGAACTTTTCCCGCCTCTGTTTTTCTTTGCGAAAGTATGCAGCTTTATTCTTGTATCAAGCAGCTTTCCTTACTGCTTTAGGGTGCCGTGTGGGCAATCCGGGGAAAGACGCTAACGCTGTTTCCCCTCGCTTTTCTCTGGCTTCGCGTTTTTTGCTTACCATTAGCTGACTGCGCGGGGGCGCCGCCCCCGATCCCCCGCCGCCTTTGAAAAGGCGGGCGAAACTTTCACGTTTTGCCCGCCTTCAGCACTCAGCTTCCCTCAGCCCCCCTGCACCGGATACCCATTCCTATGTATCTTCTGCACGCTCACATGGTCCGCGCTGATTCTGTGCATCGCCACGCTCTCCACCAGTCCGAACCCGAAATACAGACACGCGCTCGACGAGCCGCCCGCGCTGAAAAACGGCAGCGTCACGCCCATCACCGGCAGAAGATTGAGGCACATCCCGAGGTTCGTCACCGTCTGGATCGCTATCATCCCGAAAAAGCCTACGCAAATCGCCGTCCCGAGAAGGTCCGTCGCGTGAATGCCGACGTACAGCGTCCGTATCATCAGACCCAGCAGCAGCAGTATCACCGCGCAGCAGCCGATGAATCCCAGACTCTCCGCCGCGACGGAGAAGATGTAGTCGCTTTCCTGGATCGAGACCACGCCCTTCTGGACGCGCGGAGCCGTCCCCAGCCCGCGGCCGAACAGCTGGCCGCTGCCGATCGAAATCCGGCCCTGAATCTGCTGCCAGCCCGTCCCCGTCGGGTCGTCCTCCAGATGCAGAAACGACGTCAGCCGCGTCTTCTGGTAGTCCTTGATGACGCCGAAGTTCCACGCGAGCGGCAGCGCGACCGCAAGCAGCCCCGCTGTCGCCGCGAACCAGCGGAGCTTCACCCCCGCGGCAAAGCTCACCGCCAGGAACATGAAGAAGAACACCACCGCCGAGCCCATGTCCTTCTGTACCAGCACCATCCACGCCACCGGAAACAGCGCGTGCAGGCCGAGCAGCATGACGTGCAGCGGATGGTCGAGCAGGCCGCGCTCCTTCACCGTCGAGATGTGCTTCGCGTACGTCACGATAAAGACAATCTTGACGAGCTCGCTCGTCTGGAACGACAGCCCGACCACCGGTATCGTAATCCATGCCTTCGTGTCCATGCCGCCGCTGCTCTGGATGCCGAA
>CALWIH010000144.1 GCA_944380675.1 uncultured Clostridia bacterium | reverse complement strand
CGTCTTTTTTGTTGTCCGATTTGTTATCCGAGGAGCGGCAGCAGCCACCGGCTCCACGCCCAGCTCACCGGCATGACAAGAATCATGGCCGGAATCATATCGGCGACAGGAAATTCCTTGATCTTCGCCATGCGGAAACCCGTGGCGAGCATCAGGATGCCGCCGCACGCTTTGAAGTCGTCGACCATGTCGGGCGTTGTGAGCGGAAAAATCAGTTTCGCGCAGAAGAAGATCGCAAGATAAACGACCAGCTGCGGTACCGCCACCGCCGAAACGACGGCGCCGAGATTGCAGGCAAACACCATCGCAGTAAAGAGGTCGAGCACGGATTTCGCGATGAGGATGGTGTGGTCTCCCGTCATGCCGGAGGTCAGCGTGCCGTAGATGCCGGTGCCGCTTGCGCAGAAAAGGACGACGAGGGTCACCAGGGTAGAAGAAAACTCCTCTTCGCTCACATTTCCCTGCTCCGAATGAAACACCGCGGAGATTGGCTTCTGCAGCCATTCCGCACCCCGGCGAATCAAAAGACCAAGGCGACAGGCCAGACCAAGGGCCGTCCCCACAACAACCGCAAAAATCACGGCAGGCATGTTTTTCATCAGGATAATCGAGCTGATCCCGATTCCCATCGCACAGGTGCCGAACGCGGCGTTCAGCTGCGTTTTCAGCGCGGCAGGCAGCTTGTGTCCGGCCAACGCGCCGAACAATCCGCCCAAGACAACAGACAACACATTCACGATTACTCCAACTGGCACACGATACGTTCTCTCTCTTTCTGTAAAAGAATAATACAAATCTATTTTACAGAAAATGAGAAAAACCGGCAATGGTGAAAACGCCGAATCTTATTCACAGGCCGGCGGGTCAGGCGCGCAGCTCCTGACGCATGAAGACAACGTAGGCTGCGGCAAAGCCGAGCAGGGCGAGCGCGATCATCACCACAAGGTGCGGCCAGATGAGCAGCAGACTCTGCTCCAGGGGAAGGCTGCTCGCCACGGCGCCCGACGCCTGCGAGGCCGTCACAACGCCGATGGAGCGCACGTTCGGATTGAGGATCGTGGACGCCGCCTCACTGAACAGGTAGTACGGCGAGATACGGTTGAGCGCAAGGGTAAGATTGTAGTTGCTCTCCACGTTCATCAGCCCTGCAAAGCCGTCGAGCGGATAGACCGCGTTCGCAATTCCGCTGGCGACAAGGCTCATGAACAGGCTCAGAAACAGCCAGACCGAGATGCAGATGAGCGCGGCGGTCGCGGCGTGCCGGCACACGACCGAGAGGATGACGGCCAGCGCCATCCAGACGGAGAGGTAGACCCCGGCGAGGAGGAGGAAAACCAGGACGCGCAGCACCTCCTCAAACGAGGGCGGAATGCCGAGGCGAATCAGCCCGACGCCGGAAATATAACCGCCGAGCACAAAGACAAGCAGGAAGATGACCGCCGTCCCCGCGAGGAATTTCGCGTTGAGAATGGAGTCGCGGTAAATCGGCTGGGAGGCAAGGCGGTTCAGCGTCCCCTGCGAGCGCTCGCTCGTCACCGCGTCGAAGCCGAGCGTAATGCCGGCCAGCGGGCCGAGGAAGGCGAGGAAGGTCGCGAAGGAGTACACGGAGCCGCTGCCCGTCGTGAACAGCTTGAGAAACACGAACTCGGTGTCCTCCGTCATGTTCTCGGCGAGGTTGGACACGCCGCCTACAAGGCTCGCCGTCGTCACAAGGAGAAAGAGAAGAAAAATGATAAGGAGCCGTTTGCTCAGCAGATGGTCGGCGAGCTCCTTGCGGAACAGCGCGTACAGGCCGTTCCTTCTACGCTTTGTGGAATTTCGTTTGAAGGAAGGAGCGAAGCTTGCCAGTTTTTCCCTGACTGCCGCCATGTTCATTCGGCTCACCTGCCTTTTCAAAGAATCTGTGGTAAATCTCGTCGAGGTCGCCGCCCTCCTGGCGGAGGAGGAGCGTCGTCTGACCGTATTTGCTCAGAAGCGCCGTCACCTGCGGGCGGATGTCGGCGGAGGAGTCGATGCGCAGGACGCCGCCCGCCCCCTCCTCGACGGAGCGAACGCTCTCGAGCGAAGCGATGGCGTTTTTCAGCTTCTCCCCGCCCGGGTCGGCCTGCAGCGTCAGGAGATAGCGTCCCTCATTCTCGAGCTGGCGGCCGAGCTCCTCGATGTGCCCGCAGGCGATCAGCTTGCCCTTGACGAAGATGCCGACGCGGTCGCAGATCTGCTGCACCTGATGCAGCTGGTGCGACGAAATCAGGATGGTGCGCCCGTCTTCGACGGAGAGATCGCGGATGAGGCTGATGAGCTCGCGCATTCCCTCGGGGTCGATACCGAGCGTCGGTTCATCCATAATGATGACCTTCGGATCCTTCATCAGAACGTCCGCAATGCCGAGGCGCTGCTTCATGCCCCGCGAATATTCGCCTGTCTTCCGGTCGGCGGCCTCGGTCAGGCCGACGCGCTCGAGGAGGCGTTTGGCGCGCTCCTCACAGTAGGCCTCCGGGAGACCGTTGAGTGCGCCGGTGAAGCGCAGGTTTTCCCTGCCTGTCAGGTCGGGGTAGAATCCGACCTGATCCGGCAGATAGCCGACAATGCTCTTGATTGCGATGGGGTTGCGGGTGCAGTCGTAGCCGTCGATTTTCGCCTCGCCGGAGGTAGGCTCCGTGAGGCCGAGAAGCATCAGTGTCGTGGTCGTCTTGCCCGCGCCGTTCGGGCCGAGCAGGCCGAACACCTCGCCGCGGCGAATTTCGAGGTCGAGGTGATCGACCGCGACGACGGACTCGTACGCTTTTGTAAGGCCGGTGGTGCGAATCATCACGTCCTCCATCTTATCGCCTCCCGTACTTGCGGAACACGAACCAGAGGACGACACAGACGCACACAATGATGAGGACGCCCACGACGCCCCACAGCGTCTCCGTCTTGACCGTAACGCGGAACTCGGCGTCGTCGCTCGCCTCGCTTGTCTTCGCGGTAAGCGTCAGCACGTAGTCCCCGCTGAGCGCGTCCTCGGACGGCGTGACCTTCGCCGTCACGTCGCAGGAGGCTCCGGCCTCGAGGACGCTGATCGTCGACTCAGAGAACTCCACGTTCCAGCCGTCCGGGGCGGACGAGGAAAGCGTGATGTTCTGCAGGTCGACGTTGCCCTCGTTCGTGAGCGTCAGCGACACGGAGGAAGCCTCGTTCGCAACGGCGTCAAAGCTGAGCAGCCCGCCCGGCGTGCTCAGGGAGAGCGTGTAGGTGCCGGTGATGACGACGCTCAGATCGGCGCTCAGATTTTCGGAGGCCGACACGGCGGAGATCGGGACGTCATATTCCCCGGCCTCCACGTTCGACGGCGGCGTCACGGTGATCTCCATCGCCTGGCTGCTGCGGGCGGGAACCGTGATGGCGGAGACCTGCGTGTCCTCGCCGGAGGGCTTGAAGGTCACGAGCCAGCCGGACGGCGCGCCGGAGGAAAAGCTGTACGTCTGCTCGCTCGCGGTGTTGTTCTGCACCGTCGTGCTGAAGGTGAAGCTCGAACCGGAAGCGCCCTCCTGCTCCGCGTAATCGGTCGAGAGCGCGCTGCCGCCGAGCTCCTCGGCGTCTACGGAGAGGTTCAGCGTCAGGGACGAGACCGCCCCGTTGCAGCTCGCCTGGAGCGTCACGGCGTAGTCGCCCTGCGCCGCGTCCGCCGGGACGGTCAGCTGGAAGGTCGCGAGGTCGGCGCTTTCACCGCTCTTGAGGTAGAGACCGGTGATTTCGCTGCCGTTTCCGTCAAAGTAGCCCGTCCAGCCGTCCGGAATGGAGACGACCGACAGCGTTGCCGCGCCGCCCGAGCCGGTATCGTTCGTAAAGTCGAGCGTAAACGAAAGCGCGTCCCCCGCGCCGACCTTGAGGCCGGTGTAATCGGTGCTCATCTCCAGGCCTCCCGCCGCATGAGCGGGGACAGCCGCCGCTGCGCACAGCAGGACGGACAGCCAGAAGGCCGTCAATCCCATCACCCATCGATTCGTCCGTTGTTTCACTACTGTTCTCAATTCCACGCAGCTCCTTTGCTATCTTCTCAGGAAGATCCTTCGCAGGCGTTCTCCCCTCGTACACTGTAGCACAGGAAACTGAAAGGGCGCTGAAACGTCAGCGCCCTCTTTGTAAACATTTCATAAATTGTTGCCTATCCGCCCCGTTCGCCTTTCCCGCGATCGGCAAGCGGCAGACGGACAAGAAAGCGATTTTTTCCCTCTTTGCTCTCCGCCCAAATTTTTCCCCGGTGCTCCCGGGCGATCGTCTCGGCGATCGAGAGGCCGAGGCCGCTCCCGGCTCCGCTGCGGGCCTTGTCTGCCCGGTAGAAGCGGTCAAAAATGCGTTCGAGCTCGTCCCCTGCAATTGGGGAACCGGGATTCGAGACGCAGAGCTCCGCGTATCGCCTGCCGGATTGGCGCAGCTTCACCTCGACAACGCCCGGGACGCCGTATTTCCCGGCGTTATCGAGCAGGATGGTCGTCAGCTCCGCAAGGCGATTCGCGTCCCCCTGCACGAGAAGGCCCGGCTGCGCCGCCGTCTCAAGCGTCATGCCGCGTTCATAG
>CALWIH010000143.1 GCA_944380675.1 uncultured Clostridia bacterium | reverse complement strand
AAGGGGCTCTTTTTCTTGCAAATGACCCCCTGCCGGCCAATGGCCGGCGTCTGAAACATCAATTTGCGGTTCACGGAACCGGAAATTGACGTTTCAGCTGAAAGACGCCTTCATCAAATCTCTTCTTTCCCGGCCTCCTCCGCCAACCCCACATACTCCTCCGCGTTCTCCTTCAATTCCTTCTTCTCCGCCTCTGTCAGCTCCCTTTTCACCCTCGCCGGAGCGCCTACCGCCAGCGTCCCGTCCGGTATCACGGTCCCCGGCGTGACCAGCGCGCCTGCGCCGACCAGACAGCGTTCCCCAATCACCGCGCCGTCCAGCACAATCGCCCCCATCCCGACGAGCGTTCCGTTCCCGACCGTGCAGCTGTGCAGAATCGCTCCGTGTCCCACCGTCACGCCGTCCCCAACCGTGACCGGCGCGTCCTTGGAACAGTGCACAATGACCCCGTCCTGCAGGTTCGTCTCCTTTCCTATCACAATCCTCCCGCAGTCTCCGCGCAGTACCGCGTTGTACCACACCGACGACCGTTCCCCTATCCTGACGTCCCCTATAATCTGCGCCCCCGGCGCGACGCAGACCGACTCGGCAATCTCCGGCTTTTTCATCATCAGCAGTCCCCTTTCCAAAAGAGGGGGCTCCCGCCGGAGCCCCCTCGCCTTATCGCAATATTGTTATTTGTGAAACAGCTTCTTCGTCTGATACCGCGGCTCGCACGTCAGCCGCACGCCCAGCTTGCGGAACGTCGTCTCGTCCACGGAGGAGAGAATCACCGTCGAGTGCGCCTCGCAGTCCCGCAGCTTCGACAGCTGCGACAGCGCCAGCCCCGCCACCGGGTTCAGCGTCGCGCAGATCGAGAGCGCAATCAGCACCTCGTCCGTGTGCAGGCGCGGGTTGTGGTTCCCGAGATGGTGCGTCTTCAAATTCTGAATCGGCTCAATCACGTTCGGCGCAATGAGCGGAATCCGATGGTCGATCCCGCCGAGCGCCTTGAGCGCGTTGAGCAGCGCCGCCGCCGACGCGCCGAGCAGGGAGGACGTCTTGCCCGTGATGACCGTGCCGTCCGGCAGCTCAATCGCCGCAGCCGGCATCTCCGTCGCCGCCGCGCGCCGCAGCGCCGCCGCGACAACCGGCCTGTCGTCCACCGATACGCCCGCGCGGCTCATCAGCAGCTCGAGCTTCACCACCGCCGACTCGTCGACCCGCCCGAGGCGCTGGTCGCACATCGTGTGGTAGTACCGCCGGATGATCTCCTGCCGCGACGCCTCCTGACACGCCTCGTCGTCGATGATGCAGTTGCCCGCCATGTTGACGCCCATGTCCGTCGGGGACTTGTACGGGCTCGTCCCGGAAATCTTCTCGAGAATCGCGTTGAGCACCGGGAACGCCTCCACGTCGCGGTTGTAGTTCACCGTCGTCTTGCCGTACGCCTCGAGGTGGAACGGGTCGATCATGTTCACGTCGTTCAGGTCCGCCGTCGCCGCCTCGTACGCGAGGTTTACCGCGTGGCCGAGCGGCAGGTTCCAGATCGGGAACGTCTCGAATTTCGCGTATCCCGCCTTCACGCCGCGCTTGAATTCGTGGTACAGCTGCGACAGGCACGTCGCCATCTTGCCGCTGCCCGGGCCCGGCGCCGTCACCACCACGAGCGGGCGCGTCGTCTCCACATACTGGTTCTTCCCGAAGCCCTCGTCGCTTACAATGTGCGGAATGTTCGACGGATACCCGTCAATCGGGTAGTGCAGGAACACCTTCACGCCCAGCGACTCGAGCCGCTTGTGGAACGTGTCCGCCGTCGACTGCCCCGAATACTGCGCGATGACCACGCTTCCCACATACAGCCCGTTCCCGCGGAACGCGTCAATCAGGCGCAGAACATCCGCGTCGTAGGTGATGCCGATGTCCCCGCGCACCTTGCTCTTTTCAATGTCCGTCGCGTTGATGACGATGACAATCTCCACCTGGTCGGAGAGCTGCGTCAGCATCTTGATTTTGCTGTCCGGCAGAAAGCCCGGCAGCACGCGCGACGCGTGGAAGTCGTCAAACAGCTTGCCGCCCATCTCCAGATACAGCTTGTTGTCAAACTGCGCGATGCGCTGCTGAATGTGTTTCGATTGAATTTCAAGGTATTTGTCGTTGTCAAAGCCGATTTTCTTCATGCGACCCTCCGTCTTCCTCCGGCCGTTCCGCAAAAGAAAACGGCGGAACCCGCGGGCAATGCGCCGCAAAGCCCGATGCCGCCGGTCCTCTGCCTGATTTTGTCTGTTCGGAACTCCGATTTTCCGTTTCCTTCAATGAACGTAATCTATTATAGTAAATTTGCTCTGCAAATACAACAGATACGCCGCAAAAAATTTTCTTTCCGCGCATTTGCGATTTTTGTGCTATACTGAATAAGATCCCTGTGCAAGAAGGCGGAAGAGGAGGTGCCGGTGTGGACGAAATACGGCTTTCCGTGCGCGGACTCGTCGAGTTCCTGCTGCGCGGCGGGAACCTCGACAGCGGCTCCGGCGGGAACGCCCCGGAACGCGCCGCCGAGGGCGCGCGCATCCACCGCAGGCTCCAGAAGGAGGCCGGAGAATCCTACCGCGCCGAGGTCTTCTTCTCCCATGAGGAGGACTTCGAGGAGCTGCGCTTTCGCGTCGAGGGGCGCGCGGACGGCGTCTTCGAGGAGGACGGAGCCGTCACCGTCGACGAAATCAAGACCGTCTCCCGCCCGCTTGCCGCCCTTCCGCCGGACGGCTTCGAGGTGCACTGGGCGCAGGCCAAGTGCTACGCCCATTTCCTCTGCGTCCGCGACGGCCTTCCCGCCGCCGTCGTCCGCCTCACCTACTGCGAGACCGAGTCCTGGGACTTAAAGCGCCTCTCCCGCGTCTTCTCCGCCGCGGAGCTCGCCGCCTTCTTCTCCGGCCTGCTCGCCCTCTACGCCCCGTGGGCGCGCTTTCAGCGCGATTGGCGAAGGACGCGCACCGCCTCCATCCGGGACGCCGCGTTCCCCTTCCCGCAGTACCGCCGCGGCCAGAGGCTGTTTGCCGCCTCCGTCTACCGCGCCCTGCGCGACGGGCAGCGCCTGTTCTGTCAGGCACCGACCGGCGTGGGGAAGACGATCTCCACGCTGTTCCCCGCCGTCAAGGCGATGGGCGAGGGGCTCACGAGCCGGATCTTCTACCTCACCGCCAAGACCGTCACCCGGCAGGCCGCCTCCGACGCCCTCGCCCTCCTGCGCGGCGGCGGGCTGCGCCTCAAGAGCATCGTCCTCACCGCGAAGGAGAAGATCTGCTGCCTCGAGACGCCCGAGTGTACGCCCCAGACGTGTCCGCGCGCCGCCGGGCACTTTGACCGCGTCAACGACGCGCTCTTTGCCCTCCTCACCTCGGGCGACCGCTTCGACCGCGAGACCATCGCCGCGGCCGCGGAGCGGTACCGCGTCTGCCCGTTCGAGCTCGCCCTCGACCTCTCCGAGTGGTGCGACGCCGTCATCTGCGATTACAATTACCTCTTTGACCCGCTCGTCAGCCTCAAGCGCTATTTCGCCGAGGGGAAGACGGACTTCGTCTTCCTCATCGACGAGGCGCACAACCTCCCCGAGCGGGGCCGCGAGATGTACACCGCCGAGCTCAAAAAGTCCGACGTCCTCGCCCTCAAGCGGGAGGTCGGCGACCGCGGGAAAAGCCTCTCCCGCCTCCTGCAGAAGCTCAACAGGGCCATGCTCGACCTGCGCCCCCTCTGCGGAGACGAGGGCCGCGCGGAGCTCCCCGAGCCGCCGGACGCGTTTTTGAAGGAGCTGCGCGCCTTCTCGCAGCGCGCCGAGGAATGGCTCGCGGAACACCAGGATTCCCCGCTGCGCAAGCTCTTTCTCCCGCTGTGGTTTTCCGTGCGCTTCTTTCTGCGCATCTCGGAGCTCTGCGGGCCGGAGTACGTCACGCTCCTCTCGCACCGCGGCAGCGAGGTTATGGTCCGCCTCTTTTGCCGGGACGCCTCGCGCTTTCTCGACGAGTCCATGGCGAAGGGGCGGGGAGCCGTTCTCTTTTCCGCCACGCTCTCGCCGCTGCCGTATTTCGTCTCCGTCCTCGGCGGCGGGGAGGACGCGAAGACGCTCGCCATCCCGTCGCCGTTTCCGCCCGAGAACCTTCTCCTCCTGACGGCGGACCGCGTCAGCACAAAGTACGCCGACCGTGAGCGCAGTCTCCCCGAGGTCGCGCGGCTCATCGGCGCGTTCGCCTCCGCCCGGGCGGGGAACTGCATCGCCTTCTTCCCGTCGTATGAGTATATGGAGAAGACGGCGGCGCTCGTTGCCGGGGAGTACCCGTCGCTTGCCATCGTGAGCCAGGGCAGGAGCATGAGCGAGGACGAGCGCGAGGCCTTTCTTCTGCGCTTCTCCGCCGGGGGAGAGCCGCTCCTCGGCTTCTGCGTGATGGGCGGCGTTTTCTCCGAGGGCGTCGACTTCGCGGGCGACCGCCTCACGGGGGCCGTTATCGTCGGCGTCGGGCTGCCGAAGGTCAGCCGCCGGCAGGAGCTGCTGCGCGAATACTACGAGTCGGAGCGCGGCGAGGGCTTCGCCTACGCCTACCGCTACCCCGGGATGAACAAGGTCATGCAGGCGGCGGGGCGCGTCAT
>CALWIH010000142.1 GCA_944380675.1 uncultured Clostridia bacterium | reverse complement strand
AGCTCTTGACATTGTATCACTTGCGCGACGCTTTGTCAAGATTTTTTTCCGTCTCTCTCGACGGCTTGACTATAATATCATATCCAGCCGCGGTTGTCAACGCTTTTTCGCGGTTTTTTTCCATTTTCTTGCGCTTTTCGCAGTTTTGCTTCATTTAGCGTGCATTGTGCCTGATTTCTGGTCATGATTGCGGCGCATAACGCGGCGGGCGCGCCGGCATACTAGGAAAAAGGCGCGAAACGGGCGAGAAGGCCGTCCGGCACGCGCCCCTGCTCGTCCCCCTATTACGGAATAAAGGAGCTGTTCGCATGAACCGCCACGCAAAGTACCGCCGCTTTCTCCCCGCCCTGCTCGCCGCCGTGATGCTGCTCTCTCTCGCGGCCTGGGCCGCCAGCCCGCTGTTCTCCTGCAATGAGAGCGTCGCCGTCCTCTCCAAGGTCGGCTCACGCGGCGAGGAGGTGCGCAAAATCCAGACGAAGCTCAAGGAGTACGGCTACGACCCCGGCTCCGTGGACGGCATTTTCGGCGAAAAGACGCGCAAGGCCGTGATTGCCTTCCAGCGCGACAACGGCCTCACGCAGGACGGCATCGCCGGCCCGAAGACGCTCGCGGCCCTCGGCATCACAGGCTCCTCGGGCCTTGGCAGCTTTTCAAGCGAGGACATTGACCTTCTGGCCAAAATTATCTCCGCCGAGGCCAGAGGCGAGCCGTATGCCGGGCAGGTGGCCGTCGGCGCGGTGATCCTCAACCGCATCGAGCACCCCTCCTTCCCGAACACGCTCGCGGGCGTCATCTACCAGCCGGGCGCGTTCTCCTGCCTCTACGACGGCGGCGTCAACGCGCCCGTCGCCGAGAGCGCCTACCGCGCCGCGCGCGACGCCATCAACGGTCAGGACCCCTCCGGCGGCGCTATCTATTATTATAACCCCGCGAAATCGACGAACCAGTGGATCTTCTCACGTCCCGTCATCACCGTGATCGGGCAGCACCGCTTCTGCTCTTGAAACTTTCCACTGTGGAAAACTCTTAAATTGTGGAAACCCGGTTTTCGCGGCCCCATATTTCGCGGCGGGACGGGCTCTCTTCCCCGTTTCGACGCCCCCGTTTTCCACACAAGCCGCGGGAAAACGTGGAATTTCGACACGCTTTTCGCCGTCGCGGACAAAAAACAGGCCCTGCGGATTCTTTCCGCAGGGCCTGTTTTTGTCCTGATTTTATTCCGCCTTGAAGCTCTTGAAGGCCGCGATGGCAGCCTGCGTCAGGGCGGTGTTCGTCTCGTCGGTGTTGGCGTTCGTGTAGATCATGAGGTACTTTCCGCTGTCGGAGAGGTACACGTTCGACACCGTCTGGCCGACGATCTCAAAAGTTCCGTTCGCCTCGACGCTCGCGCGGACGGTCTCCGCCGTCTCGTTGAGGTTCTCAAGGTCGTACTCGTAAAACTCGGCGGTGATCGTACCGCTCACATAGCGATGGCCGAGCTCGTTCGCGCCGATCAGCGCGCCGTTCATCTCGGAGGGCGTCCCGGAAACATAGCCCTGGGCAATCATGAACTCCTCAAGGCCGAGGAGGCTGTCCTGCACGTCCGTCTCCGTGACGGCGGAGGAGGTTTCCTCAGAGACGGCCGACTGGCTGCTGCTTCCGGTCAGGTCGACGACCCCTTCCCCGCAGCCGCAGAGGGACGAAACGCAGACGAGAGCCGCGGCGGCCGCGGCGATCCATCTTTTCTTCATGGCAAACCGACCTTTCTCCGCCGGAGAGCCGAACGCGGCGCGGCGGGGGACAAATTTCTTCAATATACGAAAAAAACCGCACAATGGCGGTTTTTTCTGCTGCGGACGAGCCGCAATCCTGGTGGACACAAGGGGACTCGAACCCATGACCTCTCGCGTGTGAGGCGAGCGCTCTAACCAGCTGAGCTATGCGTCCGAATCAAAAACAAACGGCGTTTGTTTTTGCTGCGCTTTCGCGCCGGAACGACGTACGGTGGTCAGGAAAAACATTAACCTCTGAAATTGCTTCAGAGGTTAATGACCGCCATTTTGGTGACCCGGACGAGATTCGAACTCGTGAAGCCGCCGTGAAAGGGCGGTGTCTTAACCGCTTGACCACCGGGCCGTATGGTAGCGGCAACTGGATTTGAACCAGTGACACTTCGGGTATGAACCGAATGCTCTAGCCAGCTGAGCTATGCCGCCATATCCCTCCGCCTCGGTAGCGGAGCGTTATTTATTATAAACTACTTGTCCCCCGTTGTCAAGGGGTTTGCCTGAATTATTTTGGCGTCGGATCAAAAGAAACGCACTATGGTTCCAGATTGCATTCCTCAAAATACGAGGAATCAAAGAAAGCCGGAAGGGAAATGTCGAGTCCCTGACACAGCTCATGAAGCACGCGGAGCTTGACGGAATCGTATTTTTCATGCATGAGATTGGCTATTGTGGATTTGGGGACGCCGCTTTTCAGAAAGAGCTGGTACTGCGTCATGCTCCTCTCCGCCAAAAGCTCTGCCAGCCTTTTCGCAACCGCTTCATTCAGCCGCACCCAACTCACCCCCTGCATGACCATTATTTTACAAAGGCCGGGTGTAGAAATAGTACACGTAACTGTACTATTGCCGGCATTTGATGTAAAATACATGGCAGGAGGGATGAAAATGAAAATCGTAACTTTCTGCGGTCACCGGGATGCGGGCGCAAAGGGGTCGATTTCCTGCTCTGTGGTTCGCCGCGGGACGCGGCGTGCGCGAAGTGCTGACCGCAGGTCCGCGGGCGCAAAGCAAGACCCCTTTGCGACACCGATCGCAAAGGGGTCGATTTCCTGCTCCGTGGTTCGCCGCGGGACGCGGCGTGCGCGAAGTGCGTCCAGGCTCAGCCTGGTTACTTAATATTCGTCACGTTCTTGTCCTTGAGGACGACGTCGTGGGCGCCGCCTTCGACGATGGAGACGGAGGAGACGAGGGTGATCTTGGCCTTCTGCTGGAGCTCGGGGATTGTGAGAGCGCCGCAATTGCACATGGTGGACTTGACCTTGCTGAGGGTGAGGCCGACGTTGTCCTTGAGGCTGCCGGCGTAGGCGACGTAGGAGTCGACGCCCTCCTCGAAGGAAAGCTTCTTCGCGCCCCCGAGGTCGTAGCGCTGCCAGTTGCGGGCGCGGTTGCTGCCCTCGCCCCAGTACTCCTTCATGTAAGTGCCGTTGACGTTCACCTTGTTCGTCGGGGACTCGTCGAAGCGGGCGAAATAGCGTCCCAGCATGACGAAATCCGCGCCCATCGCGAGCGCGAGGGTGACGTGATGGTCGTAGACGATGCCGCCGTCGGAGCAGATCGGGACATAAATGCCCGTCTCCTCGAAATACTCGTCGCGCGCCTTGGCGACCTCGATGACGGCCGTGGCCTGTCCGCGGCCGATGCCCTTCGTCTCGCGGGTGATGCAGATGGAGCCGCCGCCGATGCCGATCTTGACGAAGTCCGCGCCGCACTCGGCGAGGAAGCGGAAGCCGTCCTTGTCGACGACGTTGCCCGCGCCGATCTTGACGGAGTCGCCGTAGCGCTCGCGCACCCAGGCGATGGTGCGCTTCTGCCACTCGGAGTAGCCCTCGGAGGAATCGATGCACAGCACGTCCGCGCCGGCCTCAATCAGAGCCGGGATGCGCTCCTCGTAGTCGCGGGTGTTGACGCCCGCGCCGACGACGTAGCGCTTCTTCGCGTCGAGCAGCTCGTTCGGGTTTTCCTTGTGGTTCGCGTAGTCCTTGCGGAAGACCATGTATTCGAGGTGCCCCTCGGCGTCCACGACGGGCAGGGAGTTGAGCTTGTGGTCCCAGATGATGTCGTTGCACTCGGAGAGCGTGACGCCCTTCGGCGCGGTGATGAGCTTGTCCATCGGGGTCATGAACTCGGAGACCTTCACGTCCTCGCTCATACGGCTGACGCGGTAGTCGCGGCTCGTGACGATGCCGAGCAGCTTGCCGTTCGGGCCGCCGTCGTCGGTGACGGCCACGGTGGAGTGACCGGTCTTCTCCTTGAGCGCGAGGATGTCGGCGAGCGTCTGGTCGGGCTTGATGTTCGAGTCGCTCACGACGAAACCGGCCTTATACGCCTTCGCGCGGGCGACCATCGCCGCCTCCGCCTCGACGCTCTGGGAGCCGTAGATGAACGAGATGCCGCCCTCCTTCGCGAGCGCGACGGCCATCTTGTCGTCGGAAACGGACTGCATGATGGCGGAGACCATCGGAATGTTCATCGCAATCGCGGGCTCCTCGCCCTTGCGGAACTTCGTCAGAGGAGTCTTCAGGCTCACATTGGCGGGAATGCACTCAGCCGAGGAGTACCCCGGGATCAGCAGGTATTCGTCGAAGGTATGACACGGTTCATTGTAATAATAAGCCATTCTGATACATCCTCCATTTTTCATTATTTGACCGGTTTGTATGACTCAGGTGTTGAAATTGCTTTATTATATCACTATCCGGCATACTTGACAAGGGATTCCGAGAAAACTTTTTCCCATTCTCCCTTTTGCGTATTTTTTGCCCGAAAAGCGCAAAAAAGCTGGCTCGGAGCGACAAGGAGAGCAAAGTGCTGGCGCGCAGACGGAATCGCTTTATGGTGCTGTATTTACAGATTTCGGAAGCAAGCAAACTTCCCTCCCCCTCCGTGCCTCTGCCGATAGGAATGACGGGACGCA
>CALWIH010000141.1 GCA_944380675.1 uncultured Clostridia bacterium | reverse complement strand
TTGATGCCGACGATCTCAATGTCCGGATGATTCACAGTGGCACGGAAAACCATGCGGCCGATGCGGCCAAAACCGTTGATACCAACTTTAATGGACATAACACTAATACCTCCTGAAAATTTTTTCTTAGGCTTGTCTCTATTTTATAGCATTTGGACCGATTTTACAAGTAGTGAGACGGAATTTACCCGTCATTTTCCGAATTATTTTTCGGGAAGGGACTTTTTTCCTTCTGAAGGAATGTCTCCTCCGCCCCGTAGGCCTCCTGCAGCTTGCCGGCGAAGGCCTCCGTCTCGTCCGGCTCCGCGGGGGAAGCGGACGGCTCCTCCGAAACGGGCTCCTGCGCGTCCTCCGGCTCCTCCCGCGGCGCGGGAGCGGGCTCGGCGCGGTGCAGGGCGAGGAGGAAGAACAGCAGGAACAGGGCAGCCGCGCCGTTCATCAGGTACATCCCGACGGGGTAGCTCGTCGCCGGCGTGACGCCCGTCAGGAGGAGCAGCAGCTCCGGAATGACGGTCACCGCCGCGAACAGGACGGCCATCAGCCCGAAGCGGACGATGCCGCGCGCGCTGCGCTCGGTCTCCATCCCGGCGTGCAGCTTCGCGTACGCGAAGAAGGCGAGCAGCAGAAAGACGACAGAGAAGGTGTCGTAGACGTTCTCCGCGATGTTGACCGACCCGGAGTAGGTGATGAACATCGCCACGAGGCAGACGCAGCCCCACAGCGGCGGCAGAAGCGCCGGCAGCGGATGGCGCTCCCAGAGGTTCTTCCCGGCGGCGTGGCCGTACGCCTGGCAGAGCAGAGCCGCGCCCGCGAGCAGATCCGCCGCGGCGAGGATCCCGTTCATTACGCCGTTCTCGACGCTCGGCGCGGCGATGAGGCTGTACGCCGACTGCCCGATGAACAGCAGGCCGGCAATCGCCGCCGTGACGGCGGCGGGTTTGCTGCGCAGCGGCAGCACGGGCACGGGCGCTTTTCCGCGCGCCGCGTCGGCGTAGAGCAGCACGCAGCCCGCCATCAGGGCGATGAAGACGATGCCCGTCGACACAAAGCCGTCGCTGTAAAAGCCCGTTTCGGGCTCGAGCAGGCACAGCGTCTGGTACAGGCGCACGGGCAGGGCGATGATCAAAGTAATGAGAAAAATACGCCAGATGCGTTTCGTTATCATGGGCGGCACCCCCGTTGCACAGAAAGGATTGTACTCGTATGATACGCCGGATTGGCGGCGTTTTAATTCTAAATCAGAACTTTAATACGGGAGACTCAGAAGTTGTCGGCGTTGTACCAGAACAGCGGCAGCGGGAACCAGCCCGCGGGCGTTTTGACGGGCGAATACCGGCTCTCGATCGTGAGCAGAAGCTCCTGCGCCTCGAAGAGGGAGAGCTCCGGCGCGCCGGGAAGGGCTGCGCGCTCCACCGTGACGCCGTTCGCGTCCGCGCGCGCCGTGACGGGCTGGCCGTCGAGGACGGCGGAGAAGACGCCGGGGACGAGCCCCTCCGTCTCGAATTTGAGCGTCAGATAGGCGTCGAGCACGTTGGCGAAATCGAAAATGCGGATGGAGAGATTCGGCCCGACGCGGTAGCCCTCCGCGAAGGCGAGCAGGCGGCGGTTGAGCTCCGTATCGCAGGACGGGGCGAGCACCGTGAAATCGTCTGCGCCGGAGAAGGCGGCGTACGCCTTGAGGGCGGGGGCGAAATCGCCCCAGTCGGAGAAGGCGGCCTCCTGCACGGTTTTGCCGTCGTCCGTGACGGCGAGGTAGCCGGCTGGCCTCCCGTTTTTGAGAACGGCGAGCGGGCGCGCGCCGTAGGAGGAAAGCGCCTCGGTGAAGAGGGCGGGCTCGCGCTCCACGCGGGCGGGACGGGCGTTGTGCAGGGAAAGGGCGAGCGCCTCCGCGCCGGGCGTCTCGGCGAGCGGGGCGAAGGCGAACGGAGAGGCGTCCGCGCCGCGCAGGGCGTGGCGGATGTTGGGCTCCGTGATATGGTAGGCGACCTGCTCGCCGCCGTGCGTGTAGCCGAAATACTGATAGCGCTGGCGCTGCCCGCCAAGGACGGAGAGGTCGCAGGAGCCGCGCAGCTCGTCGATCCAGGCGTTCATGAGGGCCTTCATGTGTCCCTCGCCGCGCGCGCGGGGGTGGACGGACACCGTGCCGATGAAGCCGGCGCGGAGCGTCCGGCCGCAGACGTGAACCGTCTGCGGGAGGCAGGCGATCTCGGCGCGGAGCTTTCCGTCGTCGGAAACGGCTACTTTATGTATATTCGACGTGTTCTTATCCGATCCGTATACCTTCGGCAGGAGTTTTGCGAAGTCAAACGGCACAATATCGTGGCTGAAGACGAAATTTGCGAAATCGATGAGATCGAGGAACTCCTCGGGCTTTGCGGTGCGATAGGTTGTCATGTATACTCCTCCCATGGTGAAAAAGACAAGGCGGCGTCAGCCGCCGGAAAACAATCTCCCCTGCCACATCTCATTTTGGGCGAGGAAGCGGTCGATCCCGCCGAGGACGGCGAGCTTGTCGCGGCTCCAGCGGGGCGCGAGCAGGACGTCCTTCGCCCCGTCGCCCGTCAGGCGCTCGACGACCGTCTCCGCGGGAAGCAGCTCGAGCTGGCGGCAGACGACGCGGATGTACTCGTCCCGCCCGAGGGGCAGGTACGCGCCCTGCCGCCACGCGCGCGCGAGCGCCGTTCCCTCGAGGACGTGCAGCAGGTGGAGCTTGACCCCGCCCGGGCGAAGTGCTCCCACGGCGCGGGCCGTCTCGAGCATCATCGCCTCCGTTTCGCCGGGCAGGCCGTCGATGAGGTGGACGCAGACGCGCACGCCGCGCTGCGTCAGGGCGCGGTAGGCGGCGAGAAACTCGCCGGTGGTGTGGCAGCGGTTGATGCGGCGTGCCGTCTCGTCGTGGATTGTCTGCAGGCCGAGCTCGACGGTGAGATACGTCCTCCGGCTCAGCTCCGCGAGCAGGTCGAGCACATCGGGCGGCAGGCAGTCGGCGCGCGTCGCGGCGCTCAGCCCGCACACGCCCGGGACGGCGAGCGCCTCCTCAAAAAGCGCCCGCAGCTGCGCGGCGGGCGCGTAGGTGTTCGTGTGCGACTGAAAATACGCCACCGCTCCGGCGTCCGGCCATTTGCGGCGGATGCGCAGAAGCTCCCGCTCCACCTGCTCCCGCACGGGAACGGCGCTGCTTCCCGCGAACTCCGTGCCGCCGGAGCGGCAGTAGGCGCAGCCGCCCGTGCCGCGCGTCCCGTCGAGGTTCGGGCAGGAAAAGCCCGCGTCGACGGCGGCCTTGCCGACGCGCCGCCCGGGAAACAGCCTTTTTAAATGATAGGAAAGCGTATGGTAGCGCTTGTTGTCGGACGAATACGGGAACGGGCTTACCATCTGCCGAACTCGGCGAGCCTGAGGTCGGGGTTGTGCTCCTCCGCCCAGCGGATGCTCCACTCGTTCGCGAAGATGAGCAGGTAATTGCCCTTGAGATCCTGAATCCGGCGCGTGTCGGAGGTCAGGTTGAGCTTCTTCGGGTCGAAGCCCTCCTCGCGGTTCTCGATCCAGCGAATGTACTCGTACGGCAGGCCCTCCATGCGGATGTCGACGTTGTACTCGCTCTTGAGGCGGTACTCGAGCACGTCGAACTGCAGCGTGCCGACGACGCCGACGATGACCTCCTCCATGCCGCCGCCGAGCTCCTGGAAGATCTGGATCGCGCCCTCCTGGGCGATCTGGCTCATGCCCTTGACAAACTGCTTGCGCTTCATCGTGTCGACCTGATAGACGCGGTTGAAATGCTCGGGCGCGAACGTCGGAATGCCGCCGAACTGGAATTTCTCCGCGCCGGTGCAGAGCGTGTCGCCGATGGAGAAGATGCCGGGGTCGAAGACGCCGATGACGTCGCCCGCGTACGCCTCGTCGATGATCTCGCGCTCCTGCGCCATGAGCTGCTGCGGCTGGGCGAGCTTGATTTTCTTGCCGCCCTGGACGTGGTAGACCTCCATGCCCTTCTCAAAGCGGCCGGAGCAGATGCGCATGAAGGCGATGCGGTCGCGGTGGGCGCGGTTCATGTTCGCCTGAATCTTGAAGACGAAGGCGGAGAAATCGGGGCGGAAGGGATCGATTTCGCCGATGTCGGCCACGCGCGGCAGCGGCGGCGGCGTCAGGCGGAGGAATTCCTTGAGGAACGGCTCGACGCCGAAGTTTGTCAGCGCGGAGCCGAAGAAGACGGGCGAGAGGCGGCCGTGGCGCACGGCGTCCCAGTCGAACTCGTAGCCCGCTCCGTCGAGCAGCTCCACGTCGTCGCAGAGCGTCTCGTAGTGGCTCTGGCCGATGAGCTCGGAGAGGCCGGGGTCGGAGAGGTCGGCCTCGATGACCGGCACCTCGCGCTGGCCGTTCGCCATCTCGTCGAGGGCGCGAAAGGCGAGAATCTCGCGGCGCTCGCGGTCGTACACGCCCTGAAACTCCTTGCCGGAGCCGATGGGCCAGTTCATCGGGTACGTCTTGATGCCGAGCTCATACTCGATCTCGTCGAGGAGGTCGTACGGGCTGCGGGCGTCGCGGTCCATCTTGTTGATGAAGGTGAAAATCGGGATGTCGCGCAGCAGGCAGACCTTGAACAGCTTCCTCGTCTGCGGCTCGACGCCCTTCGCCGCGTCGATGACCATCACGGCGGAGTCCGCCGCCATCAGCGTGCGGTAGGTGTCCTCCGAGAAGTCCTGATGGCCGGGGGTGTCGAGAATGTTGATGCAGAAGCCGTTGTAGTTGAACTGCATGACGGAGGAGGTGACGGAGATGCCTCTCTGCTTCTCGATCTCCATCCAGTCGGACACGGCGTGGCGCGCCGTCTTCTTGCCCTTGACGGAGCCGGCGAGCGCGATCGCGCCTCCGTAGAGCAGGAGCTTTTCCGTCAGCGTCGTCTTGCCCGCGTCCGGATGCGAGATGATCGCGAAGGTTCGTCTCTTTTCAATTTCGTTTCTGATGTCTGCCAAAGCAAAGCCTCCCTGTATGAGCAAAAAATCCGGT
>CALWIH010000140.1 GCA_944380675.1 uncultured Clostridia bacterium | reverse complement strand
AGGCTCGCCGTCCTTCACCGTCGAATACGTCGGGAACGAGGGGAGAGACTGGTTCTTTAAGGTCTGCGCGGTTGGCAATATCGGCGACGGCTGCGGGTTTTATATCAACCGCGCGCCCGAGCCCGTCGCTGTGGCGTATATTGGGTGAGGATGGCTTTGAATCAGTGAGAAAGCGCCCCCCGGCAGAAAGCCGGGGGCATATACTGTTTGTATATAGTCAGACGTAAATTCCAAACTGTATCAAAAAAGCCGTGCGGCATTGCCGCACGGCTTTTTCACTGCTTATCCCTTCAAAACTCTTACTTCTTCTTCACAACCGGCTTCGCGACGGCCTTCTTCGTCTCCGGGAGGGGGGAGGCGTTCCAGATGTTGTTGGCGTAGTCGCGGATGGAGCGGTCGGCGGCGAAGCGGCCGGACTGGGCAATGTTCACGAGGCACATCTGCTGCCACTTCTCGGCGTCGAGGTACATCTGCTGCGCGCGCTTCTGCGCCTTGCAGTAGGAGTCGAAGTCGGCAAGAACCATGTAGGGATCCTGCGTCGACAGCGAGCGCACGATGTCATGGAAGTCGACGCCGCCGAAGCTGCGGCCCAGCTCGCGCAGGGCGTGGCGAATCGCGGCGTTGTTCTCCGCGATGACCTCCGGATGATAGCCCTTCTGCTTGAGGTCGGCGACCTGCGGGGTCGTCATGCCGAAGAGGATGATATTCTCGTCGCCCACAGCCTCATGGATCTCGACGTTCGCGCCGTCGAGCGTGCCGAGGGTCACGGCGCCGTTGATCATGAACTTCATGTTCGACGTGCCGCTCGCCTCCGTGCCGGCGAGGGAGATCTGCTCGGAAATGTCCGCGGAGGGGATCATCAGCTCCGCGAGGGAGACGCGGTAGTCCTCCACATAGACGACCTTGAGCTTCTGGTTGACGCGCGGATCCTTGTTGATGACCTCGCTGAGCTTGACGATGAAGCGGATCATCTGCTTCGCGAAGTAGTAGCCCGCCGCGGCCTTCGCGCCGAAAATATAAGTGTGGGGCGTGTAGTCCGCGTTCGGGTTGTCGCGCAGCCACATATATTCGCTCATGATGTGCAGGGCGTTGAGGTGCTGGCGCTTGTACTCGTGCATCCGCTTGACCTGAATATCGAAGATGGAGTCGGGATCGAGGACGATGCCGTTCGCCTGCTTGATGTAGGCGGCGAGACGCTCCTTGTTGCCGTGCTTGATGGCGGCGAGCTTCTGCAGGACGGCCTTGTCGTCCTTGTACGCCATGAGCTTCTCGAGCTCGGCGGCGTTGAGGATATAGCCGGGGCCGATGAGCTTCGTCAGCAGAGCGGCGAGCTCCGGGTTGCTCTGGTTCAGCCAGCGGCGGTGGGCAATGCCGTTCGTCACGTTCGTGAACTTCTGCGGCATCTCCGTGTAAAAGTCGTGGAAGACGGTCTCCTTGAGGATATCGGAGTGCAGGGCGGACACGCCGTTCACATTGTGCGAGCCGACGACGGCGAGGTTCGCCATCTTGACGTAGCCGTCGTTGAGCGGAGCCATGCGTCCCACCTTGTAGCCGTCGACGCCGATGTCGTGCATACTCTGGCAGAAGCGGCGGTTGATCTCCTCGACGATCTGATAGATGCGCGGCAGGCGCAGGCGGAACATATCCTGACCCCAGCACTCGAGCGCCTCGGCCATGACGGTGTGGTTCGTGTAGGCGACGGTGCGCGTCACGATATCCCACGCGGCGTCCCAGGTGTAGCCGCACTCGTCGAGCATGATGCGCATCAGCTCCGGGATCGCGAGCACCGGGTGCGTGTCGTTGAGGTGGATCGCGGCGACGTCCGGCAGGTTGTCGAGCGTCGAATACTTGAACAGGTGGCGGCGCACGATATCCTGAATCGTGGCGGACACGAGGAAGTACTGCTGCGTCAGGCGCAGGCTCTTGCCCTCGACGTGGTTGTCCTCGGGATAGAGCACCTTCGTGATGACCTCGGCCATCGCGTTCTGCTCCATCGCGCGCATATAGTTGCCGGAGTTGAACATCTTCATGTCGAACTCAGGCGAGCGGGCCGCCCAGATGCGCAGCTTCGCGACGCAGCGCCCGTCGTAGCCGGAGACGTACATATCGTACGGGATGGCGAGGACGTTCGTATAGTCCTTGTGGTTGACGTAGTGGTACTGGTTGTTCCAGCCCTCCTCGATGTGGCCGTCGAAATGCACCTCGATGGCCTTCTCCGGGACCTCCTGCAGCCAGACCTTGCCGCCGGGGAGCCAGAAGTCGGGCAGCTCCGTCTGCCAGCCGTCGACGAGCTTCTGGCGGAAGATGCCGTACTCGTAGCGCAGCGAGTAGCCGATCGCCGGATAGCCCTGCGTCGCGAGGCCGTCGAGGAAGCACGCCGCGAGACGGCCGAGACCGCCGTTGCCGAGGCCGGCGTCCGGCTCCTCCTCATACAGGCCATCGAGCTTGATGTCCATCTCGGCGAGCGCCTTGCGGAAGTTCTCCTCAAGCCCGAGGTTGAAGAGGTTGTTCTTGAGGGATCGACCCATCAGGAACTCCATGCAGAGGTAGTAGATCTGCTTCGTATGCGTTTTCTCCGCGTTCTTCTTCGTCTCCGCGCGGCCCTTGCACAGCAGGTCCGAAATAATGAGGGCGACCGCCTTGTAGTAATGCTCGTTCGTCGCGTTCTCCGGGCTGACGCCGAAGTTGTGCTGCAGACGGCTCTCAATTTCTTCCTTGATATCGCCGACAGTCATGGAATAGTTCATAAATTTACAGCCTCCATCAAATGATTCCGCGCCGGGCGGACGGCCTGGGGGGGAGCGCGGAACGTAAATTGGTTTTGCGGAAAAACCGATTTGTGTAATGTGTATATTATATAACAGAAAACACGCAATTTCAATACCCCAGCCCACTGATTCCCAAAAGCGGCGAATTCTCCATTTTGCATTGATGCGCGCTGTATTTTCGTCGATCCTGCACAAAGCTGCGGGTCTGTTTATTAAGGCGAAAAACAGCCCGTTTTTTGTGAGTTTTACACAAAAACAGAATTTGCAGTGGAGAGCGCCCCCGCCGCCCGGAGGAGGCGCCGCGTCACTCCGCGCGCCGCCTGAGCAGGAGGCCGATCGCCTCCGCGAAGCCGAAGCCGCCCTCCTTTTCGGTGACATACCGCGGCAGATGCTCCATATGGGACGCGAGGCGCTTCACATTCGCGACGCCGCACGTCAGCGGGAAATGAGCGAACATCGGCTCGTCGTTCGGCGAGTCGCCGAAAAAGATGCTCGTCCCCCGCGGATCGGTTTCTCCAAGGACAGAGGAGAGAAACAGCTCCGCCATGGAGAGCTTGTCGTATTCGCCGAACCACGCGTTGACGTGGATCGAGCTGACCTTCGCGCGCGCGCCCATGCGCTCACAGACGGCGCGGATGCGCTCCGCGTCGGAGAGCGGAAGGCGCGGCTCCTCCTCGGCGAAGTCGATCGCGAGGTCGTACACGCGCGAAAACTGGTCCTTCGCGACGCGGCAGCCCGCCACCTCGCGCAGGCACGCGTCCCGGACGGCGGCGAGCCGCTCGTGCACGGCGGGGTCCGCGACGCTCGGGTGCGTGAAGACGCGCAGATGTGTCCCGTCGAGATAATAGACGACCGCGCCGTTCTCGCCGACGACGGCGTCCGCCGGCCACTCGCGCGCGATCAGGTCGCACCACCCGCACGACCGCCCCGTGACGGGGATCACGCGGATCCCGGCCTCGCGCAGCCGCCACAGGGCGCTGTACGCCTCGGCGGGCAGCTTGCCGTCGTTCGTGAGGGTATCGTCGATATCGGTGAGCACCGTGCGGACGCGGCGCGCCTCATCTCGCGTCAGATTGGTGATGGGCAGCATGGCTGTCAGGCTCCTTCCCCCGCGTTTCGGGACGTTTTTCTTCATCATAGGGCAAAGAGGGAGGGGCTGTCAAGCGCGGGCGAAAAATGATCGCAATTCCGCATATTTACAATAAATTCATGGATCTTTCCGGCAGAAACCTGTTATAATGATACATGGCTGTTGGCCGAAGACTGCGCGCGGCGCTTCCGCGCGCTTCAGGGAGTGAGAGCAAGTGGCGAGAGAGCGCTACCTCCTGCACGCCGGCGAGGAGGAAATCAACCGTCCCGGCGCGGAGATTACCCTCAAGACGAAAAAGGACAAATGGGACAACTTCTGGTTCTATCACCGCGTACACGTTGCCGTCGGCATTGTACTGGTTCTGTTCGTGGCGTACCTGATCTACGACATGGCAACGAAGGTATATCCGGACTACAACGTCGCGATTCTCAGCTCGCAGTATGTGTCCACGGACGTCGCCGATCTTCTGGCGGACGAGCTGGAAAAGTACGGCGAGGACATCAACGGCGACGGGCAGGTCGTCGTACAGGTCAACCTGTTCGAGATCGGGCAGGGCGAGGGTGCGAGCACGATGGACGTCAATATGCAGATGGCGAGCGTCGTGAAATTCCAGGCCGACCTGCAGATGGGCGAATCCTATCTTTATCTGACCGACGACGCGAGCTTTCTCGCCTACGGCCTCGAGGAGGGCGTCTTCGCCTACCTCGACGGCACCCCCGTCCCGGAGGGCGCCACCGACTACGAGAATATGCGCCTCCCGATGTCGGAGTGCAAGGGACTCGCGGACACGCAGATCGGCGAGATCTTCCAGGATTTCAGCCTCTCGGTGCGCGAGGTGCGCAGCGATCTCCTCGAGGACGATCCCGACTACTACCTCGGCGCGCGGGAGATGTATGAGAATCTTGTCGCGGGCAACGCGGTGAACGATACCTCCGCCGCGGAATCGGGAGCCGAGTCCACGGCCGCAGGCGAATAACGGACAACAGAGAGCAAAATGAGAGCGCCGCAGTTCATTTCTGCGGCGCTCTCTTTGCGTTTGGGTTTAGGTTGGGAAATATGGCACGGCGGCGCTGCAATGCGCCGGGTGCGAACGGCAGTTTTTTATCCGGGCTGGGGGACAGGGGGAAGCAAGTGCGAATCGTCCGGAAAAAGACGCTTCATCTGTTTTTGCTTCATCCGGACGCATCCGGATGAAGCGTCTGAATTTCAATTTGCCGGCTGCGTCCCGGCAAATCAAAATTCAGCTGCCCTGGGTGGGGCTTCGCGGTTTTGATCACCGGCAGCTGCGTGGTCGGGGCTCTGCCCCGCGCC
>CALWIH010000139.1 GCA_944380675.1 uncultured Clostridia bacterium | reverse complement strand
GGCGCAGGCGCAGCGATTTTATGGTCTGTCTGCTCGGAGACGGAGACGACAGAGCGAAGCTCGAAGCCTATATCAGGGAAAACGGCCTTGAGGACGCCGTGAAGATTCTCGGTTTTCTTGAAAACCCGTACCCGTACGTCAAAAACAGCGTCGGCACGGTGCTTACGTCGCTCAGCGAGGGCTTCAGTCTCGTGCTGGTGGAGAGCGTCATGCTCGGCACGCCGATCATTTCAACCGACGTGGGGGTGGCAAGGGAGTTGGTGGAAAACTACGGCTGCGGCGAGCTTGTGCCGTACGATGAGAAGGCGCTCGCGCAGGTCCTGCTGCGGTATCTCGACAAATACGACGGGAAAAAACCCTCCTACGATCTCGGCGGAGCCTACGAGCTCAAGGCGGAGGTGGAGCAGACCGTCCGTCTGATCGACGAGGCCATCGCCGAAAGGGAGGGGAACGCAAAGCTGAAAAAGCTTCCCTACCCTGAGACCACCATCCGGGAGGATGAGCTCGACAGCCTCGAGATCCCTGCCGACCGCTCGTTTATCCTCCGCGTCCTGCGGGGCGGCGTCCCCTACGAATATCTGATCCACAGAAAGAGCGGCAGTGAGAAGCTGATCGTCTTCCACAACGGCGCCGTTCCGGAGGGACGGGTGCGGTATCCCGTGTTCCAGCGCCACAGTTGGATTCCGATGCTTAAAACCTCGTCGGTTTTCTGTATGGATCCGACGCTGTATTTGAACAGTTATCTCCAGCTCGGCTGGGGAATCGGAAAAAATCAGGACTACTATCTCGAGAACAGCAGCCGGATTCTTGGGCGGATCGTGGAGAAGATGGGCATTCGTCCCGCGGACACGGCAATCTACGGCTCCTCGGGGGGAGGCTATCTTGCCGCGATCACCGGCATTTTCCTGCGCGGGGCAGCGGTCGTCGCCGATAACGCGCAGCTTGATGTGCGCAACTGGATCTACAAGGACGCCCTCGACGCCGCCGTCGCCTTCTGCTTCGACAACATCGGCGAAGCGCTGCGCTATCGGGAGCGGTTCAGCCTGATTGACGCGTTTGAGAAGAACGGCTACGTCCCGCCGCTGACCCTGCACGTCAATCTCTGCTCGAGGGCGGATAATTCCACGCAGCTCATTCCGTTCCTGCAGGCCGCGGAGCGGATGCGGTGCGTGCAGGAATATCACGACGTACAGGTGCAGCTGCACTATCACCCCGACAGGGGGCATGACGGCCTCACGATGGAGGAGGCGCTCGCCTCCCTGTACCGCGTGCTGGGCGTGAACGCCCCGTGCGCCTGAAGCTCATCATATCTGGCAGGAGGGAATCTCATGGGCGTATTAAACGCAAACAAAAAATCGACGTGTCTCAGGTTGACTGCGAGGGGACGATGCGCGTCACGCTGGCGCTCACGGCGGCGCCGGACATTCAGTCAAGTCCCACGGACATCGTCCTCGTCCTCAACCGCTCCGGCAGCATGGCGGGGACGCCGTTTGCCAACCTGAAGCTCGGCGCGAAAACCTTCATCGACATCATCGACGAGGCGACGGATTCGAGTCAGGACGGCAGCATCGGCTCCGGCAGCCGGATCGGCATTGTCAGCTTCGCGGAGAACGCCGTCGCGAACACGCAGCTCATCACGTCCGTCGATACGCTCAAGGCGGCGGTGGATGGCCTCGCGGCCGGCGGAGCGACGAACCACGCTGCTGCGTTCAGCGAGGCGATGGACCTCTTCGATCCCGCGTCGCCGAACGCGAAGGTGATCGTCATGTTTACCGACGGAAAGACGACGGCCGGTCCGCCGCCGGCTCCCGTCGCCGCCGCAGCGCGGGCGTCCGGCATTGTGATCTACTGCATCGGCCCGGTGGGTTCGGACGGCGTCGACCCCAATACGCTCAACGAGTGGGCGACCGATCCCGACGCCTCCCACGTCGCGGTGACGCCGGACGCCGCCGATCTGGAGGAGCTGTTCGCCGATCTCGCGGTCAACATCTCGAAGCCGGGCGCGACGCAGATCGTGATTGACGAGGAGGTCAACCGCGACTTTGCCATCATCAGCGTCAGCCCGCCCGATAAGGGCAGCGCCGTGACGGTGGACGCGCATAAGCTGCAGTGGAAAATCGACGCCCTCGGCGTGACCGGAAACGAGGGTGCCGCGCTTGAGTTTTTCGTCCGCCATACGGGAGATACCGGCGGCACCAAGTTTGTCAATCTCGATATCAAATATTCCGACGCGGAGGGCAACGCGGTGACCTTCCCGAACCCGTCCGTCCGGGTGGACTGCCGCGCCGTCGTCAACCCCGAAAAATGCCCGACGCCCGTCGACGTGACAGTCGGCGGCTGTCAGGATTCCGTCCTCGTCGACCTGGGGGATGCGTATCTCGAATCTCTCGGACGCATCGTCCAGCTCGACGTCACGGTGAAGAACGTCTGTCCCGGCAAGCGCGTCGCCCTCGCAATGATTCTCACTGAGGTTGACCAGAACGGCATGGAGTATCAGCGCGGCATGAAGGCGTTCACACTTCCCGCGCACAGCTTCCCGACGTGCCGCGACGTTCTCGTCAGGTGCGTGAAATTCGTTTTGCCCGAGGATCTTGACGTCTCCGGCAAGAGTCCGCGTTCCCTCTGCGGAAAGCGGAACCTGAAGGTCCGCGTGATCGCCCACAACATCGATACCGATTATCGCTGCTGCGAGGCCGTCGTCACGCTTTAAGAGATAAAGACAGCCCGCCGGCGCGAGGCCGGCGGGCTGCCGATCCATATGTTATTTTGTAAGCGCGCGGCGTACGGCGCTCTGCCAGCCGCCGTACAGGGAGGCGCGTGTTTTCTCGTCCATCGCCGGACGGAAAATGGTGCGGCGGACGCCTGCGAGCACGGATTCGTCATAGAAGCCGCACGCGATGCCGGCCGCGTACGCCGCGCCCATGCCGGAGAGCTCCTGCGTTTCGGGGACGAGCACGTCCACGTTTCCGAGATCGCTCTGCCGCTGCATCAGGTAGCGGTTTTCCGTCGGACCGCCGTCCGCCTTGAGCTCCGCGACGCCCACGCCGGACCGGCGCTGCATCAGGAGAAGAATATCGGTGATCTGGTACGCGATGGAATCCACGCACGCGCGCACAAGCTCGGCGCGCCCCGTGTTGCGGGAGATGCCGGTGAACATCCCGGTCGCGCCGCTGTCCCAGTAGGGCGCGCCGAGTCCGGTGAAGGCGGGGACGAAGTACGTTTTGTCCGCCGGATTGGCCTCAAGCGGCAGGACGTGCGCCTCCTGGTTCGAGGAGAGGAGCCCGACCTCGTTTTTCAGCCAGCCGATGACGGAGCCGGTGTAGTTGATGTTGCCCTCGAGCACATACTCCACCCTGCCGCCCCGTCCCCAGGCGATGGAGGACGAGAGATCCGGCGAGCGGACAGGAGCGCTGCCGACGTGCAGCATCACCGATGAGCCGGTGCCGTACGTCGCCTTGGCCTTGCCGGGCGTCAGGCAGCCCTGTCCGAACAGCGCGCCGTTGCTGTCGCCGAGCACCGCGTGAATCGGAATGGGGGAGGGAAAAATGCCGCCGAAATCGGACGTCCCGAACAGGGAGTCGGAGCCGCAGACCTCCGCGAGGCTCGCAAGCGGCACGCCGAAAAGCGCGCAGAGCTCCGGATCCCAGCGGAGGCGGTGAATGTCAAACAGCTGCGTGCGCGCCGCGTTCGAGTAATCCGTTTTGAAGGAGCCCGTGAGCTTATAGAGCAGCCAGCTGTCCATCGTGCCGCAGCACAGCTCGTCCTTTTGCTCGCGCACGCCGGGGACGTTCTCGAGAATCCACGCGAGCTTTGCCGCGGAGAAATAGGGGGAGAGGCGCAGGCCGGTGCGCTCCTGAATCCGCTGCGCGTCTCCCTCGAGACGGCGGCAGATGGCCTCGCCGCGCGGGCACTGCCAGACCACCGCGTTGTAGACGGGCTTCCCCGTCCTGCGCGACCAGATCATGGCCGTCTCGCGCTGGTTGCTGATGCCGGCCGCCGCGACCTGAGAGGGTGCGATGCCGAGTGTTTCGAGCACGTCGCGGACAGCGCCGAGCGTGCAGGAGAAGATCTCTTCCGGGTCGTGCTCGACCCAGCCGCGATCGTCGACGAACTGGCGGTGCGGGCGGTCGGCGCGCGCCGCGAGGCGTCCCTGCTCGTCAAAAAGCAGCGCCTTTGTGCCCTGCGTGCTCTGATCGATTCCAAGCAGATACTTCATTTCAACATCTCCCTCGCGGCCTGCGCGATACCCTCGGCGTTCAGGCCGTAATGATCGAAGACCTGGCGGGAATTGCCGGTGACGACGGGGCTGTCCGGCAGGGAGAGACAGCGGACGGGCTTCGGGCAGGCGGCGCAGACGATCTGCGCCACGGCGCTTCCGAGGCCGCCCCACGGGACGTGCTCCTCCACCGTGATGATGCCGCCCGTCTCCCGCGCCGCCTTCACGACCGCCTCGCGATCGATTGGCTTGACGCAGTACATATCGAGCACGCGGATCGAGACGCCTTCCTTGCGCAGAAGCGCGGCAGCCTCCGCGGCGGGCTTCACCATTTCGCCGCACGCGATGACCGTCAGATCCGTTCCCTCGGAGACGACCGTCGCATGATCCATCACAAACGGCACATTCCCCTCCTCGTAGACGTCCTCTACAGCGTTGCGTCCGACACGGACGTAGGCCGGAAGCGCGTCGTCGAGCAGCGCGCGGATAAGGCAGCCCGTCTGCAGGCGATCGCTCGGCAGATAGACGCGCATATTCGGGATGGAAGCCATGGCGGCAATGTCGGAGGCGGAGTGGTGCGTCATACCGAGCGCGCCGTAGCTCACGCCGCCGCTGATGCCGATCAGCTTGACGTTCGTGTTGGAGTACGCCGCGTCGACCTTCGCCTGCTCAAGGCTTCGGGTGGTCAGGAAGCTCGCGGGGGAGACGGCGTACGCCTTTTTGCCGCACGACGCCATGCCTGCCGCCACGCTCACGAGGTTCTGCTCCGCAATGCCGATCTCGACAAACTGTTCGGGAAAGGCGTCCGCGAACGGGCTCATCGAGCCGGAGCCGCGGGAATCGCTGCAAAGGACGGTCACGTCCGGATCTGTTTTCGCGCGCTCCATCAGAACATCGCAGATGACCTGTTTGTTTGCCGTCATACCTGTGCCTCCAATTCCGCCATGGCGCGGGCGTATTCCTCATCAGTCGGCAC
>CALWIH010000138.1 GCA_944380675.1 uncultured Clostridia bacterium | reverse complement strand
TGGGATATTTCCAATGATCCCGATCCGACGCCCGGCACGCCGCTTGAGCCCGTCACCTCGACGCCTGACAGCTCGGAGCCTTCCGCGCCCGGAAGCTCAAGTACGCCGTCCGATCCCGGCGTGTCCAGCCGGCCTGCCGTTTCCGACGGCGCGTCTGAGCCGTCCGATTCCGTGTCCTCCGGATCGCCGTCCTCCGGTTCTGTGACCGACCCGGACGTTCCCAAGACAGGCGACGATTCATCGCTGGTTCTGTGGGTCACGCTCGCCGGCGCAGCGCTGATTGGCATTGCCGGCATGATCCTGATTGTCAGAAGGAAAGAAAACGAGGACTTGTCTGATTAAGTCGAAGGAGAACGTTTTTCTGCGGAAAGGAGACGCGCTATGGCGAGAGGACTGGATTTGACCGGCAAACGGTTTGGGATGCTGACCGTCCTCGGCCGGACAAGCCAGAATCAAAACGGCTGTGTCCTGTGGCGCTGCCGCTGCGACTGCGGGAGCGAGGTACTCGTCACCTCCAAGCGGCTTCGGCGCGGCACGGTCACAAGCTGCGGCTGCCGCCGGAAAACCGGCTTCAGGGGGATAGCCGACATTACGGGACGGCGCTTCGGCCGCCTTGTAGCCGTCTCCCCGACGCCCAGGCGCGACAAGAAGGGCTCCGTGTACTGGCTTTGCCGCTGCGACTGCGGCAATGAGCTCGAGATTACGGAAAACGCTCTCGTCTACGGCAACTACAGAAGCTGCGGCTGTCTCAAGCAGGATCTCCAGCGGGAGATCACAAACCGGCTTCACCGCATCGACGGTACCTGTGTCGAATGGCTCGAGAAGCGCAAACACCGCAGTGACAACAGGAGCGGTTTCCGCGGTGTTTTCCTCCTGAAAAACGGGAAATACCGCGTGTCAATCGGTTTCAAAAAGAAACGCTTTTATCTCGGCGTCTTTGGAACATACGAGGAGGCCGTTGCCGCCCGGCTCGAAGCGGAGGAGAAAATTCACAGCGCGTTTGTGAGAGCGTATTATCTGTGGCGGGCGTACAGCGATCCGCTGCCGGAGGAGGAGCGCACGCCGCTCGAATTCAACGTGGAAAAAAGAGGGAACGAGTTTATTATCACCTCCAACGTCGAGCTCTTTACCGATTTGCCAAGCCGCAAGGCACAATAGCAAGGCGCCCCGCGCAGTCTGCGCGGGGCGCCTTGCCGTTGATTGCCATCAGCTTCCCGTTCTGGTATAATGGACGTATGATTCTCTGCGATACTGACGGAGGGAGAGATGATGCGATGAAAGCGATCCTCTTTGATATGTACGGCGTCGTGATCCGGCAGACGGGCGACGACTTCGCGCCCTATGTGCAGCGCACCTTCCCGCAGCTCTCGACAGACGAAATCCACGGCGTCTGGCTGCGGGCGGATAAGGGGGAACTTCCCTCGCTCGAGGTGTGGCGGCAGCTCGGCTTTATGGGCGATCTTGAGCGGATCGAGCGCGAATACCTCGACACTCTCGAGCTCATGGACGGCGCGGCGGACTTTCTCGATGCGGTGCGCGCGAAGGGACTGCGCACGGCGCTCGTCTCGAAC
The DNA here is from genome assembly GCA_944380675.1 of uncultured Clostridia bacterium. Lineage (GTDB taxonomy): Bacteria > Bacillota > Clostridia > Oscillospirales > Acutalibacteraceae > Caccousia. The sequence goes on along the minus strand of CALWIH010000138.1, from coordinate 3,763 downwards.
GACTCGAGCGAGTGGAGCCGGTATCTGCGCGGAAAGTTCGACCTCAACCGCCGGTTTGACGCCGTCAGCGTGAGCGGCGACCTCGGCTTCTCGAAGCCCGACCGCCGGATCTTCGACCGCACGCTCCGCCTGCTCGGCCTTTCGCCCGCCGACTGCCTGTATCTCGACGACCGCGCGCACAACGTCGAGGCGGCCTCCGCTCTCGGGATGCGTGCCGTTCGTTTCGACCCGGACGGACTTTCCGGCGACCCGGAGGCCGTGTCGGGCTTTCCGGCGCTTGCCGCGCGCCTTTTTCCGTCCGGCTGAGCGGCGCGAAATTTCTGAAAAAGCGGCTTTTCTCTGCGTCCTTCCTCTCCTACAATAAGAAAAAACGATTTTTTCAGGGAGGCTTGGATCATGAGCGAAGGTCAGATTTTTGGGTATGTGCGGGTTTCCAGCAGAGACCAAAGTGTCGAGCGGCAGCTTGACGCGCTGACTCCGTATAACATCCCGAAGAGGAATCTCTACATCGAGACGTGCAGCGGCAAGGACTTTCTGCGCCCCGCCTACGGGAGGCTGATGCGCCGCCTGCGTCAGGGAGATTTGCTGTACGTCAAATCGATCGACCGTCTCGGCCGGAATTATCAGGACGTCATCGAGCAGTGGCGGATCATCACCAAGGAGAAAAAGGCCGACGTGAAGGTGCTCGATATGCCGCTGCTCGACACCACCTACGGCAAGGATCTCCTCGGCACCTTTATCGCGGATCTGACGCTTCAGGTGATGAGCTTCGTGGCGCAGATCGAGCGGGAGTTTATTCTGCAGCGGCAGGCGGAGGGGATCGCGGCGGCGAAGGCGCGCGGCGTCCGGTTCGGCCAGCAGCCGAAGAAGCTGCCGGAGAATTTTGACGAGCTGTTCGTCCTGTGGAGGCAGAAAAAGATCTCCAATCAGGAGCTCGCGCGGATCTGCGGCATGGACATCTCCGTCATTTACCGCAAGCTGCGCGCGGCGGGGATTTCGCTGAAGTCTCCGGCGGATGAGACAACGTGCCGCTGAAAACGGGCGATTTTTCGCAAACCTCTTGCCTTTCGGCGCGGTACGCGGTATAATACAGGATAGTCCGGCATAAACCGGGCGATCAACAAAAAACAGGGGAGCTTGTGGAGCAGGCTGAGAGGAAGTCAGACAACTTCGACCCTTCACCTGATGCGGATAATGCCGCCGTAGGAAGTCATACGACATGATTTTTTTCGGGGACGCCGCGCGGGCGTCCCTGTTTTTTTATTCTCTTTTGGAAAGGAAGTGAACCGGTCCCGCGGACAGGCCGCGGCGGGCGGAGGGGGAGCGCCCTGCGCCTTGTAGACAGCGATGGGAAGCCGTGTTCCGGCGTGAGAGGAGGCCAGCAAGCCTCGACCGAACCTTCCGGGCATCCGACCCGATGCCCAGCTCTATTTCATTTTAGAGGGAAGCGACGCTGTCTGTACCGACTGTCCATGCGTGCCGTTTCTCTGAAAAGCCAAAGGAGAGATTTTAAGATGAGAAAAACCAATCTGCAGAAGCTTACCATTGCCGCCCTTTTGTGCGCCGTCGCCGTCGTGGGCAGCATTTTCGTCTCGTTCCCGGTGTTCAGCAGCAAGTGCGCGCCGGTGCAGCACATGGTGAACATCCTGTGCGCCGTCCTGCTCGGGCCGTGGTACGGCGTCGCCGTGGCGTTTGTCGCGAGCCTGCTGCGCTGTCTGCTCGGCGTCGGCACCGCCCTTGCCTTCCCGGGCAGTATGTTTGGCGCGCTGCTGTGCGGCCTCATGTACTGGAAGGTCAAGCGCATCCTGCCGACGCTCATCGCGGAGGTCTTTGGCACGTCGATCCTCGGCGGCCTGTGCGCCTATCCCGTCTCGATTCTGCTTGCGGGGGCGAACGCGGCGGATGTGGCCTTCACCGCGTACATTCTCCCGTTCTTCGTGTCCACGGCGGGCGGCGCGATCATCTCTGCCGTCCTGCTTTACGCTTTGCAGCGCACGACCGTTCTGCACTCGATGCAGGCGCGCCTGAGCCGCTGACCGAAAGGAGCCTTTCTCCCCATGCTCGCTGAAACGCTCGCCCGCGTGCGCGAGAGCGCGCCGCTCGTCCACTGCATCACGAATTACGTCACCGTCAACGACTGCGCGAACGTGCTGCTCGCGTGCGGCGCGTCCCCCATCATGGCGGACGATCCCGGCGAGGCGGAGGAGATCACGTCGCTTGCCGCCGGGCTTGTGCTGAATCTCGGCACGCTCGACCAGAGAAAACTCTCCGCGATGCTGCTCGCCGGAAAGCGCGCGAACGCGCTGGGGATTCCCGTTGTGCTCGACCCGGTCGGGGCGGGGGCGTCGACGATGCGCACCGGTGCGGCGCTGCGCCTTTTGGAGGAAATCCGCTTTGCCGTGATCCGCGGGAATATGTCGGAGATCCGGGCGCTTGCGCTCGGCAGCGGACACACGCGCGGCGTCGACGCGGGCGCGGCAGACCGGGTGACGGAGCGAAGCCTTGCGGAGGCGCTGGCCTTTGTGAAGGCCTTCGCCGCGCGGGCGGAGACGGTCGCCGCCGTCACGGGAGGGATCGATCTCGTCACCGACGGCAGGCGCGCGTTCTGCGTGCGCAGCGGCCACCCGATGCTGGGGCGCATCACGGGGGCGGGCTGTATGCTCTCGGCGCTGACGGGCGCGTTCGCGGCGGCGAACCGGGACGATCCTCTCGCCGCGGCGGCGGGAGCCGTGTGCGCGATGGGGCTGTGCGGCGAGACGGCCGCGGCGCGCGTGCAGCCGCCGGACGGCAGCGGAAGCTTCCGCACCTATCTCCTCGACGCCGTGTACAATCTGACGCCGGAGGAGCTCGAAAGGGGAGCCAACTATGAACTGCGATAGCTTCACCATGCGGCTGTACGCCGTGACCGACCGCGCCTGGACAGGCCGCCAGACGCTCTATGAGCAGGTGGAGGATGCGTTGCGCGGCGGCGTGACGTGCGTGCAGCTGCGCGAGAAGACGCTCGCGAAGGAGGCGTTTCTGCGGGAGGCCGTGGAGCTCGGCGCGCTCTGCCGCCGGTACGGCGTGCCGTTCCTCATCAACGACGACGTCGAGATCGCCCTCAAATCGGGGGCGGACGGCGTACACGTCGGGCAGGAGGACATGGCCGCGCGGGAAGCCCGCCGTCTGCTCGGGCCGGACAAGATTGTCGGCGTCTCCGCGCACACAACGGCGGAGGCCGTGAAGGCCGAGCGCGACGGCGCGGACTATCTCGGCGTCGGGGCGGTCTTCCACACCGACACGAAGACGGACGTCTCGGCCATGCCGCTCAGCACGCTGCGCGACATCCGCGGCGCGGTGCGTATCCCGATCGTCGCCATCGGCGGCATTTCGCTCGAAAACGTCGGAAGGCTCGCCGGGAGCGGCGTCGACGGCATCGCGGTCGTCTCCGCCCTCTTCGCGGCGAAAAACGTCCGCGAAGCCGCCGAACGCCTCCGAGCCGCCTCTGAGCGCATGATAGCGGCGCGGAGCGAGTAAAGTTTTCGCCAGCCTTTTTCAAAAGGCTGCGGGGGTCTGGGGGCGGAGCCCCCATCACCCCGCGTGCGCAGCACCGAAAAAAGCCAGGGAAAACAGCGAAGCGCCTTTTCCCGAACGATTTTCACCCTGCCCGCTGAAGCAGGCTGAGCCTGCACGCACTGGCCCGCGCAAAAGCCCGGCGGAAATCATAACCCAAGTGACGCGGGACAGTCTGAACAAGCTCCCGTTTCCATAATCTTACGCAAGC
>CALWIH010000137.1 GCA_944380675.1 uncultured Clostridia bacterium | reverse complement strand
ACGCTCTCCTTCCAGCGGTAGCGGTTCTCGAGCGTGTTGCCCTCGATGATGCAGCCGCCGGGGAAGCGCAGGAAGCCCGGATGCAGCCCCTTGAGCAGGTCGAACAGATCCTTGCGGAACACGCCCGCCACGGCGTCGCACGGCATGAGGGAGACGAAATCGAACTCCACGACGCCCGGCGCCGTCAGCGCGATGACGAACTGCGCGCCGCGCACGTCCTCCTTCGCCTCGAGCACAGCCTCATAGCGAACCCACTTCTGCCACGAGCCCTGCGGCGCGCGGACGCACGCGACGTCCGCCGACGCAAAGCGCACGCGGTCCTTCACGACGGAGACGGTGAGATCTCCCTCGTACGAGACGCATCTCGCGTAGAAGGACGCGCGGTACTGCTTGCCCTTCTCGAGGCGCACGCCCTCGTACGCCTTGTTCGCGAAGCCCTGCCCGGCGTAGTCCGCCGTGAAGCGCAGGTAGTACGGGTTTTCCCGGGTGAGCGGGCTGCCCGTCACATAGTCCATGCGTCCCTGGCCGCAGTCCTGCATCGCGCTCCAGCCGTAGCCCGGATCGTGCTTCGTGTAGTAGTCGCCCACCGTGCCCCAGCAGTCCTGGAACGCAAAGGAACGGTTCTCGAGCATTTCCGCGTAGAGGCCGCCGTCGGCCGCGTAGTTGATGTCCTCAAAGAAAAGACCGATCATGTCCTTCTGAATCGGGACGCCCTTTTTGCCTGAGAGAAAAAGCTCCATCGTTTCCTCCTTCTGCTCCCCCTTCGGGGAGGAACCTCTTGATACTTCCATTATAATGAAAAGCGCGCCGCGTGTAAAGCGGCGTTTTCGACCTCCGGAGCGCGAAAGGACGGCAAAATTTATTCGGGAGGGGACTTCCCTTTTCGATTTAGTTGATGTATCATCTATATAGCTGCTGAAATAAAGAAAGGGGGCCGTGCGGTGGACGTCACGGAGAGAAGAATTTCCCGGATTGCCCGGATGGTCAGGCATTTCACGAACCGGACGATGCGGCGCGAGGGGATCGGCCCCTCGGAGCTTGAGGTGCTGCTCGCGGTGCGCTTTCACCCCGGCATCACGCTCACGGGCGTCTGCCGCCATCTCGAGCTGGACAAGGGCGCGGCGGCGCGCCAGCTCGCGAGCCTCGAGGCGAAGGGCTATGTGCGCCGCGAGCCGAACCCGGACGACAGGCGCAGCCAGCTGCTGTACGCGACGCAGAAGGGCGAGGCGATCAGAAGCTCGAAGGCGCACGTCGAGGAGGTTTTTTACGAGTGGCTCACGGAGCCGCTCAGCGAGGCGGAGCGGGAGGAGCTCGCGCGGCTGCTTGAGATTCTGGTGCGCCGCTGCCGCGAGGAGCGCGACGCGGAATTCCCGAACGTGACCCGCCTGCTTGGGGAAAGGGAGGAATGAAAGGTTGCGCCTGATATTACGGTACATGAAGCGGTACAGGGGAAGAATATCGCTCTCGATGCTCATCAAGCTCGCGGGAGCCGTCACGGAGCTCTTTATCCCGTACATTCTCGAATACATAATAGACGACGTCGCCCCGCTCGGGCGGCTCGATCTGGTGCTGCTCTGGGGCGCGCTCATGATTCTGACCGCCCTGCTGACGCGCCAGCTCAACGTGTGGGCGAACCGCCTCGGCGTCGACAACGCCCACCGCGTGTCCTACGACGTGCGGCAGGATCTCTTCACGAAGACGGCGAACCTCTCCGGCACGCAGTTCGACGCGTTCGGCCTGCCGAGCCTCATCAGCCGCATGACGAGCGACAGCTACAACGTGCAGGGCTGCGTGCAGTCCCTGCAGATGATGTGTGTGCGCGTGCCGATCATGCTCGTCGGCGGCATCGCCGTCACGCTGCTGATGGACGCGGCGCTCGCGAGCATCCTGTGCGTCATCACGCCGATCCTGATCGTGGTGGTGCTCGCCGTGTCGCGGCGCGGCATCCCGCTGTACCGCAGGGTGCAGGAAAAGCTCGACGGCGTCGTGCGCGTCATGCGCGAGGACATCACCGGCATCCGCGTCGTCAAGGCGCTCTCGAAGACGGAGTATGAGAAGCGCCGCTTCGCCGGGCACAACGACGCGATGACGCACGCCGACATCACGGCGAGCACCGTCATGGCGATCCCCGGCCCGTTCATGCAGATGTGCCTGAACGTCGGCCTGACGCTCGTCGTCTGGGTGGGCGCCGTGCGCGTCAACGCCGGCGAGATGCAGCCCGGCGTCATTCTCGCTTTTCTCACCTATTTCAACATGGTGATGCAGGCCGTCATGGGCGTGAACCGCATTTTCATGATGCTGAGCAAGGCCACGGCCTCCGCGAACCGCATCGACCGCGTCCTCGCCACGGAGTCCGACCAGCGGGTGCTCCTGCCCGAGGAGGCGAAAACCCCGGCGGGCGAGGAGTTCATCCGCTTCGAGCACGTCAACTTCAGCTACACCGGCGTCGCCCCGGGCAGCGAGGACTCCTTCGCCGGGGAGGAGCGCGAGCAGTGCCTGTATGACATCAGCTTCGCGCTCCGGCGCGGGGAGAGCCTCGGCATCATCGGCCCGACGGGCTGCGGCAAGACGACGATCATCAACCTGCTCATGCGCTTCTACGACGTGGAGGACGGCGGCGTCTTCGTCGGCGGCCGCGACGTGCGCACCTACGAGAAGGACGAGCTGCACCGCAAGTTCGGCGTCGTCTTCCAGAACGACATGGTGTTTTACAATTCCCTGCGCGAGAACATCCGCTTCGGCCGCAACCTCGACGAGGCCGACCTCATGCGCGCCGTGGAGGACGCCGCCGCGGCGGAGTACATCTCCTCGCTCGAGGAGGGGCTCGACTACCAGGCGGACATCGGCGGGGCGAACCTTTCCGGCGGGCAGAAGCAGCGGCTTCTGATTTCCCGCGCGCTGGCGGGCGACCCGGAGATCCTGATCCTCGACGACTCGTCCTCGGCGCTCGACTACAAGACGGACGCCGCGCTGCGCAAGGCGATTTTTGAGCATCACCGCAATTCGACGACCATCATGGTCGCCCAGCGGGTCAGCTCCATCCAGCAGATGACGCACATCCTCGTGATGGAGGAGGGCCGCTGCATCGGCTACGGCACGCACGCCGAGCTGCTTGAGACGTGCCCGGCCTACCGGGATATTTACAAGGCGCAGATGGGCGCGCTTGCCTGAGAAAGGGGAGAGAATCATGCCTCCGGCACCAAGGGCAAAGAGGGAGAAGCCGAGGGACGCGAAGGGAACGCTCCTGCGGATTCTCAAATATATTATGGATTTCCGCACGGCGGTGCTCGTGCTGCTGATATGCACGTTCGCGAGCAACGTCGGCAACCTGCTCGGGCCGACGTTCGCCGGCAAGGCGATCGGCGCGGCCGTGGGCGAGGGGCAGGTGGATTTCGACACCGTCGGCCATTACGCGCTGTGTATGCTGGCCGCGTACCTGTTCAGCAACCTGATGTCGTTCCTTGTGAGCCTCGGGATGATGCGCGTCGGCCGCCGGATCGCGAACCGGATGCGCCGCGACGTGTTCTCAAAGCTCATGGCGCTGCCGGTGAGCTACTTTGACCGCAACCAGGCGGGCGACATCATCAGCCGCGTGTCGTACGACGTCGACGTCGTGACGATGAGCATTTCCGCCGACCTCGTGCAGATCCTCACGAGCGTCGTCACCGTGGTGGGCTCGTTCCTCATGATGTGCGTCATCTCGCCGCCGATGACGGTGTGCGTCTTCGTGACCGTGCCGATCTCCATTTACTTCACGCGCTGGATGGGCAAGCGCACGCGGCCGCTCTACTCGAAGCGCAGCGCCGCGTACGGCGAGATGAACGGCTATGTGGAGGAGATGTTCTCCGGCCAGAAGACGATCCTCGCCTACGCGTATGAGGACGACGTCTGCGAAGATTTCAGCGCCATCAACCGCAAGGCCGCCGAGGCGTACCGCGACGCCGACACGCTCGGCACGCGCACCGGCCCGACGATCAACATGATCAACAACCTCGGCCTCTCGATCGTGGGCATTGTGGGCGCGGCGCTCTATGTGCTCCGCATGGTCGGCCTCGAGCAGATCTCGTCGTTCGTGCTGTACTCGCGCAAGTTCAGCGGGCCGATCAACGAGGTCGCGAACATCATCAACGAGCTGTATTCCGCTCTCGCGGCGGCGGAGCGCATCTTCAACCTGCTCGACGAGCCGGAGGAGACGGCGGACGCGCCGGACGCGATGGCCCTGCGGGACGTCCGCGGCGACGTCGAGGCGCGCCATGTGGCCTTCGGCTATGTGCCGGGGCGCATCGTGCTGCACGACCTGAGCCTGCACGCGAAGCCGGGGCAGACGTTCGCCATCGTCGGCCACACGGGCGCGGGCAAGACGACGATCATCAACCTGCTCATGCGGTTCTACGACGTGAACGCGGGCGAGATCCTCGTCGACGGCAGAGGCGTGCTGTCCCTCACGCGCGACTCGCTGCGCCGCGCCTACGCGATGGTGCTGCAGGACACCTGGGTGTTCCAGGGCACGATCTTTGAGAACATCGCCTACGGAAAAGAGGGGGCGACGATGGACGAGGTGGTCGCCGCCGCGAAGGCCGCGCGCATCCACCACACGATCATGCGCCTGCCGAACGGGTACAACACCGTGATCAGCGAGGACGGCGGCAACATCAGCAAGGGGCAGAAGCAGCTGCTGACGATCGCCCGCGCGATGCTGTACAATACGCAGATGCTCATCCTCGACGAGGCGACGAGCAACGTTGACACGAACACGGAGCGCGAGGTGCAGCGCGCGATGCAGGAGCTGATGCGCGGAAAGACGTGCTTCGTCATCGCGCACCGGCTTTCGACGATCCAGCACGCGGACAATATCCTCGTCATGGACCACGGCGAGGTCGTCGAGCAGGGCACGCACGACGAGCTCATGGCGCAAAAGGGGACGTACTACAGGCTCTACGCCGCCCAGTTCGAGTGAACCGGCGGGGCTTTGCGGCGGCAAAAAACAGGGGGCGTTCCGCGTACGGTTACGCGGAACGCCCCCTGTTTTGCTGTACGGATTCCTGTCCTTACGCCTCCGCGTCCGCCCCTCCGCGCGCGAACTGCATCCGGTAGAGCTTCCGGTAATCGCCGCGCTTTTCGAGGAGCTCCCGATGCGTCCCGCTCTCGGTGACGCGCCCGCCGTTGACGACATAAATGCGGTCCGCGTCCTCGATCGTCGAGAGGCGGTGGGCGACGACGAGCGTCGTGCGCCCGCGCATGAGCGCCCGCAGCGCCTCGCCGACGACCTCCTGCGACTGCGCGTCGAGGGCGGAGGTCGCCTCGTCGAGCAGGAGAATGGGCGCGTCCTTGAGCAGCGCCCGCGCGATGGCGATCCGCTGCCGCTGTCCGCCGGAGAGACGGCCCGCCCGCTCGCCGACG
>CALWIH010000136.1 GCA_944380675.1 uncultured Clostridia bacterium | reverse complement strand
CCCCCCACGCGGGACACGAATTGCAAAGTTCGCGACTATCGGGGGTTGGATGGGCAACATAGCCCATCCAACCGCAAAGGTTGACTGGAACAAACATTCTTAAGCTCGTATCCAGCAGATCGTGTGTTTGCGTCACATTGCCAGCAGCTCCAGGTGTCCCGCAAGCCGTAAGGCTTGCGGGAATTTTGCTTGCATGAGGGGGGCGTGAAAATCGCGCTGCGAACAGCGGGGCGGATTTACCCAAAACATAAAAAATCCGAAGAGAAAGGGGGATCCCCTTCTCTTCGGTGATGAAGGCGGGAAGCTTGTTCTGCCGATTGAATTGTTCCTGCATGCAAACGCCGCTTGATAAAAAACAGTATGCCAACGTTATTTTTTCCATCCTGTTTTTCCCTGCGAACCGTTGCACGCATATGTTTCAGAAGAAGGAGCTGTCCACCCAATCGCAGGTAGCCGCGGCGCCATCTTGCGTGCTGCGTCCCGCCGCGGTAAAATATAGAAAACCGGTCCCGGCGAAGTCAATAAAGCGGGTGAATTGAAATGTACACGCTCCATATCAAAGGAAAAACGATTGATCTGTTTCCGGGCGAGGAGGCGGGCGCGCCGATCCTCTATCTCAACACCTTCTCCCATGAGGGCGGAAAGGTCCTTGAAGCGGCGCGCGCCGCAGGCTGTCCGGCGTTCACGCTGGCGGCGATCAGCGATCTGGACTGGAACCGCGATATGGCTCCATGGGACAGCCCGCCCGCTTTCAAAAGCGCTGCGCCGTTCACAGGAGGCGCGGACGAGTATCTGCGTCTTCTCGCGGAGGAGCTTGTTCCGGCGGCAGAGAGAAAGCTCTCTGCCGCTCCGCGTTGGCGCGGGATTGTCGGGTACTCGCTGGCGGGGCTGTTCGCCTTGTACGCCGTGTATCGCAGCGAGCTGTTTTCCCGTGCAGGCAGCATCTCCGGCTCCCTCTGGTTCCCGGGGATGACGGAGCTTGTCATGTCGCGGGAGCCGAAGCGTCGGCCGGAATGCGTGTATTTTTCGCTGGGAGACAGGGAAAGCAAAACCCGAAATCCGGTTCTGCGAAATGTCCGAAGGAACACGGAGGAAATACAGACTTTCTGCCGGAACAGGGGCATTGACACCGTGTTCGAGGAAAATCCGGGCGGCCATCATGACCGCGCCGCAGAAAGAACCGCCGCCGGAATCGTATGGCTTCTGAGAAGATGAACCGGCGGCGCGCTCCGGGAAAATGTCGGGAAAACAAGCGGCGAGCCGACGTCTCCGTCGCTGTGAAGCGACGGGAAACGCCGTATGTCATCCGCACAGCGGCGAAGCTCCTCGGACAGATCGGCAAGCGGTGGGAGCAGGCAAAGAGCTCCCTGCGCCTGTCTCTCGAAAAAAACGCCCTGATACGTTCCCCAATGCGGCAGAAGCATCTGTCAGGCACAGGGAAAGCATATCAGGGCGAACGCATCATGTTTCGATGCTCATGACAACCTCTCAGAGTATCTCAAGCTCAGCCGACAGATGATACTCTCCGCCTCGGACGGCGAGCGTTTCCGGCATCTTCGTGCTCCAGGCCATCTCGCTGCCGATGGGGGCGTGGGCGGCGTCGAGGTGCAGGACTGTCTCCGGGCGGGTGGGGAGCTCGTGGTCGTGCTTCGCGCGCTGGCAGTCTTCGATGCCGTAGTGGTGGGCGTCGAAATGAATCGGCGCGGCGGAGCGGATCCGCAGGGAGCGGCCGTCCCCGCAGGAGAGGCGGAGCCAACGCGTCTCCTCGTGGCCGCCGTTCTCCGACGGCGGAACGAACGGGAAGTGCTGGCCGCTCACGGTCGAGCTCCACACGCCGAGCGGCGCGGAGAGCAGGCGGTCGCGGTAGCTCTCGTTTTCGCCTCGGCCGAAGTAGTCGAGCTGCTCGAAGCCCGGCGCGATCAGGAGCTCAAGGCCGACACGCGGCACGGCGCGGTAGGACGGGTCGACGGAGAAGTCCGCGTCGATGCGCAGGACGCCGTCCCCGCGGAGCGTGTAGGCGACCGTTCCGCCGATTTCCGGGCGATCCGCCGCGCCGTACGCAAACGGCAGCTCGACGCGGAACAGGCCGTCCCCGGAGAGGCGGATGGGCGCGCCGTAGGAGAGCGCGCCGCCGCGAATGCGGCTATACTCGCCCTCCCAGCCCCAGCCGGGCTGCGTGTCGAGACCGGTGTACGGGCGGTCGAAGCAGGGGAAGGCTTCCCCGAGAAGGACGGCCTCGCCGTCCTTCCAGAGGCCTCTGGGGCGTCCCGTCCCCGCGTCGAGGACGAGGCGCGTCCCGGCGGCCTCGAGCACCAGCTCGCCGTCCTGCTCCGCGGCGGAAACCGGGCCGAGCGGCGCGGCGGGCTTCAGGCCGACGGCGGGGCCGCTCTCGAGCGGGAACTGGAACAGGCCGAGCTCCTCCCCGGCCCCGGCGTAGAAGGTCTCTTCCTTCCGGCGCACGGAGAACTCGATCGTGTACAGGCTGCCGGGCTTCTTCTCGTGCGGAATGGCGAACGGCAGCTCGCACGACTCGCCCGCCCGCAGCAGCGGGAGCTCCACTGCGCACCGCTCCACGACAACGCCGTCCTCGCGCAGAGCGGCCTCGCAGGAGAAGGCGGCTGTCGACTCCGAAAGGCTGTCGTTGCGCAGGAGGAAGCGGTCGAGGGGCGCGGTGGTGAACCAGGCGGAATCGTTTTCGATGCGGCACACGCGCACCGGCGCGTAGGCGGCCTTGACCTCATAGGCGACCGGCTTCCAGCGCAGGTCCGGCAGGACGAGACCGTTGCAGGTCATGAACGGCGGGCAGTCTCCCCCGTCGCAGCCCTCGACGAACGACTCGCCGAAATCGCCGCCGTAGGCGAAGAAGCGGCTCCCGTCCGGCGCGGTCCCCTCAAGGCATTTGTCCTGCCAGTCCCAGACGTACGCGCCCTGGAAGCGGGGATAGCGCTGCGTCAGCTCGAGGAAGCGATCCATGCCGCCGCCGCTGTTGCGGATCTGGTAGAGGTACTCGACGAGGATGATCGGGCGGTCGTCCTCCGGATCGGCGAGCATCCTGAGAATCGCGTCAATCGTCGCGTACATGCTGCCGCGGACGTCGGAGATGTTCTTTCCGGGGTTTCCGGCCTCGTACTGGCACAGGCGGGTGGGGTCGTACTCCTTGATGAAGCCGTACATCGCGGCGTGGTTCGCGCCCGTGCCGCTCTCGTTGCCGAGCGACCACGAATAGATGCTGACATGGTTCTTGTGCTGCTCCACCATCCGCACGGCGCGGTCGAGGAAGGCGCCCGCCCAGCGCGGCGACTGCGTCAGCCCGCCCATGACGCCGTGCGTCTCGAGGTTGCACTCGCAGATCAAAAGCAGGCCGTACTCGTCGCAGAGATCGTACCAGTCGGGGCTGTCAGGGTAATGACAGGTGCGCACGGAGTTGATGTTCATGCGCTTCATCTGCCGGATCTCCTCGAGCATCACCTCGCGCGGCACGGCGCGGCCCGTCTTGTAATAGTGGTCGTGGCGGTTGACGCCGCGGATGATCAGCCGGCGGCCGTTGAGGTACACGACGCCGGAGCGCACCTCGACGCGCTTGAAGCCGAACCGGCTCGACTCGATGTCGAGAACATCCCCCTCCGGGGAGAGGAGCTCGAACACCGCCGTGTAGAGGACGGGCGTCTCAGGCGACCAGAGCGAGACGCGGTCGAGCGTGAGGCTCGCGCGGGCCGTGTTCGCGGTGGGAACGCGATCGGTGCGGTACTCGGCGGCGGCCTGCACGGGAGACTCCGCCGAAGCGAGGCGCGCGCCGTCCGGGCCGTAGAGCGACGTGCGCACGGTGCAGTCCGCGAAGCCCGGCACGCGGGAGACGCGCACGTCCGCCGAGAACGTGCCGCCGCAGAACGCGGCGTCGGGCAGCGCCGTCCAGTGCACGTCGTCGATGTGCAGGGCGGGCTTCGCCGTGAGCCAAACATTGCGGTAGATGCCGGAGAGGTACCAGTAGTCCTGATCCTCCGCATAGGTGGAATCGGCGAAGCGCATGACCTGGAGCGCCAGCAGGTTTTTGCCGGGGCGCACGAAGTTTGTCACGCGGAAATCCGCGGCGAGCTTGCTGTCCTGCGAGTAGCCGACGGGCTCGCCGTTGACCCACAGATAGAAGGCGGTCTCGACGCCCTCGAAGGTGAGGTAGAGCTCCTTTCCGAGGAAGGACTCGTCGACCGTGAACTCCTTCCGGTAGCAGCCGGTGGGGTTTTTGTCGGGAACATAGGGCTCGTTCGGAACCGGCTCCGCCCCCTGCTTCGCCGTCAGCCAGCAGCGCTCCTCGCTGCGCAGGAACGGGTAGGCGACGTTCGTGTAGATGGGCTCGCCGAAGCCCTGCACCTCCCAGTTGGAGGGGACGGGAATCTCGACGAACGCGCTGTCGTCGTAGTCCGGGCGGTAGAAATCGTCGACCTCCTCCGGGCGGTCGTACAGGCGGAACCGGTACGTCCCGTTGAGGCTCATCATGTTGGGGCTCTCCCCGCAGCGGCAGGTCAGCGCCCGCTCCACGGTGTCGTACGCGCCCCAGCGCGAGTGCGCGGGCACGCGGTTGATCGAGAGCACCTCGAGGTTCTCCCAGTCCGGTCTGGTGTGGAATTCCCTGCGCGGATTTGTTTTCTCGTACAAGCGTTTCACTCCCTTTTTTATGGCGGCGCCGGAAAATACGCCCGGCGCTTTGACTTCTGTTTTGATTCATGATAAACTGTTTTCACCATCCTCCGCAATAGCGCGAATGGGAAATATACCGTCCAAATTGGGAAAAGGGAGGAAGAAGGATGAAAGCGTCTCCCCTCGCGGAGATCCGGCACGAGGTGACGTACCGCTTTGTCGGCGGCACGCCGGAGGACGGGCTGCTCTCCTGCGGCTTCATGCGCAAGCTTACGGCGCAGAAGTCGCAGATCGACCACTGTATCCCGTATTACAGCTGCTTTGTCCTGCTGCAGGGCAGCGGAGAATACTGGGACGAGACGGGCGTTCGCGCTCCGCTCGGTGCCGGGAGCGTGTGCCAGCGGCTGCCGGGACGCGTGCACTCCACGCGCGTCGAGCCGGACGGCGAATGGCTCGAATTCTATGTGAGCTTCGGGCGCTGCGCGTTCGACGCGCTCTGCCGCCTCGGGCTGCTCGATCCCACCGTCCCTATTGGGATGTTCCCGCATCCCGAAAGCAAGCTCTCCCTGTTTCAGAGCCTGCTGGCGCAGCTCACCGCCGCCTCCGATCAGGAGCTCGCGCCCTGCCTGCTCGAGGCGGAGCGGATTGCGCTCACGCTGACGCGCGCCGCGCCGTACCCCTCGGCGGCGGCCTCCACGAGGCGCGCGTGCGAGCTGCTTGAGAAGGATCTGCGGCGCGAGCTGCCGCTCGAGGAGGTTGCGCGGCAGCTCTGCGTCGGGTACGAGAGCCTGCGCAAGCAGTTCCAGCGCGAGGTGGGCGTCTCGATGGACGAGTACCGCCAGCGAAAGCGGCTGACGACCGCCCAGATGATGCTGCTCGAGGGCGAATCGGTGAAGGCCGTCTCGCAGAGCCTCGGGTACGT
>CALWIH010000135.1 GCA_944380675.1 uncultured Clostridia bacterium | reverse complement strand
GCGTGCCTCCTGCTCTGAGCAAAGCCCATGCGCAGAAAGGCACACGGAATGCGCGGAGCGTCTGCCATGATTCCCCGCAGGCCGCTCGGGCGGACGGGGATCGCCCTCTCCGCGCTCGGCGTGGGGACGACGCGCTTCCGGGCCGAAGACCTGCGCGACGAAGAAGGGCTCGACCGCTGCGCCGCGCTGCTGGCGTGTGCCGTCCGAAGCGGCGTCAATTACGTCGACAACGCCTTCAGCTACGCGGAGGGCAAGAGCGAGGAGCTTGTGCGGAGGCTGCTGCGGCTCGTCCCGCGGGAGAGCGTGCGTCTCGCCGTCAAATCCAACTCCGGCTCCGACCCCGCGGCGGACGACGTGCTGCGCCGCGTCGCGGGCGGGCTCGAGCGCACGGGCGCGGAGCGCTTCGATTTTCTGTACCTGTGGAGCGTGCTGAGCGCGGAGGAGCTGCGGTACATCCTGCGCCCCGGCGGGCCGTACGAGGGCGCGCTCGAGGCGAAAAAGCGCGGCTGGGCGGGGAACGTGCTCGTCTCGAGCCACGCTCCCGCGAAGGACGCGGCGGAGATCGTCGATTGCGGCGCGTTCGACGGGATTCTCGTCTCGTACAATTTCCTGAGCCGCCGCGAAACGGGGCCGGTCATCGACCGGGCGGCGGCGCGCGGGATGGGCGTGCTCATCATGAACCCGCTCGGCGGCGGTCTCATCCCGCAGAACGAGGCGCTGTTTTCCGGCGCGCGCCTGCCGGGGGACGCTTCCACGGCGCAGGCCGCGCTGCGGTTCGCGTCGAGCCGGGAGGGCGTGACGTGCGTCCTCGCCGGGATTGCGGACAGCCGCGACCTCGATCAGGCGCTCGCGGCTTTTGACGGCTGGGAGCCGGACGATGGGGAGCGGTCGGCGCGGGAGAGCGCCGCCGCGTCCGCCGCCGCCGCGCCGGGACTGTGCACCGGCTGCGGCTACTGCCGAGCCGCGTGCCCGCTCGGCCTGCCCATCCCGGAATGGATGCAGTCCTATAACCGCAGCCTTCTCGCGCTGCCGAAGGAGCTGTACGGCCTCACGGATCGGGAGCAGATCGCCCGCGCCGCCGTGCTGGGGAAGCTGATGCAGGACTTTTCGCTGCTCCCGGAATCGGGGGAAAGCCCGTGCGTCGCCTGCGGGCGCTGCGCGCGCGTCTGTACGCAGCGGCTTCCTATCCCGGAGCGGATTGCGTCGCTGTTTCAGATGATTCGCGCCGGGCGCGCGAGCGAAACGGACAGAAGGGAACGGCTCGACACGCTGCTGCGGAAACCGGGCTGGCGGCGCGCCGCGTTCTGGCCGGCGTCCGCGGCGGCGGCGCGCGTGCTCGCGGAATACCGCCGCTTTTTCGGCGAACCGGAATTTGAGACGGTCTTTTTCGATTCCCACCCGTCGCCCGGCGGCTTCGAGGGGCAGCCCGTCCACGCGCCGGGGGAGCTCGCGGCGGTAAAGCCCGACGCGGTGATCGTCGTCAGCTTCCGGTACGGGGAGGAGATCGCCGCCGCCGCGTCGCGCGAGGCCGCGGGCATTCCCGTCCTGCGCCTCTACGAGGACGGCGACGCTCCGTGGATCTATTAAAAACGCGCCCTGCCCCGGCGTTCTCCGCCGGGACAGGGCGCGCTTTCTGCTTTTTTATGGCTTATCTCTCGCCAATGGCTCAGTAGTTCTCCGCTCTTCTCTCGAAATACGCCTGCGGATGCTTGCACGCGGGGCAGACCTCCGGGGCGCTCTTGCCGATGTGAATATATCCGCAGTTGCGGCAGACCCAGACGGTCTCCTCGCCGGCCTTGAAGACGACGTCCTGCTCGAGGTTCTGCAGGAGCTTGCGGTAGCGCTCCTCGTGGGACTTCTCAATCCCGGCGACGAGGCGCATCGTCTTCGCGATGTCGGTGAAGCCCTCCTCCTCGGCGACGTCGGCGAACTCCTTGTACATCTCCGTCCACTCGTAGTTCTCGCCCGCGGCCGCGTCCTTGAGGTTCTCCGCCGTGGCGGGGACGCCGCCGTCGTGCAGGAGCTTGAACCACAGCTTCGCGTGCTCCTTCTCGTTGTTGGCCGTCTCCTCGAAGATGGCGGCGATCTGCTCATAACCGTCCTTCTTTGCCTTGGACGCGTAATAGCTGTACTTGTTTCTCGCCTGGGACTCGCCCGCAAACGCCGCGAGCAGGTTGGCTTCCGTTCTGCTTCCCTTCAGTTCCATTTTCATTTCCTCCTTGTCAAATTTTGGGCTTCCTCTTTTGCCCGGTGAATCTTTCCTTAGTGTACCCGATTTTTTTCCAATAATCAAGGGTTTTGCGAAGAAAAATAAGAATAATTCTTAAATTTATTTTGATTACACGCAAAAAAGGAGCCGGGCGTTTCCGCCCGGCTCCCTGAAAACCGTTTCAGCTCACGATTCTATAGGATTGCGCGCCTGCGGCGCGCCGCCACACCTCTTCACGATTCCCTGTTACTTCTTACCTCGCGGACGCGGAATCATCCGCCGCCGCGGTGCGGCGCGGCTTACTCCGCGTCCGTGATGGCGGCGTGGAACTCCTGCAGGGACTTGACGGCCTGCGTCTCGGGGTCGAGCGCGGCGCGGATGCCCTCGACGGTCGCCTTCGCGGCGGCCATGGTGGTGACGTACGGCACGCGGCCCTTGATGGCGGCCTTGCGGATGTAGCTGTCGTCCGTCGCGCCCTTCTTGCCGAGAGGCGTGTTGACAATCAGCGTGACCTCGCCGTTCGTGATGCAGTCGAGCACGTTCGGGCGGCCCTCGTTGATCTTCGCGACGCGCTGCGCCTCGATGCCGGCGGCGGTCAGGGCGTTCCAGGTGCCCTCGGTGGCGATCACCTTGAAGCCGCAGGAGATAAAGCCGCGCGCGACCTCCTCAAGCTCCGCCTTGTCGCGGTCGTTGACGCTGATAAGCACCGCGCCGGAGAGCGGGAGCTTCGTCTGCGTGGCCTCCTCGGCCTTGAAGAACGCCTCGCCGACGCTCGACGCCAGGCCGAGCACCTCGCCGGTGGAGCGCATCTCCGGCCCGAGGACGGGGTCGACCTCCTGGAACATATTGAACGGGAACACGGCCTCCTTCACGCCGTAGTGCGGGATCTTCTTGTCCTTGAGAGCCGGCACCGGGGACGGACGGCCCGTCAGGTGGGACGTCATGATGTCGGTCGCGAGGCGCACCATCTTGATGTTGCATACCTTCGACACGAGCGGCACCGTGCGGGACGCGCGCGGGTTGGCCTCGAGCACGAACACGCGGCCGTCCTCAATCGCGTACTGCATATTCATCAGGCCGACGACGTGCATCTCCTTCGCGATGCGCTTCGTGTAGTCCTTGATCGTGGCGACCTGCTCGTCCGTCAGGCCGCGGGACGGAAGGATGCACGCGGAGTCGCCCGAGTGGACGCCCGCAAGCTCGATGTGCTCCATGACGGCGGGGACGAACACGTTCTCGCCGTCGCTGATGGCGTCGGCCTCGCACTCCGTCGCGTGGTGCAGGAAACGGTCGATGAGGATCGGGCGGTCCGGCGTCACGCCGACGGCGGCGTTCATGTAGAACGTCATCGCCTCGTCGTCGTAGACGACCTCCATCCCGCGTCCGCCGAGGACGTAGGACGGGCGCACCATGACCGGGTAGCCGATGCGGTTCGCGATTTCGATGGCCTCGGCGGCGGTCGTCGCCATGCCGGACTCCGGCATCGGGATGCCGAGCTTGTCCATCATGGCGCGGAACAGATCGCGGTCCTCCGCCATGTCGATCGTCTCCGGCGTGGTGCCGAGGATGTTCACGCCCGCCTTCTTGAGGTCGGCGGCGAGGTTCAGCGGGGTCTGGCCGCCGAACTGCGCAATCACGCCGACGGGCTTCTCCTTCTCGTGGATGCTCAGCACGTCCTCGAGGGTGAGCGGCTCAAAGTAGAGCTTGTCGGAGGTGTCGTAGTCGGTGGAGACCGTCTCCGGGTTGCAGTTGACGATGATCGTCTCAAAGCCGAGCTCCTTGAGCGCGATCGCCGCGTGGACGCAGCAGTAGTCGAACTCGATGCCCTGGCCGATGCGGTTCGGGCCGCCGCCGAGGATCATGATCTTCCGGCGGCTGTTGTCGGCGGGGGCGTCCTCCTTAATATGATAGCTCGAGTAGTAGTAGGCGGCGTCCTGCGTGCCGCTGACGTGCACGCCCTCCCACGCCTCGTTGATGCCGTACTGCGCTCTCGCGGCGCGGATGTCGGCCTCCGGGACGGAGAGAATCTGGCTGAGGTACTTGTCGGAGAAGCCGTCGAGCTTCGCGGAACGCAGCGCGTCCTCCGCCGGAACCTCGCCCTTGTGCCGGAGGAGCGCTTCCTCCTCCTCGACGAGCTCCTTCATCTGCTCGATGAAGTAATGCTTGATCTTCGTGAGGTTCCACAGCTCCTCGACGGTCGCGCCCTTGCGCAGCGCCTCGTACATGATGAACTGGCGCTCGCTCGTCGGGTTCGCGAGCAGGTGGAGCAGCTCCTCCTTCGTCATGTCGTGGAAGTTCTTCGCGAAGCCGAGGCCGTAGCGTCCGTTCTCGAGGCTGCGGATGGCCTTCTGGAAGGCCTCCTTGTACGTCTTGCCGATGCTCATGACCTCGCCGACGGCGCGCATCTGCGTGCCGAGCTTGTCCTCGGCGCCCTTGAACTTCTCAAACGCCCAGCGGGCGAACTTGATGACGACATAGTCGCCGCCGGGAACGTACTTGTCGAGCGTGCCGTGCTTGCCGCAGGGGATCTCGTCGAGCGTGAGGCCGGAGGCGAGCATCGCGGAGACGAGGGCGATCGGGAAGCCCGTGGCCTTCGAGGCGAGAGCGGAGGAACGGGAGGTGCGGGGGTTGATCTCGATGACGACGATGCGCCCGCTCTTGGGGTCGTGCGCGAACTGGACGTTCGTGCCGCCGATGACGCCGACCTTCTCGACGATCTTGTACGCCTGGCGCTGCAGCTCCTTCTGCACGTCCTCGCTGATGGTGAGCATCGGGGCGGAGCAGAAGGAGTCGCCCGTGTGCACGCCGAGGGGATCGATGTTCTCGATGAAGCAGACGGTGATCATGTTGTTCTTCGCGTCGCGCACGACCTCGAGCTCAAGCTCCTCCCAGCCGAGGATGGACTCCTCGACGAGAACCTGGCCGACGAGGCTGGCCTGCAGGCCGCGCGCGCAGACGGTGCGCAGCTCGTCCACGTTGTAAACGAGGCCGCCGCCCGCGCCGCCCATCGTGTACGCCGGGCGCAGCACGACGGGATAGCCGAGCTTCTCCGCGATGGCGAGGGCGTCCTCGACGGAGTAGGCCACCTCGCTGCGCGCCATCTCGATGCCGAGCTCGTTCATCGTGTTCTTGAACTCGATGCGGTCCTCGCCGCGCTCGATGGCGTCGACGTTCACGCCGATGACCTTGACGTTGTATTTCTCAAGAATGCCGGCCTTGTTCAGCTCGGAGCACAGGTTCAGGCCGGACTGGCCGCCCAGGTTCGGAAGCAGCGCGTCCGGGCGCTCCTTCGCGATGATGCGCTCCAGGCGCTCCACGTTGAGCGGCTCGATGTAGGTGACGTCCGCCGT
>CALWIH010000134.1 GCA_944380675.1 uncultured Clostridia bacterium | reverse complement strand
TCGTCCTCCCATTGCTCCTCGGGGTGATCCTCCTCCGGGGCGGCGTCTACGCCCGGCGGGTCGTTCTCAACCGCCTGCCGGTTCGTGATGCGGCGCAGGCGCAGGCGGCGCGCCGTCGACTCCCGCAGCAGCGCGTAAATCACGGAAAAGAGCGGAATGCCGAGCAGAATGCCCGCGATGCCCATCAGATTCCCGCAGACGATGATCGCGAGCAGCACCCAGATCCCCGGCAGGCCGACGGACGTCCCGACAACGCGCGGATAGATCACGTTGCCCTCGATCTGCTGGAGAATCAGGAAGGCAATGATATACGTCAGAGTATACCAGGGGTTGACTAAGAGCAAAATAAAACCGGCTGTAAACATCGAGATATACGGGCCGATGATGGGAATGAGGCTGCAAATCGCCACGATACAGCTGATCAGCACGGCGTACGGCAGCTTCAGGATGAAGGTCATCACGACGTAGATCATCGCAAACCAGATGCACGCCTCGGTGAGCTGACCGCGCACGAAGTTCGAGAAGATGCGGTTCGAGAGCGCGCCGACCTCAATGATGCGGTGGGCGGCGCGGCGCGGCAGGTACGCGTACAGCACCCGCTTGAGATTGCCGATGATCTTCTCCTTGCCGAACAGCAGGTACATACAGAAGATGAAGCCCATCGCGGTCACGAAGATGCCGTTCGCGATCGAGGTCGTGACGACGACGACGGAGTCCATGACGCCGGTCGTCAAATCGGTCGCCTTCTCGATGAGAGCCGACCAGTTGATCGACAGCGAGCTGATCTGCTCCTGCGTGATGTTCCACTCGCGCAGCAGCCGCGTCGCCTCCTCGGAGAGGCGCATGAAATAGGCCGGCGCGTTCGCGATAAGCACCTCCACCGAGGAGATGAATTCCGGCACGACGAACACGACGATCGCGGTGAGAATGAGCAGCAGCGTCAGCAGCGACAGAAAGACGCACACGGCGCGCCGGAACCTGAGCCACAGGGGAAAGCCGCGCCGGTTGAGGAAGGCGAACGCGCGCTCCTCGTAGAACTTGAGCAGCACGTTGACGACAAAGGCCATGGCGATCCCCACGAGAAAGGGGTAAATCAAGCCGACAAAGTACCCGAGCGCGTCCCGGATTCCCTGCAAATTAAAGACGGCGAAGACAAGCAGCACCGCGTAGGTGATGCAGAACAGAATCTTCTTCATCGTTTTGGAATTCTCAAACCATTCGCGCCAGTTCACAACGCGCCCTCCTTCCCGAAGCCCGCCGCCGAGCGGGATGCTCCGTGAAAACATTATATCGCGGGAAGCCGCCCGCGTAAAGAAGCAAAGCGGATTTTTTCCCTTCGGGTTTCCTGTTTCCCTCTTATCATCCCGGAAGACGGCGGCGATATGCGCCTCTGCTCCCCGGCGCGGGAAAAAAGCCCCTTTTCGGGCAAAAAAAGCGCGTCCTCCCCCTATCCAACCGCGCCGCGCGCCTGTATAATAAGGGGAAAACAGGAAGCAAAAAAGGAGGCATTCTTTTCATGACTGCGATCAGTGCGGACGCCCGTTCTCTCTCCGCGCCGGGCGAAGCCTACGCGGAGCCGTCCGGCTGCGGGCTCTCCGTGACCTGTACCGTGAACGGCGGAGACGGCAGCGCGCAAAATCCGTACCGCGTCACCGCCGAGGCGGTCAATACAAGCGCGGAGCCATGGCGCGGCGTGCTGCGCTTTTCGCTCGCCGTGCGGGGCGAAAACCCGCGCTTTTTCCTGCCCGCCTTCCTCTACGGGCGCAACCGCGGCGAGGAGGAGCGCCAGCCCGGCTCGAAGCTGAACCCGCGCCTCCACCCGCGGCGGACGGATCTCCCCTACTCCCCGTACTTTATGACGCGCGCCGACCGCCTCTCCCACCCCGCCGCGATGGTCTTCTGCGGGGGACGCGTCCTCGGGATCTCCTCGAGCCCGTACCGCGTGCGCGGGGAGCGCCGCTTCTGGGAGCCGGGCGTCCCCGGCGAATTCGAGGGCTTCAACGGCTTCTTCTGCTCCGTCGGGGAGGTCTCGCGCGTCGGCTTCACCGTGGGCAGCGAGGACGCGCCGTACAAGTACATCGACGCGGGCGAGACGGAGCCGCGCAGCTTTTCCGCCGGGCAGTGCGTTCTCCTCGGCGCGGGCGAAACGCTGCGCGTCCCGCTCTTTGTGTACGATTTCGCGTCGGAGGACGAGCGCGGGATCTCCGGGATCGTCCGCGACGTCTTCTTCCGGTACCATCAATCGCCGCGCGCCGGCGCTTCCGTCCGGGAGGCGGCGCGCGACCTTGCCTCGGCCATCGCGGCGGACGCCTGGATGCCGGACCTGCACAATTACGCCACCCTCGTCGGCCTGAAGGACGGCGTGACGGAGCAGCGGCGCCACACCTCCATCGCGTGGACGGCGGGCGCCGAGATCGCCGCTCCGCTCCTCCTCGCCGCGCACCGGCTCGGCAGGTGCGAGCTGCGGGAGCAGGCGCTCGACTGCATCGATCACATCGTTTCGTGCTCGATGAATCCCGCGTCCGGCCTGCCGTTCGAGACGAACAACGACGGCGTCTGGAGCATCGACGCCTGGTGGCAGAGCCTGCTGCCGCGGCGCGGCCACACGGCGTACGTCGTCGGCGAGGCCGTCTGGTACATCCTGCAGGCGTACGATACGGAGCGCCGCCGCTTCCAAACGGAGCACGCGGACTGGCTCAAGTTCGCGCGGCGCGTCGTCGCACGCATGGACGAGACGCGGGACGGCTGCGGCGAATACCCGTGGCTCTGGTCGGAGGAGACGGGCGAGGCGCTCGCGTACGACTCGTTCGCCGGCTGCTGGTGCGCCGCGGCGAAGGCGCTGCTCGCCTCCCTCACGGGCGACCGGGAGCTGCTGCTCTCGTGCCTGCCCTCGGAGGCCTGCTATTTCGATCGGTATGTGCGCCATATGGAGTGCTACGCGACGCCGATGGACACGTTCCGCGCCGTCGACTCCGAGGGCATCCTCGCCTTCATCCGCCTTGCTTCGCTGCTCCACCGCGAGACGGGCGATCCCGTCCTGCTCGACCACCTGCGCACGGCGATGGAGTACGAGTTCACGTTCAAGTTCTGCTGGAACGTCCCGATTCAGACGCCGCCCCTGAGCCGCCTCGGCTGGTCAAGCAGCGGCGGGAGCGTCACCTCCACGGCGAACCATCACATCCACCCGATGTCGAACGGCGTCCTCGCCGAGCTGCTCTCTCTCGCCCGCCTCACCGGCGACGAATATTTCGCCCTCCGCTTCCGGGACACGCTCGCCTGGGGGCTGCAGACGTACAACCGCTTCGACGGCGAGTACGATTTCGGCAAGAAGGGCTGGATGTCGGAGCGCTTCTGCTACAGCGAGGGCCTGCTCCTCGACCGCTACCCCGACGGCTCCCGCGCGAGCACCTGGTTCCTCTTTCTCCCCTGGGGCGCGGCGAACCTCCTCGAGGGGATGTGCGGCACCGTGTGGGACGAGCTTCCCGCCGAAACGGCGGACTGACCGGTTTCCCGCCCGGATTTCGGGCGCTTCTCTCCGTTTCGCACCTTGAGAAACGGGGGCGTGTGTGGTATACTGTAACAGTATGCGCCGCCCGTCTCTCCGGAGAGGGAGGCCGCCGTTTCGATTCGTTCGCCGCGTTCGCGGCGTCAACATCTTGTAAGGAGTAGTGAAGCAGTATGAAGCTCGGCATCGTTGGGTTGCCAAATGTTGGAAAAAGCACGCTGTTCAACGCGATCACGAACGCGGGGGCGCAGGCGGCGAACTATCCGTTCTGCACGATCGAGCCGAACGTCGGCGTCGTCGCCGTGCCGGACAAGCGCCTCGACAGGCTCGCGGAGATGTACCATCCCGAGAAATACACGCCCGCGACGATTGAGTTCGTCGACATCGCCGGTCTCGTGCGCGGCGCGTCGAAGGGCGAGGGACTCGGCAACAAGTTCCTCGCGAACATCCGCGAGGTCGACGCGATTGTCCACGTCGTGCGCTGCTTTGTGAACGACGACATCGTCCACGTCGAGGGCAGCATCGACCCGGCGCGCGATATCGAGACGATCAACCTCGAGCTGATCCTCTCCGACATGGAGATCCTCGACCGCCGCATCGACAAGACGCAGAAGATGCTCAAGGCCGACAAGAAGTACCAGGCCGAGCTGGATTTCTTCAAGCGCGTCCGCGAGACGCTCGACGCCGGGAAGTCGGCGCGCAGCGTCGAGTGCACGCCGGAGGAGGCGGAGCTGCTCTCGACCGTCTCGCTCCTGACGAACAAGCCCGTCATCTACGCGGCGAACATGGCGGAGTCCGATTTTAAGGGCGGCGTCGAGAGCAACCCGTATTTTCAGGCGGTGAAGAAGATTGCCGACGAGGAGCACGCTGCCGTGCTGCCGATCTCGGCGGAGATTGAGGCGGAGATCTCCGGCCTCGACCCGGAGGAGAAGGAGCTCTTCCTCGCGGACATGGGGCTTTCCGAGTCCGGCCTCGACCGCCTCATCCGCGCCTGCTATTCGCTGCTCGGCCTGATCTCCTACCTCACGGCGGGCCAGCCCGAGGTGCGCGCGTGGACGATCACGCGCGGCACGAAGGCGCCGCAGGCGGCGGGCAAGATTCACTCCGACTTCGAGCGCGGCTTCATCCGCGCCGAGGTCATCGCGTTCGACGACCTCATGGCCTGCGGCACGATGGCCGCCGCGCGCGAGAAGGGCCTTGTGCGCAGCGAGGGCAAGGAGTACGTCATGCAGGACGGCGACATCGTGCTGTTCCGGTTTAATGTGTGATTGAATTTCACTGAAAAAAGCATACCGGCCGAAAACACAAGCCGGCAGCCTCCCGAGAAAATCCGTCTCGGGAGGCTGCCGGTTTTGTGATGCGCGGAGGAAGCGGCGCTCCTGTTTGGCGGGCGCGGCCGCCGCGGCGCAGAGCGTTACGCGATGGTCGCCACCGCGACGGGGGCAGGCTCCCTGTTGATGTAGAAGCCGCAGCCGTCGCCGGGCTTGCCGATCGCGCGCACCTTGTAGAAGTAGTCGCTGCCGATCCGGCCGGCGTACTCCACGGTGAAGCTCGGGGACCCCGCGGCGAAGGCCGGGCGCTCGGAGGCCGTAAGGCGGAACTGGTATGTGCCGCCCTGCGCAACTGTGAACGGGTGCGTCGTGTCGCTGTTGACGCCGGAAACGCTGCCGCCGACCGTCGCCGTCAGGAGAGGATTGCCGTTGACGGAAATCTCTGCCGTGCTGCCCGCCGCGCCCTGCGCGTAGATCTTGAAGAAGTAGTCGTTCCCCTCCCGCGAGGCCAGCTCAACGCGGAAGCTCGCATTGCTCGCCGTCATCACGGGCGCTGTGCCGTCGAGCGAGGTGATGCGGAACTGGTACGCGCCGTCGACGGTGAAGTCGCTCGTCGTGTCGCTCTCAAAGCCGGAAGAAGCGGAAGGCTCCTCCGGCTCGGAGGCGAAGGGCAGGCGGTAGCCGAGAGGGTCGGGGGAGGAGGGGGTGGAAGAGCCGAGGCGCTTCTCGATTACATATCCACACTCCGTACATGTGATAGCATACTCCTCGGTCGCGGGGCCCTCATGATCCGGCGTGTGCGCTGCAAAATCCAGCATTTCTTTGCAGCCGGCCGTCTGGCAGGCGTGCCAGTGGCCGGTCTTATCCTTCGACCAGACGAAAGCCGGTCGATGCTCCGCCAGATCGCCGTACTCAAAGGTTTCCGTCCCCTTTTCGCCGCAGGTGCAGGACTTATAATAGGCAGCCTTTTTGATGCAGGTCGCATCAGCTGCCTTGTAGGCATCGGTTGCTACCTCCTGAACGAATACATGCTCATGGCCGATCTGGGCCTCAATGACATAACTGCATACCGTACATCTGATAGCATACTCCTCGGTCGCG
>CALWIH010000133.1 GCA_944380675.1 uncultured Clostridia bacterium | reverse complement strand
CTGCGGTCGCCGCAGCCTCAACAAGGCTGTGTTTCCATTATTTTTTTTCTTTGTCTACTTGACGGGGAGCGGTTCACCCGCGCCGGGATTTTCCGTTATTCGATCAGAGGGACTCGTGCATCCAGACTCTCATGCCGCCCGCGCCGCGGTTGCCCCACGCGAAGTACGGGACAGCCTTGAGCGCGGCGGGCTCCGCCTTCGGCGGCTCGTCGCTGTACAGCGCTTCGGAGGACGTCATGCGCTCGCCCTGAACGGTGAGCACGGGCATCCCGTCAAGGACGCCGCCGGCAGTCTCCACGCCGATCGCGGAGGCGCGGGAGACGCGCAGACTCGCGAGCTGCGGGCCGTTGTCGGCCTCCTCAAAGCAGTAAACAACCGGGCCTCTCGCGAGGGCGACGCAGCCCGCGTCGGCGCGGACGTTCGCGTTCGCGTACAGGCGTCTCGGCAGGAGCTCGAGCGAAAGGGAGACGGTGTCGCCCTGCTTCCAGTCGCGGGCGAGGAGGATGTAGCCGTCGTGCGGCTCGGGGGCGACCGTTTCGCCGTTCACGCGCAGCGTCCAGCTTCTGCACCAGCCGGGGATGTGCAGGCCGAAGGTGAAGGACTTATCGGCCTCCATCGTAAAACGCACATCGCCGTTCCACGGATAGCCGGAGACGCAGGAGATCACGGCGCCGTTCTTGAACT
The DNA here is from genome assembly GCA_944380675.1 of uncultured Clostridia bacterium. Taxonomy (GTDB): domain Bacteria; phylum Bacillota; class Clostridia; order Oscillospirales; family Acutalibacteraceae; genus Caccousia. The sequence continues at coordinate 5,234 of CALWIH010000133.1, read as the reverse complement.
CGGCCTTGCCGCCGAGGTAGGTGTGCGCGTAAACGCTCTCCGCGTTCTCGCTCCAGGCGTACGTCCCGAGCGAGGTGACGAGGCGCGCGACGTTCGGCGGGCAGCAGGCGCAGGCGTACCAGCCGGGGCGCTCGGGCAGGACGTGCTTGTACTCGGGCAGCTTCCCGGAGACGCCGGGGACGACCTCGAGCGGGTTGACGTAGAAGAAGCGCTTGCCGTCGAGCTGCATACCGCTCAGAATGCCGTTGAAGAGCTCCTTCTCGAGGATATCGGCATACTCGCCCTTCGGCTCAATTTCCAGCATCCGGCGGGCGAAGAAGGCCATCGCGACGCTGGCGCACGTCTCCGCGTAGACGAGATCGTTCGGCAGCTCGTAGTCGACGGGCGCGAAGGACTCGCCGTGCACCGTGGCGCCGATGCCGCCCGTGACGTACATCCGGCGGTCGACGATGTTCCTCCACAGGCGGCGGCACGCGTCATAGAGGGCCTCGTCCTCCGTCTCGGCGGCGAGATGCGCCATCGCGGTATACATATACGCCGCGCGGACGGCATGGCCGACGGCCTCGCTCTGCTCCTTGACCGGCGCGTGGTTCTGGGCGTACAGGCGGTCATCGGGGTTCATGCCGAAGTACGTCCAGTCTCTGCTCTCGCACTCCTCCTTGAAGTAGTTCGGCTCCGTGCCGCGCTCCTCAAGGAAATACTGCGCCGTCTCGAGATACTTTTTCTCGCCCGTCGCCTGGTAGAGGCGGAGAAGGGCAATCTCAACCTCCTGATGGCCGGGGAAGCCGCGGAGCTTTCCCTTGCCGAAGCGGGAGCAGATGAGATCGGCGTTCTTCTTCATGATGTCGAACAGCTCCGTCTTGCCCGTCGCCTCATAGAAGGCGACCGCGGCCTCGAGCATATGCCCGTCGCAGTAGAGCTCATGGCACTCCTGCAGATCCTGCCACTTGTGGTCGGGCTCCTTGACGGTAAAGTAGGTGTTCAGATAGCCGTCGGCCTCCTGGGCGCGACCGACAAGCGCGATGAGCTCGTCCGCCTCGCGCTCGAGCTTCTCGTCGGGGCGGATGGCCAGCGCGTAGGCGACGGCCTCAAGCCACTTCGCGACGTCGCTGTCCTGGAAGACCATGCCGTAGAACTCGCCCTGCTGCTCGCCCGCGGCAATGCGGAAGTTCTCGATCGCGTGGCTCTTTTCCGCGCCGGGGATCTCGTCGCCGAGGATCTGCTTCTGGTACGGGATGACAACGTCCATCATCAGCTTCTGAACAGGAGACCAGAAGGGGTCGTCCAGACGAACCTGGCGCACGCCGACGGAGGAAAGCTGCTTTTTCACCATGATTGTTCTCTCCTTTTTCTATTTTTTCCGTTTCCATTTTGTTAAATCGATTTAATTTTGAGATAAAGAAAAGTGAACCGTCCCGCGGCCGCCTCAATTAAATCGATTTAATTTCTGTCCCTATCATAGCATGCAAATCGTCCGCCGTCAACAGGAAACTTCGTTTTTTTCGTGACTTTTTTCGCGGGATCGTGTACAATAATCGCAGAACGCAGTAAGGGAGGACAGGCGATGGCGACCATATACGATGTGGCGAGGCTGGCCGGAGTTTCTCCGGGGACGGTGTCGAACGCGCTCAATCACGCGGGGAAGGTGGCTCCCGAGACGGAAAAGCGCATCCTTGAGGCGATCGAGCAGGTCAAGTACGTCCCGAACCGCATGGCGAGGAGCCTCAAGACGAACCGCTCCCGCAGCATCTTCGTCATCGCGGAGGACGTCCGCGCCTTTCCCGCGCCGCGGATTCTCGACGGAATCAGCGAATACTGCCACGAGGCGGGGTATGATCTGACGCTGTTCAACCTGCGCATCTCCCCCGAAATCAGGAACTTTGATTACGGCCTCTACCTCGGCACGCAGCGCTTCCGGCAGGATCTCGCCGCGGCTCTGGCGCAGGCAAAATCGCTGCACACCTGCGCCGTCATCTACGCGGGCATCTATCCGCGCGACATGGGGAACGTTTTTCCCCCGCTGGATATTCCCGTCGCCTTCTGCTACACCTACTCGCACGGCCTGCCGAGCGTCAACTGCAACGACTACACCGGCGCGCGCCTCGCGGCGGAGCAGCTCCTCAAAACGGGACACCGGAAAATCGGCGTCATCCTCGGCAAGACGGACGCGCTGCCGACGCGCAGACGGCTGAGCGGCTTCGCGGACGCGCTTGGCGAAAGGGGCGTAACGCTGCCGCCCGAATACGTCGCGGGAGGTGAGGGATGGAGCTATGAGGACGGCCGCAAAGCCTGCCGCCGCCTGCTCTGTCTTCCCGACAGGCCGACGGCCATCTTCTCCATGAGCGACGTGATGGCCGCGGGAGCCGTTCACGCGGCGCAGGACGCCGGGCTTTGCGTGCCGGACGACCTCTCCGTGCACGGCTACGACAATTATGAGGGTCTATCCTTCTTTCGCCCCGCGCTGACGACAATCGAAATGCCGCTCGGCGAAATCGGGCGGCGCGGCGCGCAGCTCGCGATCTCGCTGAGCGAGGGCCGCGCGCCGGAGAAGACGGACGTCCTCGTCGAGTGCCGCCTGCTCGAGCGCGCGTCGGTCGCGCCGCCCGGAAAGGGATGACGCGGAGAGTTAACACGGCAATTCCGATACAAATATCCAGCGCCCGGCGCTTTCCTTCAAAGGGAAACGCCGGGCGCTGTCTTATCCCTTTTTCTGCCCGGGGAAAAACGCGGCGAGGCTTTCCTTGACGATCTCGAACGACGCGTCGTCGCCGTACCGGATGTTGACGCAGCGCTTCCCCGTGGGGCAGCGGGGGAGCCGGTTCCCCAGCTTCCAGACGAATGCTTCGTCGGAAAAATGGATGGAAAAATGGCGCGAGGCGGCGGAAATCGCCACATACCCCTCGCGGAGCTTCTTCCCTGCGAGCCACATCGGCATGGAAAATGAGATGATGCCGCGCAGCTGCGGATAGTACTCCCCGATGAAATCGGCGAACTCCCGCACAACGCGCTGCGCTTCCCCGCTCAGGCTTTCGATATACTCCTCAATGGTCGCAGCGGCCATGGATGATCCCTTCCTTTCCGGTATTTTTGATCAAACGCTCCCGCGTCGGGCGGCGACGCCCGCGGCCAGCGCAACGACGGAGGCAAACGCGGCCGCGAGGCATGGAAAATAGACGGCCTGCGGCAGCGCTCCGACCGCGGGGTGGCTCAGCACGCAGAGCAGGAGGAAGACGAAAAGCAGCGCCGCGCTGACAACAAGCAGCGCGCCTCCCTTCGGCGCGGCGAGCTCCGGCCCTTCGGCGGACGCGCGGCGCTCCAGCTCGCGGAGCAGCGCCTCCCGGTTCTCGACGGAGGCGGGGAAAAACAGGACGCGGCGCACCGGCCGCCCGTTCAGACGGCGGACGGCGCAGCGGATCTCGCACACGCCGCCGCGCTCCCTCACGCGCTCCACGCGCCGCACCTCCTCCGCCGCGGCGGGGAGGGAAGGACGCTCCGCAAGGCGGCGCAGGAACCGCTGCGTCTCCATCGTCCCCGCAGCGTACCCGGGAAGGCCGTGGCCGTGACCGAAGAGAGAGCGCGCGTCCAGCGCAAAGAGGCGATCGTCCTCCGTGAGAAAAAAGACCGCGGCGCCGCCAGCCGTGCGCCGCCCGAGCCGCGCCGCCAGCCACACGCCGAGCGCCGTCGCCGCGATCACGAGCACGGCGGCGAACAGCTCGCGCGGCAAATCCAGCGCGAAAGAGAGAAAAACGCCGCCCACGACGATCACGAGCATCAGCGCCGCAATGCCATATATCCCGCCGAGGGTGCGGAGGCCATAGCGGCTCTTTCGCGCGGGTTCGGCGGCCATCCAGACCATTTTCAGCTTTGCTTCCCGGCTTTCCATATTCTTCCCTCCCGGCGCGTCAGCAGTTTCCCGTGTACACATACCGCAGCGATTCCCGCGCCGTCTCCGCGAGCCGGTACACCGTTTCGACCGGAGTGGGAGGCTTGTCCGCCATCCGGTGGCACGGGAAAAAGCGGGAGACGTGCAGCGGCAGCTCCGGGTCGACGGACGCGAGCCATTCGGAGAGCGCGCGCATCTCGTCCTCGCCGTCGTTCTCCCCGGGGACAATCAGCGTCGTGACCTCCACATGGCAGCGCTCCGCGGCGAGCCGAATGGAGCGCTTGACCGTCTCCAGATCGCCGCCGAGGCGGCGGTACCACGGTTCGGTGAAGCCCTTGAGGTCGATGTTGACGGCGTTGATCAGCGGCAGGAGGGCGCGCCACGGCTCCTCCTCGATCGTGCCGTTCGTCACGAGGACGTTGACCATTCCCTTCCCGCGGACGAGCGCGGCGCAGTCGCGCACGAACTCATAGCCGACGAGCGGCTCGTTGTAGGTGTAGGCGACGCCGATGTTCCCCCGGCCGCGCAGCCGCTCCGCCGTATCGGCGAGCTCCTGCGGGGAGCAGTCCTCCGCGGGGCACTCCTCCCCCGCCGCGGCGATCGACGCGTTCTGGCAGAACGGGCAGCGGAGATTGCAGCCGAAGCTCCCCGCGGAGAGGATGCGGCTGCCGGGGAAAAAGCGGCGCAGCGGCTTCTTCTCAATCGGGTCGAGGGCAAGCGACGTCAGCCTGCCGTAATTGAGCGGGACAATCTGCCCGCCGCGGTTCTGCCGCGCGCGGCAGAGGCCGGTTTCCCCCTCCGAAAGAGCGCAGCGGTGAAAGCAGAGGCCGCACACCGTCTTCATATGTGGCGCACCACCTCAAAGCGCTGAATCGAGCAGGGCGCGCCCTCGCGGATGCCCGCCTTGCGGCGCGCGATGGAGAGCTGCTCCTCGACGGTGTCCACGCCGTCGAGATCCGGCAGCAGCACGCCCTGGCGGCCTCCGCTCGTGACGACGACGCCGTACCGCGTGGGATCGAGCTCGTCGGGCGAGGAGACGGGCTCGTACGCGCCGAGCACGTCGACGCTGTACTCGAGCTCGCCGAGCTCCTCGACGCCGATCGGCGGGAAGCGCGGATCCTGCGTCCCGGCGGAGACGGCGTTGCGCGCGATCTCCTCCGCCAGAGAATCGCCGATCGGCTCGAGCGTGCCGATGCAGCCGCGCAGCTGGCCGCCGAGATGCAGCGAGACGAACGTGCCGGACGGTTTTCCCGTCAGCGGGGCGGGAAGATTCTCGGGGAGCGGGTCAAGCTTCCGGCCGGTGAGCACGAACGTCTCGAGGGAGAGGCGGGCGAGGTGCACCCAGGCGTCC
>CALWIH010000132.1 GCA_944380675.1 uncultured Clostridia bacterium | reverse complement strand
GCCATGATCGATTTCCAACCGACCACGAAGGAAGAACAGGAAGAACCGCAGCCGCCGGCGGCGGCGCAGACGGAGCCGGAGACGGAGCCGGAGGGCGAGGCCGAGGAGGCCATCGAATGGGACGGCAGCGAGGCCGAGCTCGTCCTTGACGACGGCGCGGCGGAGTATGAGGAGCCCCAGACGGGGATCAAGCTCTCCTACGTCCTGCGCGAGGAGGAGGTCTTCCGCGCGCTCGAGAAGTCCGGCTTCTCGAAGACGATGGGACGGCGCGCGATTCTCGAGTGCGTCCTGTTCGCGGCGCTCGCCGTGCTGTTTTTCGCGCGCTTCTTCGCGGCGCGCGAGGGCGCGAACCTCTTTTTCGGCATTGTGGCCGTGCTGGCGCTTCTGCTGGCGGCGCTCCTGCCGGTCTTCGGCAGAAAACGCCGCGCCCGCCTGATCTGCGCGGACGAGCGCCTCTCGAACATCGAGCTTGAAATCTACCCGGACGGCATCCAAATCGGCTCCGGCGACGGCGAGTGGGAGATTCCCTTCGACGGCACCTGCCGCCGCGTCGAGCACCGCGGGCTGCTGCTCCTCTTCCCCGCCGGGAAGCGCCATATGCTGATTCTGCCGCTGCGCTGCGTCGAGCCGGGCGTGCTCGCCGAGGTGCAGGCCATGGTCGTTTCCGGCACCTACCGGGAAGACGAATCGTGAAATTTTCGCCCAGAGAAAGGAGGACGCCATGCTGCCCAACGTAAGCGAGACGGCTGAGCTCGCCTTTTGCCAGACGGCGTCCGCCGAGGATTACGCGAGAGCCGCCGTCTTCGCCGAGCAGGAGCTGACCCTCACGGGGAAGCCGTTCGTGCGCGCCGTTCTGTGCGCTGCCGGGGCGGCGATTTCCGCGTCGACGGCCCCGCTCTCCCTGCGCGAATACGGCACGATGTGGATCCCGCTGCTCTTTATGGCCGCGTTCGCGGCGGCGGGATTGTGGCTCTTTTTCGGGGAGCCGCAGCGGCGGTACCGGGAAAGGCTCGCTCTGTTCGCGACGGCGCCCGTCTTCTCGCTCGGGACGGCGGTCTCCTTTTACCGCGACTTCCTGCTTCTCACGAACGAATGCGAGGAGCTGCTCGTCTACTGGACGGAATTCTCGTCCTGCCTCGAGAACGACGAGTGCGCCGTCCTCTCCGGCTTCGCGGAGCGCCGCCTCGTCCTCCTGAAAAAGGAGACGCTCTCCCCCGCCGATCGGGAGCGCTTCTCCGCGTTCCTCGAGAATACCTTCGCGTCCTCCTACCGGAGGATTCGACCGAAAGGAGGCGGCAGGCATGGCGGATAAGCCCATCACCGCGAACTTCATCGTCACCCGCGAGGACTACGCCGATTCCCGCGCCGCGGCGGGGAAGCTCGCGACGCCGCCCTCGGAGCTTATGCTGATTCGCGTGAGCGGCGCGGCGCTGCTTTTGTGCTGCTTCCTCTTTCTCCTGTTTCTCGGCTCCGATCTGCAGCGCTTTCTCCTCGACGCCCTGCTCGGCATCCTGGGACTGTTCCTGCTCGGCTGGGGCCGGATGTTCCCGCTCTGGCTGCGCGCGAGGGCCGGGAACGATTACGACGAAAACAAACGCCTCGTCGAAGCGTGCTCCTTCTCCGCAGACGAGAAGGGGATCTCGATAGAGCGGCCGCGCTACCGCGCGCAGCTGCCTTACGCGATGCTCGCCGGAGCGTATGAGGATAAAAAAGTCTTTCTCTTTTCCCTCGGCGCGGGCGCGTCGTGCTTTCTGCCGAAGCGCTGCCTCTCCGGGGAGGAAATCACCCGTATACGAGCTTACCTGACTTCTGCCTTGCAGAAGAAATTTCAGCAGGAGGGACCCCAGAGCAATGGATGAACAGTTTGAAAACGAGAGAGTCGTAAACGTAGACCTGAAGAAGGAAATTGAAAAATCCTTCCTCGCCTACTCGATGTCCGTCATCGTGCAGCGCGCCCTTCCCGACGTGCGCGACGGCCTCAAGCCGGTGCACAGAAGGATCCTCTACACCATGTACGAGAACAACCTCTCGCCGAATAAGGCGTACCGCAAGTGCGCCGACACCGTCGGCAGCGTGCTCGGCCGCTACCATCCGCACGGCGACGCGTCCGTCTACGACGCGCTTGTCCGCCTCGCGCAGGATTTCTCGATGCGCTATATGCTCGTCGACGGCCACGGCAACTTCGGCTCCATCGACGGCGATCCCCCGGCTGCCTACCGTTACACGGAGAGCAGGATGAGCCGTCTCGCCGTCGAGATGCTGCAGGACATCGACAAGGAGACCGTCGACTTCATGCCGAACTACGACGATCGCCTCAAGGAGCCCACCGCGCTGCCGAGTCATTTCCCGAACCTGCTCGTCAACGGATCGACGGGCATCGCCGTCGGCATGGCGACGAACATCCCGCCGCACAACATGAGCGAGGTCATCGACGGGATGTGCTGCCTCATCGATAACCCGGACGCCGGGCTTGACGAGCTGATGGAGCACATCAAGGGGCCGGACTTCCCGACGGGCGGCATCGTCATGGGCCGGGCGGGCATCCGCGCCGCGTACGGCACGGGCCGCGGCCGCATCACCGTGCGCGCGAGGGCCGAGATCGAGGAGGAGAAGAACGGGCGGTACAACATCGTCGTGACGGAGCTGCCGTATCAGGTGAACAAGGCGCGGCTGATTGAGAGCATCGCCGATCTCGTCAAGGAAAAGCGGATCGAGGGTATCTCCAACATCGACGACCACTCCGACCGCGACGGCATGATGATCGTCATCACCGTCAAGCGCGACGCGTCCCCGCAGATTGTCCTGAATCAGCTGTACAGCTATACGCAGATGCAGACGACGTTCGGCGTCATCATGATAGCGATTGTGAACGGCGAGCCGAAGACGCTGACGCTCAAGGAAATTCTGCAGCACTACATCGACTTCCAGGTGGACGTCATCACCCGCCGCACGCAGTTCGACCTCAAGAAGGCGGAGGAGCGCGCCCACATTCTGGAGGGCCTGAAGATTGCCGTCGACAACATCGACGAGGTCATCCGCATCATCCGCTCGAGTCCTGACCGCACGACGGCGAAAACCCGCCTGTGCGAGCGCTTCGGCCTCGACGACCCGCAGGCGCAGGCCATCGTGCAGATGACGCTCGGCGCCTTGACGAACACCGACCGCCTCAAGCTCGAGGAGGAGCTCGCCGCGATCGAGGCGAAGGTCGCCGATCTGCGCGACATTCTCGTCAACCGTCCGCGCCTGATGGGCATCATCAAGGACGAGGCGCAGGAGATCAAGAAAAAATACGGAGACGATCGCCGCACCGAGATCGCGACGGTCAGCGGCGAGGTCGACATTGAGGACCTCATTCCGCGCGAGGAGTGCGTCCTCACCATGACGAATTTCGGCTACGTCAAACGCCAGCCGACCGATACCTACCACATCCAGCGCCGCGGCGGCAAGGGCATTTCCGGCATGAGCCGCCGCGAGGAGGACGCCGCGTCCGAGATGTTCGTCATCGGCTCGCACGACTATGTGATGTTCTTCTCGAACCTCGGGCGCGTGTACCGGCTCAAGTGCTACGAGATCCCGGAGGGATCGCGGACGAGCAAGGGCATGAACATCGCGAATCTTCTGCCGCTCGCGCAGGACGAGAAAATCTCCTCGATGATCCGCGTGCCGGAGTTCGACGACACGAGCTACCTCGTGATGGTCACGAAGAACGGCGTCATCAAGAGAACGGAGCTCTCCGCGTACCATACGGCGAGAAAGGGCGGCGTGATTGCGCTGTCGCTCGACGAGGGCGACGAGCTCGCCTGGGTGAGACTGACCGGCGGCGAAACGGAGCTCGTCGTCGCGACGAAGAAGGGCATGGCCATCCGGTTCGACGAGAGAGACGTCCGCCCGATGGGACGCACCGCGAGGGGCGTGAAGGCCATCACGCTGCGCGAGGGCGACTGTGTCGTCGGCATGAGCACCGTGCGTCCCGACGCCATGGTGCTGACCGTCTCCGAGACGGGCTACGGCCGCCTCTCCCCGCTCTCCGACTACCGCATCCAGTCGAGGGGCGGCAAGGGTCTTTTGAACTACCACGTCGAGAAATACGGCGACGTCGCGGGCATCAAGATTGTCGATTTGACGGACGACGTGCTGCTCATCTCGTCGGACGGCATCGTCATCCGCATCCCGGCGGACAGCATCCGCGTCTGCGCGCGGCCGAGCAAGGGCGTGCGCGTCATGCGCGTGACCGAGGGGAACCGCGTGGTGACGGTGGTGCGCACGGCGCACGAGGAGGGCGAAGCGTCCGACGAGCTTCCCGAGGACGACGGCGAGCCGGATCTGACCGAGGAGGAGCTCCGCGCGGAGCGCGAGGCGGAGCAGAACGAGCCCGAAGAAATCGTCCCTGATGAAGAATAAAAGGAGAACTTGCATGAGAAAACCCGCGATTGTCCTGACCGCTTTGCTGCTGACCGCCGCTCTGTTCCTCGCCGCGTGCGGGGAGAGGGGGACGGAAGCTTCGTCCGCCGCGCCGGCATCCGCGGCGAGCGCCGCGAGCGAACCGGCGGACGAAGCCTCCTCCGCCGAGACGGGGGACGCGCAGGCGTCCGCCCCCGAGAGCCTTTCCGACGACGCGAACGATCCCGAGACGGGAGAGGGCGCGAGCGTCGTGATCCCGATCGAGACCGACAGCCCGGAATTTGACGCGAAATTCCGGGAAAACCCGATTGACGCGGCGTATGTCAAAGAGAGCGCGGAGGCGGTGTCGACGCTCGATATGGTCGCCGTGTGCGAGAAATACGCGGCGCTGTGGGAGAAGGAGATCGAGGCCGGGATGGAAAAGCTGCTGAGCCTCGCCACGGATGACAGGGAGGTCTACCAGAAGGAGCAGGAGGACTGGGAGACAGGCAAGGACGCGGCGCTGAAATCGCTGACAGAGCAGGCGGGAGAGGGATCGCTCGCGCAGGTGGAGGCGGCGGGAAACCGAATGGACTTTTTCCGGAGCCGGGCGAACGCGGTGCTGAGGGAGCTGTACAGCTATGACCCGGAGTTTGGGTACGCGTACGGGTCGGAGGGGGAAGCGGTGAGCGCCGTAGGGTGAGCAGCCCCCGGGATCGCGCCGTAGGCGAGTGAAGTTTTCGCCGGCCTTTTTCAAAAGGCCGCGTACTCCCGTACCCCCAATAGGGCGAAGCCCCCAAAAAAGCCAGGGGGAACAGCGAAGCGTCTTCCCCCGGACGACTCACACCGAGACAAACTCAGATCCCCGCAGCTTCCCTCCCTTTTCCCCCAATCCCCCCTCAGCTAAACCGCAAACAAATAAGCCCTCCCCCTACGCGAACAGATTCCCGTCCCCCTTCCTCCCCCATCCACAATTCACTCTGCAAAGGAGACATTGAACCATGAAGCTGACAGAAAAGCGTCTCTCCGGCGAGGAGCTTTATAAAGGGAAAATCATCACCGTCCAGCTCGATAAGGTGGAGCTCGAGAACGGCTCCGAGGCCATGCGCGAGGTCGTGCGGCATCCCGGCGGCGTGAGCGCGGCGATCCTGACGGACCAGAACGAAATGCTGTTCGTGCGGCAGTTCCGCTACCCGTACGCCGAGGTCGTGCTCGAGTGCCCGGCGGGCAAGCTGGAGCCGGGCGAGGACCCGTTTGAGGCGATGAAGCGCGAGCAGAAGGAGGAGACCGGCACGACGAGCTCCCACTATCTCGACCTTGGCAAGCTCTACCCGACGCCCGGCTATTGCAGCGAGATTCTGCATCTCTACGCCTGCCGGATCGACTCCTACGGCGAGAAGCACCTCGACGAGGACGAGTTCCTCGAGGTGGAGAAGATTCCGCTCGACAAGGCCGTCGAGATGGCGGAGAACAATGAAATCCTCGACGCGAAAACGCAGGTGCTGATCCTTCGCGCGGCGAGGCTGGTGGAGCAGGGAAAGCTGTAAATTTAGTACCGCCCGGAACGGATTCCGGGCGGTATTTTTCTTTTGCGCTTCCTTTTGAACCGGG
>CALWIH010000131.1 GCA_944380675.1 uncultured Clostridia bacterium | reverse complement strand
CGGGCATAATGGTTGAGACGTTATTGTCGAGAATAATACAGTACATTGCTTCCAGATAGGCGTCGCGCAGGTGCAGAGTGGCAGTGTCCTCGTCCAGATAGAGATTGTAATCCGGCAGTTCCTCTTCTGTTTCTTTTCCGCTGTTGACATCCAGTAAGCCGTTTTCAAGCTTCCAGTAGGTGCCCTCATAGCGGTTTGTATCCACTATCGCCTCACGGCCCTCGTCGTTCCGGCCGCTGTCAATCCATTCCTTCGGAACGCGGCAGGGATGTACGACGAGAGGAAAATACGTGCCATTATACCCGACAACGGCCCAGCCCTCGAGCGTGGTTGCCCATTTTCCGCTTACATTTTTCGGATTATAATACCAATATTCAAAATTTTCCGCAGCCACGCGGAGATCTCCGTTCTCGCTCTCATTCATAGCCGCCCACGCCGTGCCGGCGGGGAAGCAGGAAACCAGCATGGCGAGCACGAGGCAGATGCTTATAAATCGATTGCGAATGATGCGTTTTGTCATCTGTTTTCTCCTTTTCTCACACCAGGCCGAGCGCGGATGCGCTTCGCGTTCTGTACGCAGCTTTATTCATTTGCCTTACCCCTCGCGATTGGGGCGGTATCTATTCTGAACCGCCGTGTATGGGCGAAAGCCGCCCCCGGGACCGCCGATGAGGCCGGAAAGTCTATTTTTACTATTATACCGGGCCTCCTCCCCCGCCGCCAGTACGGAAAGCTTCCCGGAGTGTGAAAAAATTCGTACTTGACAAACGCGGCGCAAACCGCTTTTCTGCTCCGGCGTTCCCGCAATGTTCCTGCTGCGCACCCCTGATGGATTGACGAAGTCAATCCATCGGAACCTCATAAGTCCCAAACTCGTCATACAGCCGCGAGACCGGGTCGACCTCCACGAAGCTGCACCACGGGAGCCAGTGGCAGCGCCCCGTGTAGCGCTGCTCGGAGAAGCTGCCGCCCTCGTTCACGAGGCCGGGGTAGCGGTAGCCGCAGCTGCCGTCGACGTCGTTGACCTGCTTGACGTTGCGGTTGAGGAATTCCGCGAAATCGCGGTAGTGCGCGTCGCCCGTCGCCCGGTAGAGCTTGTAGTAGACGTACACGCACGCCGCCATGTAGACGTCGCCGCCGCCCATGCCGACCGTCACGTTGCTCTGCCCGCTGATGTGGTTGCGCCGGAACGGGTGGTTCGGGTACGGCATCTCGACGGGGAAGCTCCACACGAAGGTGAACGTCTCCACATAGTCCGCCGCGCCGCGCGCCGCCTCGAGCCAGCGGCTGTCCCCGTCCGCCTCATGGAGCGCGAGGAAGGCGAACAGGCAGTAGATGCCGGACTCCTTGTCGAGCACGTCGGATTGATCGCACGTCCCGCCGCGGTACTCGAAGCCCTGATACATCTTCTCATAGGTCCACTCGCCGGCGCGCAGCGCGCTTTCGCGGTACGCCGCGTTCCCGGTGAGCGCCGCCATCTGCAGCAGGAAGCGGATGACGCACGGCGTGCTCGCCTTCGAGTCCATGCAGACCGAGCCGTCGTAATAATAGGAGCGGTAGAAGCTCCCGTCCCCGTTCTGGTGGCCGGCGAGCCAGTCCGCCGTCTTGACGCAGTAGTCGAGCCACGCCGGGTGGTCGACGCCGCGCTTTTGTTCAAAGACGTACGCGTCGTGAATCGCCTCGAGGCCGTCGCCGATCTGCCGCACCCACTGCGGCTGCGGCTCGAACGTGTGCGTCGAGAGGTGCGCCCACACCTTCGGGCAGCCCGTCTCCGTCATCGTCTCGCCCGTCCAGTAGTCGAGGATGCCGAGTCCCTTCTCGACGGCCTCGTCGTCGTTCTCGAGCACGCCGTACCGCAGCAGCTGATAGCCGATCCCCGCCTGCTGGCCGACAAAGCCGATCTCCGCCGAGAACGAGTTCGGGTCGAAGTCCGGCAGCTGCGCCACAAAGGGCGTGCCGACCGCCGTGCCGAAGCGGCGCGTGACCGCCTTGAGGAATTTCATAATATTATGGTAGAGCAGCTCGTTGTCGACGTCGAACAGCCGGTCTTTGAGGCGCGGGTACGTCTCGCGCCAGGTGCGGCGCATCATCGCGTAGAAGTCCGCGTCCTGCCCGAACGAGACCGCGGCCGCATAGCGCTGCGCGAAGCCCTCGCGCATCGGATGCACCCAGGTGACGCAGCGGATGGGCTGCTCGGTGCGGAACGGGCCGACGCCCTTGTCGGGCATCTGGCCGTTGACGGCGGGGAAAATGTAGTCGATGGAAACGCCGTCGCACTGCGCGTCGGGCAGCGGCGTCGCAATCATGTGACCGTAGTAGGTGTACGTCAGCGCTTCGGGCTTCGCGCGGCTCACGCCGAAGGAGCCGACGTTCATCTTCGCGTCGACGTAGGCGTAATTCTCCGTCGCCGTGCGGTCGAGGGACGGCAGCGCGGCGTCCGCCGCCCAGCGGGACATGGCGATCGTCTCGCCCGTCGCCCGGCTGCGCATCGCGAACAGCGGCAGGCCGGAGTACGTCTCCTTGCGCCAGTAGTACTGCAGCTCCATGTTCTTGCCGAGCGCGTAGTCCGCCGCGTATTCGTTCTGCCGGTACCACTGCCCCGGCGAGAAGTAGTCGAACGCGCGCAGGTCGTCCGTCTCCGCCTGATAGAACGAGAGCTTTGTCTGGAAGCCGAGATCGTCCGGCGCGGCGCGGCGCACCTCGGCGCTGCGCGCGATTTTGAGCAGGCCGCCCGCCTCCTCGTACCGGTCGCGGACGAGCAGGACGGAGCCGTTCCTCGTGACGAACTCGCCCTCGGCGAAAACCACGCCGTTTTCCTCGCGGACGGCGCCGTACGGCTCGTCGCGGAACTCGTTGATTGCCCCGTACGTCTTGACCGAGACGTACACCGGCCTGCGGTTGAAGTAGAGCGTTCTGCCCGCCTTTGAGACGAGCACTCCGCCGCCCTCGAAGGAGACGGCATACTCTCCGATGTGAAGCTTCATATGGTTTTTTCCTCCCTTTCCGGCAGGACGCCCAGTGCGTCCTCTGCCTGTATTTCCTATTGTAATGCCGCCGGGAACGGGCCGTCAAGCGCGGGCGCAATCTTCACAATTAGTTTACAAATATCTTATTGACAACGGGGGAGAGTAATGGTAAATTAGTAATCAGAATTAGCACTCACATGAAACGAGTGCTAAAACGAAAAGAGGTGAGCAGGGTTGGAGCTGAGCAGCCGGCAGCAAAAGATACTGGCGGCCGTGGCGGAGCATTACATCTCGACCGGCGAGCCCGCGGGCTCGAAGATGCTCTGCGACAGCCTTGATTTTACCGTGTCCCCGGCGACCGTCCGCAACGAGATGAGCGAGCTGGCCGAGCGGGGGCTGCTGCTGCAGCCGCACACGTCGGCGGGGCGGATTCCCTCGCAGAAGGGCTACCGCGTCTACGTCGACCGGCTGATGAAGCGCCGCCCTCTCTCGCCGGAGGAGCGCAGGACGATCGACAGCCTCCTGCTGTCGAACGCCTACGACCCGCAGAAGCTCCTCGAGGGCGTTTCCCGGCTTCTGGCCGGCATGACGCGCTTCGCGGCGGTGTCGACCTTCCCGGGCGGGCAGGGCGCGGCGGTACGCGCGGTGCAGTTCGTGCAGACGAGCCGCCGCACGGCGATGGCGATTCTGATCACGTCCGCGGGAACGATGAAGACGAGAGTCTTCCGCTGCGACTACGACGTCACGCCCGACATTCTCCGTGTGTTCTTCCGCACGGTGAACGAACGGCTGGCCGGGCGCTCCGTGGAGGAAATCACGCCCGCGCTGATTCAGAGCCTCGCGGCCTCGCTCGGCGAAATGGCGATCCTGATGAGCCCGGCGCTCATGGCGGTGCTCGACGCCGCGCAGGAAGCACTCGAAACCGACGTGTGCTTAAACGGGCAGATGAATCTGCTGTTCTGCCCCGAGTTCGAGGGCAGCGGCGCGCGGCGCGTCATCGACTTCCTCTCGCGGGAGGAGGAGCTCACGCGGCTGATTCTCCAGTCCGCCGGCACGAAGGTGCTGATCGGGCGGGAGACGAAGCGCTCCGAGCTCGCGGAATCGAGCGTCGTGGCGTGCCGGTACGCCATCAGCGGCCGGGACGCGGGAGCCATCGCGGTGATCGGGCCGACGAGAATGAATTACGCAAAGCTGGTGTCCGGCATGGAGTATCTGGCAAACGCCGTCGGCAGGATGCTGACGGAGCTGCTGGATCAGCAGAGCTGAGGCAAAGGAAAATAGAAAGGGGTTGGCAGCGTGGCAGCCGAAGAGGAGAAGAAGGAGCAGCAGGCGGAGAACGCCGCGGCTGAGAATACGGAGCAGGCGGAGCCGTCCGCCGGCGAGGAGCGGGAGGCGGAGGACACGAAAAGCAAAAAGAAGGCCGAGGCCGAATGGCAGAAGAAGCTCGACGAGGCCGCCGCGGAGTCGCAGAAGCTCAAGGATCAGCTCCTGCGCACGGCGGCGGAGTACGACAACTTCCGCAAGCGCAGCGACCGCGAGAAGAAGGCGATTTACGCCGACGCCACCGCCGACGCGGTGACGGAGCTGCTCGGCGTGGCCGATAACCTCGAGCGCGCCCTCGAGCAGAAGGAGTGCACCGTCGAGGATCTGAGAAAGGGCGTCGAGATGGTGATGAACCAGATGCACGCCGCGTTCGCGAAGCTGAACGTGACGGAGATGGGCGCCGTGGGCGACCCGTTCGACCCGGCGATTCACAACGCCGTCTCCCACATCGACGACGAGTCCCTCGGCGAGAACGTCGTCTCGCAGGTGTTCCAGAAGGGCTACCGCATCGGCGAGAAGGTCGTGCGCCACGCCATGGTGCAGGTGGCGAACTGAGACAGGAAAAGCGGCAATCGCTTTTGATATATAGCACAGCAAACAGAAAGCAACAAACTTGAAAAAGGGAAATGTGGAGGTAATAAATTATGGCAAAGACAATTGGTATTGACCTTGGTACGACAAATTCCTGCGTCGCGGTCATCGAGGGCGGCGAGCCCGTCGTCATCGCGAACGCTGAAGGCGCGCGCACCACGCCGTCCGTCGTGGCGTTCTCCAAGACCGGCGAGCGCATGGTCGGTCAGGTGGCAAAGCGTCAGGCCATCACGAACCCGGACCGCACGATCTCCTCGATCAAGCGCGAGATGGGCTCCAACTATAAGGTACAGATCGACGGCCACAGCTACACCCCGCAGGAGATTTCCGCGATGATTCTGCAGAAGCTCAAGGCCGACGCGGAGGCCTACCTCGGCGAGACGGTCTCGAGCGCCGTCATCACCGTCCCGGCCTACTTCACCGACGCCCAGCGTCAGGCGACGAAGGACGCCGGCAAGATCGCGGGCCTCGACGTGAAGCGCATCATCAACGAGCCGACGGCCGCGGCTCTCTCCTACGGCATCGATAAGGGCGAGGAGCAGAAGATCATGGTCTACGACCTCGGCGGCGGCACGTTCGACGTCTCCATCATCGAGATGGGCGACGGCGTGCAGGAGGTTCTCGCCACCGCCGGCAACAACCGCCTCGGCGGCGACGACTTCGACAAGCGCATCATGGACTGGATGGTCTCCTCCTTCAAGAGCGAGAACGGCATCGACCTCTCCTCCGACCGTATGGCCATGCAGCGCCTCAAGGAGGCCGCCGAGAAGGCGAAGATTGAACTCTCCGGCATGACGACGGCTTCCATCAACCTGCCGTTCATCACCGCCGACGCCACCGGCCCGAAGCATCTTGACCTGACGCTGACCCGCGCCAAGTTCAACGAGCTGACCGGCGACCTCGTGGAGAGCACGATGGGCCCGGTGCGTCAGGCGCTGTCCGACGCCGGCCTGAACCCGTCCGAGATCAGCAAGGTGCTGCTCGTCGGCGGTTCCTCGAGAATCCCGGCCGTGCAGGACGCCGTCAAGAGCTTCATGGGCAAGGACCCGTTCAAGGGCATCAACCCGGATGAGTGCGTCGCCATCGGCGCGGCGCTGCAGGCCGGCGTGCTCGGCGGCGAGGTCGAGGGTCTGCTGCTCCTCGACGTCACGCCTCTGTCCCTCGGCGTGGAGACGATGGGCGGCGTCATGACGAAGGTCATCGAGCGCAACACCACCATCCCGACGAAGAAGAGCCAGATCTTCTCCACCGC
>CALWIH010000130.1 GCA_944380675.1 uncultured Clostridia bacterium | reverse complement strand
AGTACATACCGCCCATGTCGGGAGCGGCCGGAGCGGCAGGAGGCGTGGGCTCCTTCTTGTCGGCCACGAGGCTCTCGGTCGTCAGAATCATCTGCGCGACGGAAGCGGCGTTCTGCAGAGCGGAACGGGTGACCTTCGTCGGGTCGACAACGCCGAAGGTGAGCATATCGCCGTACTCCTTCGTCAGAGCGTTGTAGCCGTAGCCGAGCTTCTCCGCCTTCTTGATGTTCTCCACGATGACGGAACCCTCGACGCCCGCGTTCGCGGCGATCTGGCGGATCGGCTCCTCGAGAGCCTTCAGCACGATCTGCACGCCGGTCTTCTCGTCGCCCTCGGTCTCCGGGACGAGCTTCTCGACCTCGGGCAGCGTGTTGATGAGCGCGACGCCGCCGCCGGGGACGATGCCCTCCTCAACGGCAGCCTTCGTGGCGGCCAGGGCGTCCTCAATGCGGAGCTTCTTCTCCTTCATCTCGACCTCGGTAGCAGCGCCGACCTTGATGACGGCGACGCCGCCGGCGAGCTTCGCCAGGCGCTCCTGGAGCTTCTCGCGGTCGAAGTCGGAGGTGGTGGTCTCAATCTGGTTGCGGATCTGGCCGACGCGGGACTTGATGGCCTCAGCGTCGCCGGAGCCGCCGACGATGATGGTGTTCTCCTTATCAACCTTCACCTGACGGGCATGGCCGAGCTGGCTCATGTCGGTGTCCTTGAGCTCGAGGCCGAGGTCGGAGGAAATGACCTGGCCGCCGGTCAGGACGGCGATATCCTGCAGCATCTCCTTGCGGCGATCGCCGAAGCCGGGAGCCTTGACGGCGACGCAGTTGAAGGTACCGCGCAGCTTGTTGAGGATCAGGGTGGTCAGAGCCTCGCCCTCGACGTCCTCCGCGATGATGACGAGCTTTCTGCCGGACTGGACAATCTTCTCGAGCAGCGGCAGAATCTCCTGAATGTTGGAGATCTTCTTATCGGTGATGAGGATGTAGGCGTCGTCCATGACGGCCTCCATCTTGTCGGTGTCGGTAGCCATGTAGGGACTGATATAGCCGCGGTCGAACATCATGCCCTCGACAACCTCGGAGTACGTCTCGGAGGTCTTGCTCTCCTCAACGGTGATGACGCCGTCGGAGGTGACCTTCTCCATCGCCTCGGCGATCAGCTTGCCGATCTCCTCGCTGGAAGCGGAGACGGTCGCGACGCGGGCAATGTCGTCGGAGCAGGTGACCTTCTTGGAATGCTCATGCAGCGCCTTGACGGAAGCGTCGACGGCCTTCTGGATGCCCGCGCGGACAACCATCGGGTTCGCGCCCGCGGTGACGTTCTTCATGCCCTCGCGGACAATCGCCTGCGCGAGCAGGGTGGCGGTGGTGGTGCCGTCGCCGGCGACGTCGTTCGTCTTGACGGAAACCTCCTTGACGAGCTGAGCGCCCATGTTCTCGAAGGGATCGTCGAGCTCAATCTCCTTGGCAATCGTCACGCCGTCGTTCGTGATGAGCGGAGCGCCGAACTTCTTGTCGAGGACGACATTGCGGCCCTTGGGGCCGAGGGTGATCTTCACGGTATCGGCGAGCTGGTTGACGCCGCTCAGGAGGGCCTTTCTGGCGTCCTCGCCGTAGATAATCTGCTTAGCCATAATAACATTACCTCCAAATCCTGATGTAGATGCAGTCAAAAATCAGTTTCCGGGAATCACGCGAAGCTTATTCGACAATCGCGAGGATGTCGCTCTGACGGACGATGGTGTACTCCTGGCCGTCGACCTTGATCTCGGTGCCGGAATACTTGCTGGTGATGACGCGGTCGCCGACCTTCACGGTCATAACGACCTCCTTGCCGTCCACCACGCCGCCGGGGCCCACCGCGATGACGTCGGCGATCTGGGGCTTCTCCTTCGCGGAGCCGGCCAGCACGATGCCGCTCTTCGTCGTCTCCTCGGCTTCCTCCATCTTGATCAGAACTCTGTCACTCAAAGGCTTAACCGTCATTTCAAGATTCCTCCTTAGATATAGCAGCTTGAGAAGTTACTTTGTCAGTTAGCACTCTTTCTTTCTGAGTGCTAACACTATTTTAGCCACTGTCTCTGCAAAAATCAAGGGCTTTTTGAAGAAAAATTCTGATTTCATAAAATATTTACAAATGCGCGAAAATCCCCGGAGCACGCGGCTCCGGGGATTTTTTCTCAGTGCGACAGCGGCGAGAGGCGGGCGTTCTCCACATACATCGTCTGGATCTCGTCCCGCTCGAGCACGGCAAGCACGTCCCGCGGCCTGCCCTGCATCAGAAAGCCGTACGTCGAAACGCCGCTTTCCTCCACATGAGAGAGCACATAGGAGAGCTCCGTCGCGTTCAGGTTGTGGTTGAGGGCGGCGAGGAATTCCTCCCGATCCATGAGGTACGACAGCATCGACTTGAAGTGCGTCTCCCAGCCCTCGGCAGACTGCGGGTTCTCGTGGTCGGAAAGCTCGAGGGCGGGATATTTCGCCTCGTCGTACCGATCCCCGAGATAGATGCCGGTGCCCGTGGGCTCAAAGCCCAGCACGGAATGCTGGCCGTCCCCGCCGCGCACCGCGACATAGAGAACGCCGCTCTCCCCCTGCTGGGTGATGTCGCGATAAACGTTCTCGAATTCCTCGAGCGTCATATCCTCGCGGAAGGTGAAATACGCGAGCACGCGGGCGGACTCCGGAAGCTCCCGCAGCTCCTTCTCCTGCTCCTTCTGCTCGTCCTCGGGAGGGACGAACGAGACGGGTCCGTCCCCCACCTGCCACCCGAAATTGCCGAGCTTCCACTGCAGAGCGTTGACCACCGGCTGGCGGAAAAAGCACCGGTCGACCATGCTCCAATCGGTAAAGACGCCGCCGCTCACGAAGCCTGTAAAGTCTTCCGACTCGCCGAAAAACAGGTTCTGCCGGCTGACGGATACCTGGTAGGAGGCCAGGCCGGTGCGCTCCGCGGACGCCGAGTTGGTGACATAGCCGGGCGAAAAAAGCTCCGTGCAGACAGCGGCGTCGAGCATGAACTGGCCGTCTCCGCCGTACACCTCCGCGACGCCGCGGTTCGGATCGTAGCAGGACGCCTCATACAGGCGCAGCGCGCCGAACGCGGCTCCCAGCACGGCGAGGACGAGCAGGGCGGAAAGCAGCGCCGCCCGGAGGAAACGGCGGCGCACGGCGCGGGAGACGCGCCCCGTCTCCTCCGGCTCGTTTTCCGGCAGGGACAGCGCGCCGTCCTCCTCCCGGGCCGCGTACTCGGTCAGCGACTCGAATTTTTCGAGCTCCCGCTCAAACAGCGCTCGCTCCTCCGCGGTCGCCGTGCCGTCGCGGTATTTTTCCATCAGTTCCCGAAAGCTCATTCCTGTTCCTCCTTTGCAATCTGCCGCAGCGCGGCGCGCGCACGGCACAGCGCCGTGCGGACGGCTCCCTGCGTCTGCCCTGTCAGGGCGGCGATCTCGCCGGCGCTCAGGCCGAGAAAATACGACATCGACAGCACCTCGCGGCTGCGCGGCGGCAGCCGCAGCAGCCAGCGGTACAGCGCCTGCCGCTCTTCCCCCGCGATCAGCCGATCGGCGACGTCGAAGTCCGCGGGAAGGTCGCGCAGCTCGTCCTCCGGGTGCGTCCGCCTGCGGCGAAGCCTGTCGAGAAAGCAGTTGCGGCAGACGCGCAGCAGCCAGTACCGCAGCGGGGCGCGGCTCTCCTCCAGGGAGAGAAACGCCTTGAAAAACGCGTCGCTCACCAGCTCCTCGGCCTCGTGGGGATTCCGGCAGAGAGAGAACGCGTAGAGGTACACCTCCCTGCCGTAGGCGCGGTACGCCCGTTCGAGCTCGTCCGGCTTCATCTCTCTCCCTCCCTTCACTCTAAAAACGCGGCGGACGGCAAAGTGTTACGCTGTCCGCGAAAAAAGCGGCGCGGAGAAAAACTCCCCGCGCCGCCTTCCGGCAGTGATTCTGATTTCAGGAAAGCCCTCTGGCCGTCAGGAACTCATAGCTGCGCCGCAGGCAGTCGAAGGGATCCTCTCCTCCGCAGTCGTCCTGCTCGACGAGCAGATACCGCGCTCCCGCCGACTCGGCGTGCGAAAGGATTCTGTCCCAGTTGAGATTGCCCTCGCCGACGGGCGCCATGCGCTGCGTGAAGTCGGCGCAGGCCATGTCCTTGAGGTGAACGCACGGCACGCGCCCAGCCAGACGGTCAAGCCAGGCGGACGGATCGCCGCCGCCGTGCTGCACCCAGTAGGTGTCGAGCGTGAAGCCGAGCTCCTCCGGCGCAAAGTCTTCGGCAAGCTTTTCAAGATACAGCTTTCCGTCCGGCGCTTTCATGAACTCGAAATTGTGGTTGTGGTACATCAGAAGCTTCCCGGCCTTCGCGATCTCCCGGCCAGCCGGGACAAAGCGGCGCACAAAGTCGTCGTAGTCGCCGGGATTGCGCAGGCCGCCCGGCATCATGCCGACGCCGATGTAACGGCAGCCGAAGACGTCGTGGTCGGCGATGACCTGCCGCGTCTCGTCCGCGATTCTGTCCTGATTCGTGTGCGTAATCACGCAGCGCAGGCCGGTTTCCGCGAGTCTGTCGCGCAGCCAGCGCGGCTCGTACGCGCAGACGCCCGAGATCTGCACCGTGCGGTAGCCGATGTCGGCCACCCTTTTGAGCGACTCGGCGAAATCCTCCAGCGTCTTACACTGCTCGCGAAGCGTATAAAATTGTGCTCCGATTTCCATACTGCAAGCTCCTCCCTTTTTTCAGCGTCCCGGATCGGAGCCGGGTCTGTTCTTATTATCAACCCGGACCGCCCGGATTGCAAGAGCTTTTTCAAAAGGAAAAAACAGCGAGCGGGGTTCGGAGCCCCCTTCGGCTCCAAACCTCGCTCATTTGTGGGCTCATTTTCAACAAGCCCGTTTCGCTATCGGATGGCTTCCAGAGCCGGGATTCTCACAGCCTTGTTGGCGGGGTACAGTCCCGATCCCACGCCGATGAGGATGGAAAAGAGAACGGCGAAGCCGTACAGCCACAGCGGAATGACGGAGACGCGCGTCACGCCCTCGCCTCCCACGACAGCGGGAATCAGATTTTCCGCCGCCGGAGGGCCGAGCGAGAAAAAGTTGATTGCCGCCGAGGCGAGAAAGCTGATGGCGCAGCCCGCGAGCCCGCCGACAAGGCCGATGACGGCGGCCTCGAGCAGAAAAAGCCTTCTGACGTCGCCGATATAGCAGCCGAGCGACTTCATGATCCCGATCTCCCGCGTGCGCTCCGAGATGGAGGTCATCATCGTGTTGGCAATGCCGAGCGCCGCGACGACGAGAGAGATGGCGCCGAGGCCCGCGAGCGTCATCTGCTTCTGGCGCGCTTCCTCCTCCATCGGCTTGCGGATGCTCTCCATGGACTCTGTCGGGAAGCCGAGCGCCTTTATTTCCTTCTCGACCTCCGCGACGTCCTCGAGCCGGGACGTCTTGACGAGAACCGAGCCGTAAGGGGGCTTTTTGGACGCCGATTTCTGATATTTCGCCTGCAGCTTCTGCAGATCCGAGAGCATCATCACGACGCCCTCAGACGTCTCGTAGCCCTTGGAGTTGTCCTCCCGCAGGATGCCGACGACCTTGTAGACGGAGGAAAAGCTGTCGGTGTCGGTCTCCACGGTCAGGGTGATGTTCTGGGAGAGCGGCTGGAAAAAGGGAGGAGGGGCGTTGGTATAGTTTCCTTTCTCGTCCGGCTCGCTTTCCCAGCGGTTGACGGTGTTGGAGCCCTCCGGACGAAGGCTGTCCTGAAATGTGTACGCGAAGTATTGGCCTACGAGAATTTCGCCGCTCTTTTCCGGCATCCGTCCCTCCGCGAGGCGGTAGCCCATCGCCTCCAGCTGCGTTGTGTCGTACGCGGCAACGGACGCCCAGTCCACGCGGTACCGATCCCCCGCTCCGGCCTTCAGGAGCGTCGAGACGCCTTCAAGACTCTGCTTCGGGGTGACGGCGTGCACGCCGTTCATGGAGCGGAACCTGGAGGCCGCCGCCTCGTCGAGGGGCTGCTTCCCGCGGCCGCCCTGCTGCGGCGTCACCGTGATGATGGTGAGATCTCCCATCCGCGAGAGCAGCCGCTCCTGCGCCTCCCGCATCCCGAAGCCGATCGACGCCATCACGACGATGGAGCAGCAGCCGATCACGACGCCCAGCACGGTGAGGAAGGTGCGGGATTTGCGGCGCAGAAGATTCTGGATGCAGGTGCGGAACA
>CALWIH010000129.1 GCA_944380675.1 uncultured Clostridia bacterium | reverse complement strand
GTCATGCCGGTGAGCTGGGCGTGGAGCCGGTGGCTGCTGCCGCTCCTCGGATAACAAATCGGACAACAAAAAAGACGGCGCGTCCGCTTTCCGGATGCGCCGTCTTTGTCAATTCAGGAAATCAGCTTTTTGAGCAGCAGGGCCTTCTCGATGGAGCCGTCAATTTTGAGCTTGCGGAAGGTGAAGGCCGCCACGGGGTCGAGCTTGCCGTCCGCGATTTTCGCGAGGGTGTCGGCGGAGCAGGTAAAGCGCGCGTCCCTGTCGCGGTAGTCGTACGGCTCGACGGAGAGCTTCCCGTCTTTCACCTCCACATAGAAGGTGCCGGCAGCCTCGCCGGTGATGTCAAACTGGTAGGCGACGTTTTCGTGAAGGCCGCTCACGTCCGCCTGGGACAGGCGTTCCTTCACCTGGGCGAAGAATTCCGAAAATGTCATCTGCATTTCCTCCTGTTCCGTTTTCCGGGCTTATTCACGCTGTGTTATCACAGAAAAGAAGCTTGTTATATTTTCGGTGATAACACATTTTCAGTGTAGCATGAAAGGGGAGAGAATGCAAGCGGGGAACTCATACGGAAAGCCTCGTGCGGTCGGAGAGCGTCTGCTTCGCCGAGCGGACAAAGAGGTCGACGAGCTTCTCCGGCGTCATCGACGCGCGCTCCTCGCCGGTGATGTCGAGCAGGAGCTTGCCGCTGTCCATCATGATGGTGCGGTTGCCGAAGCGCAGCGCCTGATCCATGTCGTGGGTGATCATGAGCGCCGTGAGGCCGCGGTCCGCGATAATCTCCTTCGTGATTTGCAGCACCTTCTGCGCCGTGCCGGGGTCGAGCGCCGCGGTGTGCTCGTCGAGAAGAAGCAGCTTCGGGCGGGCGATAGTCGCCATCAGCAGAGCGGCCGCCTGCCGCTGTCCGCCGGAGAGCAGGCCCATCTTCGTCTTCATCCGATTTTCGAGGCCGAGGTCGAGCGTGGCGAGCAGCTCGCGGAAGTAGGCGGAGTCCTTCTTGTTGACGGCGAAGAAGTGGTGCGTCGACTTGCGCGTGTAGGCGAGGGCGAGGTTTTCCTCGATCGTCATGTTCGGCGCGGTGCCGCGCAGCGGGTTCTGGTAGAGGCAGCCGATGTTGAGCGCGCGCTTATAGTCCTTCTCGTAGGTGATGTCCTCGCCGTCGAGCAGGATGCTGCCCGCGTCGGGGAGGAACTTGCCGAGGATCGCGTTGAACAGCGTCGACTTGCCCGCGCCGTTGGAACCGAGGATGGTGATGAAGTCCCCCTTCGCGACCTCGAGGGAGAAGTCGTGCAGCGCGTGCTTTTCGTTCGGCGTTCCCGCGTCAAATTTCTTCGTCAGATGCGTGATGGTCAGCTGTGCGTTCATGCGTGGTCCCCCTTTCTCGCGGCCAGACGCGCTTTGCGGACCGCGAGCTTCTGCTTCGCGAGCGGCAGCGTGAGCGCGAGGGCGACGATGACGGCGGAGAGGAGCTTCACGCCGTAGCTCGGCATATCGATCTTGTAGGCAAACTGCAGAATCAGCCGGTAAGCCGCGGAGCCCGCGACGGCGGAGATCACGCCGAGCGTGACGCTGCGCCGCCCGAACAGCACCTGCCCGATGATCACGGACGCGAGGCCGACGACGAGCATCCCGCTGCCGTTGTTGAGGTCGGCGTACCGCTGCTGCTGGCACAAAAGGCTTCCCGAGAGCGCCACGAGGGCGTTCGCGAGCACAATGCCGAGGATGCGCGAGATATCCGCGTTGATGGACGACGACCGCACCATCTCCTCGTTGTCGCCCGTCGCCCGGATGGCCATGCCGGGCCGCGTCTTGAAGAAGACGCACAGGAGCGCGGCGACGGCCGTGACAATCACGGCGGTGAGCAGAAGGACGTTCGCGTTCGCGTCGAGGCCGGGGAAGAGGCCGGAGAACATTTTGTAGACGGTGTTGCTGGAGACGAAAACCTCAGCGCCGCTCTCGTTCGTCTCGGCGGTCTGCAGATACAGGTTCGACTGACCGCCGAGCACCATGTAATTGACGGTGTAGAGCCCCGTCATCGTCAGAATGCCGGCGAGAATCGCGTTGATGCGCAGCTTCGTCTGCAAAAAGCCGGTCACAAAGCCCGCCGCGGCTCCGGCCAGCGTCCCGGCGAACAGGGCGAAAATCGGGTGCGAGCCGATGGTGACGACGGCGCAGACCGTCATGCCGAAGACGAGGCTGCCGTCGATCGTCAGATCCGGCGTGTTGAGGATCTTGAAGGCGATGAAGACGCCCATCGCCATGGGCGCGTAGAGCATCCCCTGGCTGAGAGCGGACAGAATCAGGTTGACGTACTCCATGAGAATTTCCTCCGCTCCTTACTCGCCGAAGTGGCTCGTGCCGTCGGCCTCGACGAGCACCGTGTAGCCCTCGAGAAGCTCGTCGGAGAGCGTCAGGCCGAGCGTGCCGGCTGCCTGCAGGTTGACGAACTTCGCGTACTCGGAGAGCGTCTGATACGGAATTTCAGAGGGCTTCGTACCGTCCGCGACCTGGAGAATGATGTCCGCCGTCTGCTCGCCGAGCGTGACGTAGTTGACGCCCGTCGTGGCGAAGCCGCCGTCCGCGACCATCGAGTCCGCGCCGCAGTAGACCGGGATGCCCTTCGCGTAGGCGGCGTCGGTGTATGTCGGCATCGCGGAGGCGATGGAGTTGTCGTTGCCGGTGTAGAGGACGTCCGCGCCCTTGGAGATCAGCGTCTCCACGGCGGTCGGCAGCTCGGAGAGGTTCGCGACGGAGGCCTCCTCATACGGAATGGAGTTCGCGTCGCAGTAGGCCTTCGCAGCGTTGATGGTGGAGACGGAGTTCGTCTCGCTCGAGGTGTAGAGGAAGCCGATCTTCTTGAAATCGGGCTGGAAGTGCTCGATGAGCTTCACAATCTCGTCCGCGGGGATGTTGTTCGAGACGCCGGTGATGTTCTCGCAGTCGGAGCCCGTCAGGCCCGCGGCGTCCGGGTCGGAAACAGCCGAGAAGATGATCGGCGTGTCGTCGCCCTCGAAGACGGCCTTCGCGCTCTGCGCCGTGCCCGTCGCAATCGGGACGACGATGTCGACGCCCTCGGAGCGCAGGTTCTGCATGATGGTGGTCAGCGCGGAGGTGTCGTTGTTCGCGTTCTCCGTCACAATCTCGATGTCGTCGCGGCCGGAGGCTTCAATCTCGGCGACAATGGTGTCGCGGATCTGGTCGAGCGAGGTGTGGCTCATCGGCTGCACAATCGCGACCTTGATTTTGCCGCTTTCCGAGTCGCAGCCGGAGGCGAACACGGAGCAGGCGAGGGCGGCGGCGGTGAGCAGGGCGAACAGCCTGGAACGCTTTTTCATATCAAAAACTTCCTTTCTTCTTTTCAATTATCGGTTACTGAAGCGGAGCAATCTGCTGCGCCAGTTCAATATGCTTGCGGATGACCGCGCAGGATGCGTCGAGCTGCTTCTGCTCGTCGTCCGTCAGCGGCAGTTCGATGATTTTCTCGACGCCGTTTTTCCCGACGACGCACGGCACGCCGCAGTGGACGTCCTCCTGCCCGTATTCGCCGCACAGCTGTACGGAGACGGGAAGCACGGCCCTGCGGTCACGGAGGATGGCCTCCGCCAGAAAGGCGGCGGACTGGCCGATGCCGAACTCGGTCGAGCCCTTGCCGTTGATGATGTCCATCCCGATCATGCGCGTGCGCTCGAGGAGCCGCGCGCGGTCGACGTCCGGGTACGCGTCGAGCGAAAGGCCGCCGACGCGGACGGCGGAGAACGGGATCATCGAGGAATCGCCGTGCTCGCCGAGCGAGAACGCGGTGATCGACTGCCGGGAGACGCCCGTCTCCTCGGAAAGCGTGCGGACGAGCCGCGCCGTGTCGAGCAGGGTGCCGGTGCTGAACACGCGGCTGCGCGGGAGGCGAAGGCCGCGGCGCAGATAGTCGGCGACGATGTCCGCCGGGTTCGTGATGGAGACGACGACGCCGGGAAGGGCGTACGGGGCGAGCTGCCCGAGGAGCTCCTTCGCCATTTTCACGGAGTCGCCGAGCAGGTCGAGCCGCGTCTGGCCGGGCTCCCTCGCCTTGCCGATGGCGACGAAGACGAGGCCGGCGTCGGCGCAGTCGGCGTAATCGCCGGCGCGCACGACGGTGTCGGCGGCGGGGAAGGAGAGCGCGTCCGCGACGTCCATCGCCTGGGCGGCGGCCTTCCCCGGGATCTTATCAACGAGGACAATCTCCTGCGCGCACCCTCGCCAGCAGAGCGCTTGCGCGACGTGGGAGCCCACATGGCCTGCGCCGATGATGACGATCTTCTGGTGTTCTGACATAAGAATCATCCTTTCTTTCGAGAATACCTGCCTTCCGGCAAAATAAAAGCCCCCGACTGCAAAACAGCTTTGCAGTCAAGGGCGAAAAAGCTTTTTCGCGGTGCCACCTTGATTTCCGTCCCCAAGGGACGCTCAGCGAGATACCAGCATATCTCCGGCTTCTGACGCGAGCCTCCACGTCGGCGCATTTGACGCCGCCCTCCGCAGACCATATTGTTCAGCATTCCATACGGAGCTTGCACCGTCCTCCGCTCGCTGGGATGAAACCCTCTGATTTTTTTCTGCATCATCGGTTTGATGAATTTCTTATACTATAGTCTATTTTTCGCCGTTTGTCAAGGGAGAAGGAACAGATTCGGCGGTCTGTGCCTTTTGCGCCGCCTCCTCGGCGAGGAGGCAGATGTCCTGCGCGGCGGTGGGCCGGATGCCCTCCGCCTGCCTGCGCGACATTGCGGCGAGCCGCTCGCCCGTCTGTTTGTCGTTCAGGACGCGGAACAGCGAGAGCGGCGTCCTCGCGCCGAGGCTCATCCCGTTCTCCGTGAAGAAGCGGTAATTCTTTGATTCGCAGCCGGGGATCGGAGAGTAGTGGACGATTGGCGTTCCGCTCACGGCGGCCTCCGTCGAGGAGAGCCCGCCCGGCTTTGTGATGAACACGTCCGCCGCCTTCATGTAGTCGGCCATGCGGTCGGTTTTCCGCAGGACGCGGAAGTTCTCGTCGTCCCGGCACTCGCGTTTCAGGCTCTGGTACAGCCGCTCGTTGTTTCCGCAGATGACGACGACGGTCAGATCCGGGATCGACCGCGTCTCCCACTTGAGCAGCCGCACGGCGCCCTTGAGCTTTCCCGCTCCGATGCTGCCGCCCGCGAGCAGGATGCACGGCGCGTTCTCGGGCAGCCGCAGCCGGATCCGCGCCTTCTTCTTGCTCTCCTGCGAGGAGAACGCGCCCCGCACCGGGATGCCGAGCGGGCGCAGCTGCTCCGCCGAAAAGCCGTGCCGCAGATATTCGTCCGTCAGCTTTTCCGACGGCGTCACACAGTAATCGCACTCCACCTCCTCGAAGAAGGGGATGCAGGTGTAATCCGTGGAGATGAGAATGAGCGGCGGTACCGGCACGCCGCGCCGCTTGAGACGCGTCATCAGCATTCCCGGAAAGACGTGCGTGGCGAGCGCCACCTGATAGATATGCTCGCGCAGGTAGCTTTCCATCACGCCCTCCGCCGCGCGGTTGGCGCGATATACGGGGGAGCGCACCGGCAGACGGCGGTAGACCTCTCCGGCGAGGTAGGCGCAGCCGAACACCCAGGGGGCGCGCTGCACCATGTGGATGTAGGCGTCGTTGATGGTCTGGGCGGCGCGCCCGCCGAGCAGCTCGTAGGGGTTGAGCAGGTCGGCGTGATGTCCGCGCGCCTCGAGGGCCTCCTTGACAGCCTGTGCGGCGGCGTTGTGTCCGCCGCCCGTCCCGCAGGATAAAATCAGCGCATCCATAAGAGCTTCACCTGGCATTTCTCCCTTTTTTCCTTGCTCGTCAGCAGCTTTCCGATTACCACGACGGCGGAGATGAGAAACCCGCCCGGATTGGCGCAGCCCTTCACAAGAGCCGCGGCAGCCGTGCAGAGGTATGTCACAATGGTTCTGTAAAAGTGCGGGCAGATCCGCAGCACGGTGGAGAAGAGAATGAAGAACGCCGCGAACAGCCAGAAGATGTCCGCCTGCGGCCAGAAGCCGAGCAGACAGCCGAACGTGACGGCGATCCCCTTGCCGCCCTGAAAGCGGAAAAAGACCGGCAGGACGTGGCCAATCACAGGCGCCGCCAGAATCAGCGACGCGAGCGGCTCCGGCGGGGGAGGGCCGGGGAAGCAGTGCGTGAACAGCCAGACCGGCACAAAGCCCTTGAGCAGCTCGCAGGAAAGCGTCAGCGCGCCGCACCAGAAACCTCCGTACAGAAACGCGTTCGCCGTGCCGGGATTGCCGTCGCGGCTTTTTTCCGTCACATCCCCGCGCCGGAGAAGGCCGGAAAACACGCGCGCATACAGGAC
>CALWIH010000128.1 GCA_944380675.1 uncultured Clostridia bacterium | reverse complement strand
CGGAGGCAGGATTTGAACCTACGACCTTCGGGTTATGAGCCCGACGAGCTACCGGACTGCTCCACTCCGCGATATTTACTTCTCACTCTCTCGAGTGCTTAATTATTATACCCTCTCACATTCCTTTTGTCAATACCTTTTTTGATTTTTTTCAAAAGAGCTTTTGAACGGGAGGGAATAGATTTTTTTATCGGTTTTTGCTATACTAGGAGACAAAGAGAAAAGCGTTTCCCGGGCCGCGGCGGATGGATCGCGCGCGGCTCAGACCTCGGAAGGGGGAATCGGCATGATCACGCTCAACGGAATAGGTGCCAGCCCCGGCACGGCGGAGGGCGCCCTTTTTTGCTATCACCGGCAGGAATACGCGGGGCCGCCGCGCCCCGTGGGCTCCGCGGAGCAGGAGCTCGAGCGCTTCCGCGCGGCGCTCCGCCAGGCGGACGCGCAGCTGCGCCAGCTGTTCCGCGACACCGTCTCCGACGCGGACGAGTCCGTGGCGCAGGTGTTTGAGATCCACCGCATGATGCTCGAGGACAAGGATTACCTCGAGAAGGTGGAGCGGCTCATCACGCAGAGCGGGAAGGGGGTGGAGGCCGCCGTCGAGGAGGCGGCGCGGATTTTCTCCGAAACCTTCCTCGCGATGGATTCGGCGTATATGCAGGCCCGCTCCGCCGATGTGCTCGACGTTTCGACCCGTCTCCTGCACATCCTGCGCGGGGAGGAGGAGAAGCCCCTGACGCTGCCCTTCCCCGTGATACTCGCCGCCGACGATCTGCGCCCAAGCGAGACGGTGCAGCTCGACAAGAAGAAGCTCATCGCCATCGTCACGGCGGAGGGTTCGCGCAACTCGCACACGGCCATCCTCGCGAAGACGATGGGCATCCCCGCCGTCGTCCAGCTCGGGGACGTCGTCACGCCCGAGATGGACGGCAAGCACGCCGCCGTGGACGGCAGCGCCGGGACGCTCTGGGTCGAGCCGACGGACGCCATCTGCCAGCTCATCCGCGAGAAGACGATGGACCTCGAGGAGAGGCGGCAGCAGCTGCTGCAATATAAGGGAAGGCCGTCCGTCACGCGCGACGGCGTCTCCGTGCGCCTTCTCGCGAACGTCGGCTCGCTCGAGGACTGCGAGGCCGCCGTCGAGAACGACGCGGAGGGTGTCGGCCTGTTCCGCACGGAATTTCAATACCTGAGCGCCTCCACCTGCCCCGGTGAGGAGGAGCTGTTTCGGATGTACCGCTCCGCGCTCGAAAAGCTCGGCGGACGCACGGTCGTCTTCCGGACGCTCGACATCGGGGCCGACAAATCCGCCCCCTATTTCGGCCTGCCGCCGGAGGAGAACCCCGCTCTCGGAATGCGCGCCGTGCGTCTCTGCCTGACGCGCCGGGAGCTCCTTCGCACGCAGCTGCGCGCGCTGTACCGCGCGTCCGCGTTCGGAAAGATGCAGATTATGATTCCGATGATTGCCTCCGTCTGGGAGCTGCAGGAGGTGCGCAAGACCGCGCAGTCCGTAAAGCGCGAGCTGGCCGCGGAGGGCGCTGCCTGCGCCGAAAACGTTCCGCTCGGCGCGATGATCGAGACGCCCGCCGCTGCGATTCTCAGCGGCGAACTCGCGAAGCAGGCCGATTTCTTCAGCATCGGCACGAACGATCTCACGCAGTACACCCTCGCCGCCGACCGGCAGAACGGCGACATCCATCTGTTCTACGACGCCCGGCATCCCGCGGTGCTGCGCCTCATCCGGATGACGGCGGAGAACGCGGCGAAGGCCGGAATTCCCGTATGCGTCTGCGGAGATCTCGCCGCCGACCTCACGATGACTGACTTTTTCCTCTCGCTCGGCGTCGATTCGCTGTCCGTTCCGCCCTCGATGGTGCTTCCGCTGCGCGAGCGCGTCCGCCTGATGACGCTCGGAGCCGGTCAATCCGCGCGGGAGAACGGGGAAGGAGAGAAGGAAAATGCCTGATATGAGCTTTGAAACAGTGCTGCAGAAAATCGCCGAATGGCTTATTGCCCTGCTGCCGCGCCTCGGCACGGCGGCGGTGATCTTTGGCGTCGGCTGGTGGCTGTCGAACCTCGTCACGAAGGGGCTGCGCCGCGCCGTCACGCGGGCGAAGGGGGATTCCGGCACGACGAGCTTCCTCTCCTCGCTCATCAACGTCCTGCTGAAAATCATCATCTCCATCATGGCGATCGCCCAGCTCGGCGTCGACGTCACCTCGCTGATCGCCGCCATCGGCACGGCGGGGCTCGCCGTCGGCCTCGCGATGCAGAACAATCTGAGCAACGTCGCGAGCGGCGCGCAGATTGTCCTGACGAGTCCGTTCCACGTCGGGGACTATCTCTCCATCCCCGGCGAGAACGTTGAGGGGACCGTCTCGCGGATTGAGATGATGTTCACCGTCCTGCGCACCTTCGACAACAAGGAGGTCGTGCTGCCGAACACGACGATCACGAGCAGCACCGTCGTCAATTTTACCGCCATGAAGACGCGCCGTCTCGATCTGAGCTACTCCGTCTCCTACGGCGCCGATCTCGAAAAAGTAAAGGCAATCCTCAGCCGCCTGTGCGCGGAGGAGGAGCGCATTGAAAAGGAGCCCGCGCCGTTTGTGGCTGTTGGAGCGCATAAGGATTCCTCCGTCGCTCTGGACGTCAAGGTCTGGTGCAAAATCGAGGTGTACTGGGACGTTTACTACGCCATGCAGGAGCGCGTAAAGCTTGAATTCGACAAAGCGGGGATTGCGATTCCGTTCCCGCAGCTCGACGTCCATTTCCCCGGGCCGAAGCCCTCCGGCGAAAAGAGCGCCTGAACAATCAAAAGGACCCCGGCCGTAAAAATCACGGACGGGGTCCTTTTCGTAGTGCGGAGAGCCTTCATCCCAGACTGTCCGCGAGTATCGCCGTCCATTCCCCGAGCGGGATGCTCACGTTCTCCGACGTCTGGTAGAGCGACGCGCGCACCATCCGGTTTCCCTTTACCAGCACGACGGTGGGGAAGACGGCGGAGTACGCGCTCGCGTGGTCTGCGGCAAGCTCGTCCGGGAGCTCAAGCGGCTCGTAATACTTCCGGTTGCGGCGATGATCGTACCATTCGTATTCCCGCGCGAGCTCGCGCGCCATCCATGGGGCGGCGGTCTCGTAGTAGTCGACCGTCAGGCCGCCGGTGAAGACGCGGCCGTCCGGGAGGCGGAGGCTGCCCGTCTGGTGAACGGAGAAGATCTGCGGGGCGAGAATGTCCGAATGAACATCCACCGTACTCTCGAGAAGCCCGCCGTCGCGCGGCGAAAACTCCGCGCCGGGGAAGAAATCCTCAAGCGTCGCGAAGGGCAGCTTTCCCTGCCAGTCCTCGTACGGCTCGGTGAAGCCGCCGCGCGCGTCGGCATTCCACAGGGCGAGCAGGCTGCCGAGAAAGATGAGGAGGAGCAGAAAATACGCCGCGAGCGACCCGCGGTACCGCCGCGCGCGACGCCGCCAGTCCTTCCGGTGGTCGAGCGGTTCGCCGCCGCGGAGCCGCTTCCAAAGCCGGTGGAGGCTCAAAAACGAGGCCGCCGAGCTGCCGATGCTCCACAGGACGATGACGTTCCCGAGCAGCGACACGGGCGTCCCGATCGTCAGAAACGAGGCGAGCGGCATGAAATTCCCGAGCGCCAGCGGGTAGAGGACGAGCCACAGCACAAAGGAGAACAGACTCGCGCGCGCGCGGCGGCGCACCAGATTCATCGAGAGAGCCTGCACGCGCGGATCGGTGTGCAGCTCGAGGGAGCCGTCGTCCTCCCCGGCGTAGATGAGAAAATCGCCGCGCCGCGCGACGTATTGCCAGCCGTACGCCTCGCTCAGCGAGCGCGCTTCCTCGTCGGGGCCGTCCTCGTCGAGCGGTTTTTTCGGCGCGGCCTCGAGGCGGTAGCGCAGCCGCCTCGGCTCGCCGCGCTCAAAGCAGCCCAGGCCCGCGAAAAAGCCCTCCGTGCTCAGAATCAGCCCCTGCGCCGCCATTTCCTGCAGCCAGCTCTCCGTCGCCTCGACGTCATACCCCGGACAGGGCGGGAACCGCCATGCGTACTTCACTTCCTGCGTCGTGCTGCTCATTCCATCGCCTCCCTTCGCTGTCCGCGTCCGCGACGCACCGCCGCAGACGGCAGACCTCCTCCTGATACGCGGCCTCGCCCTTGTCGGTGATGGCGTAGGTGCGCTTCCTGCCGTCGACGGCCACCTCGCGCAGATAGCCCTCCTTCTCGAATTTCGCGAGGATGGTGTAGAGCGTCGCCGGGCCGAGGCGCAGCGCGCCCTTCGTCTTTTCCTCAATGAAGGCCGCCGCGTCGATGCCGCACATCGGCCCGCGCCGCAGCGCCATCAGGACATAAAACATGGATTCCGTCAGATTTTCGAGCGATTTCTTCGGCAATGTCCTCACCTCAATATCATGTTATGATATCATCTAATGATATTATAGACGGCGATCGCTGCATTGTCAACCCCCGGCACGGATCGGCCCGCTTTGACACGCGCCGCGCCGTGCGGTATAATAGAAGTGTTGCGGCGTCCCGATCGGGGCGCTTATTTCGAGACGGGGAAGTGATCCACGATGGCCGAGGAAGTGCAGACGCTGCGGCTCCGCGCCGACATGACGGCGGTCGTCAACTACGCGGTGCAGCAGAACCGGCTGCCGGTGATTCGGGAAATTGCGGTGGAGAATCCGTCGGAGCGCGGGGAGAGCGGCCTTTCGCTCTCCCTTTCCAGCGATCCGCCGGTCTTTCACAGCCTGACGCTGCCGGTGCCGGACATTCCGGCGGGGGAGACTGTCGTTTTGCGGAACGTGGAGCCGTCCATGGACCACGCGATGCTCTCCGCCCTGACGGAGCGCGTGACGGGGACGATCACGTTCACGCTGTCGCGCGGGGAGGAGACGGCGGCCTCGCTCGAGCAGCCGTTCACCGCCCTGGCAATCAGCGAATGGCCGGGGCTTTCGGTGTACCCCGAGCTGCTCGCCGCCTTTGTCCTGCCGAATCATCCGGCCCTCGCCGGTGTGCTCGCGAAGGCGGCGGAGCTTCTCGGCGGATGGAGCGGCGACCCCTCCCTCGACAGCTACCAGACGAAGGATCCGAACCGCGTCAAGCAGCAGGCGGCGGCGATTTACGGCGCGCTGCAGGCGGAGAGCCTCGTCTACGCCGCGCCTCCGGCGAGCTTCGAGGCCGTCGGCCAGCGCGTGCGGCTGTGCGGCGACGTCCTCTCCGCCAGGACGGGCACCTGCCTTGACCTCGCGCTCCTCTACGCCTCCTGCCTCGAGGCGGCGGGGCTGCATCCGCTGCTGCTTCTGCAGCCGGGGCACTGCTTCGCGGGCGTTTGGCTCGAGGAGTTCACCTTCCCCGAGACGCTGCAGGACGATCCCTCCCTCGTGACGAAGCGCCTGGCGGACGGAGTGAACGAGCTGCTCGTCGTGGAGTGCACCTGCTGCACCGCCGGCAAGGCCGTGAGCTTTGAGGAGGCGTGCCATACCGCCGCGCGGGAGCTTACCGACCGCCCGCTCGACCTTTTGATCGACGTCGCGCGGGCGCGCCTCTCCGGCGTGCGCCCGCTGCCGCTTTCCGTGCGCGACGCCGTGCCCTGCGTCTCCCGGGAGGACGCGCACGTCCCCTCCGTGACGGCCGCGCCCGCCGCCCTCTCCCGCGAGGAGGAGAGGGCAGCCGGGCCGGAGCAGCCGGCGGGCAAGCTCGCCCAGTGGGAGCGGCGGCTGCTCGAGCTCGGCCTGCGCAACACGCTCGTCAACCTGCGCCTGACGCGCAGCGTCATCCCGATTCTCTCGCCCTCGCTCGGCGAGCTGGAGGACGCGCTCGCCGGCGGCGGCGAGTACCGCATCGCGCCGCGCCCCGCGGAGTGGGAGCTCAGCGAGGAAGCGCTCCGCGACGTCGAGAAGGCGACGGACGTCGGCAATCGCGCCGCGCTTATCCAGTCGGAATTCAAAAGCCGCCGCCTGCGCGCTTCCCTCGGCGAGGCGGAGCTGATCCGCGCCGTCGTGAACCTGTACCGCGCCGCGCGGACGACGCTCGAGGAGAACGGCGCGAATTCGCTGTTCCTCGCGCTCGGCCTTCTGCGCTGGTACGAGACGCCGTCGAGCCGCAGGCCGCGGTACGCGCCGATCCTCCTGCTGCCGGTCGAGCTCGTGCGCAAATCGGCGCTCAAGGGCTACGTTCTGCGCCTGCGCGACGAGGAGCCGCAGATGAACGTGACGCTCCTCGAGATGCTCGGGCAGGATTTCGGCATCGACGTCCCCGGCCTCCAACCGCTTCCTCAGGACGAGCACGGCGTCGATCTGCGCGCCGTGCTCACCGCCATGCGCCGCGCCGTGATGGAGCAGCGCGGCTGGGATGTGCTGGAATGCGCCGTTCTCGGGATCTTCTCGTTCTCCCAGTTCGTGATGTGGAACGATCTGCGCAGCCGTTCCGCGGAGCTGCT
>CALWIH010000127.1 GCA_944380675.1 uncultured Clostridia bacterium | reverse complement strand
TCAAGGACGGCTGCAATCTCACCGTCAACGGCGGGATTCAGGTTGCGCAGAGGGACAGCCTCACCATTTATGCGCAGGCGGAAGACGGGGAAGTAACCGACACTACCGGCAAACTGACGGCGACGGCAGTTGCTACATCCAGCGACGCCGGCATTGGCGGAAATAAAGGAGAAGCGGGCGGCGCCATCACCATCCACGGCGGTAAGGTGACCGCCAATGGCAAGAAGGGCGGTGCGGGCATCGGCGGGGGCAACGAAACTTCCGGCGGCACAACCAACATCTATGGCGGTACGGTGGAGGCCGCTGGCAACACCGGCGGCGCGGGCATCGGCGGAGGCTGCGAGGCTTCCGGCGGCACAACCAACATCTATGGCGGTAAGGTGACTGCCAATGGCGACACCGGCGGCGCGGGAATTGGCAGCGGCGTCAGAAGTGACTCCAACGGCGCCGTCACGATCTCAGGAGGCATGATAACTGCCAGCAGCAACGGTACTGGTGGCGCTGGCATTCGCAGCGGCACAATCACCATCTCCGGCGGCACGGTAAATGCCAGCAATGGCTTCCCCAATGGCATAGGCATCAGCGGCAGAGAGATCTCCATCTCCAGCGGCACGGTAACTGCCAGCGCCGATGGCAATAGTGGCGTTGCCATCAGCGGTACCACAATCTCCATCTTCGGCGG
The DNA here is from genome assembly GCA_944380675.1 of uncultured Clostridia bacterium. Taxonomy (GTDB): domain Bacteria; phylum Bacillota; class Clostridia; order Oscillospirales; family Acutalibacteraceae; genus Caccousia. The sequence goes on along the minus strand of CALWIH010000127.1, from coordinate 5,783 downwards.
TACGGTAACTGCCAGCGCCGAGGGCAATAGTGGCGTTGCCATCAGCGGCAGCACGATCTCCATCTCCGGCGGCACGGTAAATGCCAGCTCAAAGGCTCGCACCATCGGTAACTCCAAAAATGGCTGCGGCGACATTATAATCTCAGGAGGCACGGTGGAGGCCAGCACCATCGGCGGCGCATACCGAGCAGATTCTTCTTATACTAATGATATCACCATCTCCGGCGGTACGGTGAGGACAACTAGTATCCTCGGCGATTTCTCCACGGGTGAGAACGGCCATGCGGTGATCTATGCCGCCGACCGAATCTACGACTCCAGCCAAGATAACAGGAGCGGCATCATTTTTGAGAATAACACCGGCACAGTCTACGGCGACCAGACGCTGCAAGATGATATGACCCTATCGGAAAATCAGACTCTGACAGTTGGCGAAAAAGGCACGCTGACCGTAAATGAGGGCGGCACGCTGATTGTAAACGAGAGCAACAGCCTGACAAACAACGGCACGCTCATGATTTACGGAGAGTCCTGCCTCGGCGGAGAGGGAACGCTGGATGGCAGCGGCGAATTCCGCATTGCCACTCCTTTTCCCGAACTCAAGAACAGCACTCTGACATACAACGGCACAGATCAGTTTGACTCGCTGTGCCTTGTCTCTGCGGAGGGCGCAGACGGGCAGACGATAAAGGGGAAAAAGTTTACCGCCATCGAATTGGACGAATGGGAGATTGAGGAGCAGGAGCAGGAGATCAAAAATGCGGGAACCTATTCAGTGAATTTCTCCTGCGCTGCGTACGGCTTCACAGGTTCCTGTAATGTGACCGTGGAGCCTGCCGCGCTTTCCGTTACCGGCGCGACCGTGCAAGACAAAGCATATGACGGGAACATAAACGCTGACGTAACTGATGTGGAATTCAGCGGGCTGCAAAACGACGAAGAGCTGACCATGGGCACCAACTACACCGTCACGGCGGAATTTGAAAACGCCGCCGCGGGTGAGGGCAAGAATGTCACCGTCACCGTTACCCTGTCAGGTACTGAAAAAAGTCGGAACTACACCTTCAAAAATGAAAGCGGAGAAGCCGTCAAGGAGATTACATATACAGCCACCGCCGCAATCAAGGAGGCAAGTATTCCCCTGACCCTCACCGCCAACCCAACCAATCTTTCCGGCGCTGGCGAGGTGACGCTGACGCTTTCCGGTTTTCCAGCTGATGCAGCTGCGGAGTTTACGGTGAAGTGCTCGGATGATTCCATCGAGGTAACCGGCAGCGGCAGCACCTGGACGGCCACCCTGCCCAACGAAACGGCAGAGTATACGTTCTCCGCCTCCTACAGCGATACGAATTACCAGGTTTCCGGCGGTACCTGCACCGTAAACGTTCGGCAGGCCATCACCGGCATTACGCTGGATTCGTCCGATCTTACCCTGTATGTGAACGAGACAGCAACCCTTACCGCCGCGGTATCACCCGAAACCGCGGCCAACAAAGCTCTCACCTGGTCGAGCGACAATGAGAGCGTCGCCGCGGTGGAGGCCGACGAAAACGACAACACCAAAGCCACCGTCACCGCCCGCAAGGCAGGCACGGCCACCATCACCGTGACATCGGAGGACGACAGCGAAATCATAGCCTCCTGCACCGTGACGGTCGAAAAGAAATCTACCTCCTCCCGCTACCGCCTCCCGGACGCCTTCTCACAGCCGTTTGGCTGCGAGAGCGACACGCTCGGGCTGGTGGATGTGAACGGGGCGTATCAGTTCCGCTTCACAAGCGAATTCGGGACGCCGCCCGTCGTTGAGCTGGACAGCGAGTCCTTCCGCGCGGAGCTGGCCTCGCAGGAGGGGAACGACTACTTCTGGAAAATCTACGCCATCGGTTCGGCAGGAGAGACGTGCAATGTCACCGTGAACGGGACGTGCGTCGCGAGGCTGACGGCAGTCTCCGCCGCCCCCGCCTCCGGCCTCGTCGTCTCCGACACGACCGCGCCCTTCACCGTCGCGGCGGGCGGCAGCTACCAGTTCCGCCTCACGGCGGACGCAATGCCGTCGATGGCGGCCGGTTCGCCGTGCTTCACCGTCGAATACGTCGGGAATGACGGAAAGGACTGGTTCTTCAAGGTCTACGCCATCGGCAATGTCGGCGACGCGTGCGGGTTTTATGTCAACCTCGCCCCGACTCCCGTCGCCGTCGCAACAATCGCATAAATAAGCAGCAAAAGAAACAGCAGCGAATCCGCTCCCGGATCCGCTGCTGTTTTTCTATATTCGCGGCGCGCCAGCGCCGCAACCACAATTATTCATTATTCATCATTCATTATTCATTCGATAAAAATCGATCCCGCCATTTTCCCTCTCTATATATTCGCGCGGCTCCGCCGCGCCACTTCACTTATTCACTATTCACTCTTACTTCTTACTTCGCGGCGCAAAAGCGCCGCGCTGCACTTCATACTTCAAACTTCACGCCAACTTCCTCCGCCACCCTCTTCAAATATCTCGTCCCCTCCACATAGTCCTCCTCCTCGGTCATGTGCTCGAGCATGAGGGGCACGTCGTCGGGAAGGGCGGCGAGGCGGGTGAGGAAGGTGCGGTAGTCGAGGTTCCCGAGGCCGGGGCGGCACTCGGAGAGGTGCACCGTCAGCTCGTCGCTCAGGGTGATGTCCTTCGCGTGGCAGCTGCGGATGTGCGGGCCGAGCTTGTCGAACCACTCGTGAAGCATCGCCGCGTTCCCGTAATAGAGCTGCGGGCTCGAGACGACGTTTACCGGGTCAAAGTGGACGCCGAAGCGCTCCCTGCCGACGGCCTCGAGCAGCCGCAGGTACGAGTCCGCGCTGTCCGGGTACGCCCACGGCATCGGCTCGAGGGCGTAGTACGTCCTTTGCGGGCGCACGGCGTCGAGCAGATCCTGCGTGACGCGCACGATGCGCTCGAAGGTGGCCTCGGTGAGGTTGTCGCGATGCGGGCCGTCCCATACCGTGGAGCACGAGCCGGAAATGTTGACGCAGCAGCGTGCCTCCACATAGTCCGCCAGCTCGAGCTGGCCCTTCATCTTCGCGAGAGCCTCCGCCGCGCGGGCGGGGTCGGGGTCGAGCGGGTTGCTCCACGCGCCCGTCTCCGCGATCAGCAGGCCGCGATCGCGCGCCGCCCGGACATAGCCGTCGATTTCGCTCTGCGGAGCCGTGTAGTCGACGGGGAAATATACCGCGCCGTACCCGGCCTTCACGGCCAGCGCCGCCCATTCCTCCGGCGAGCGCCAGCTTCCGAAGACATTTCCGCCGATTCTCATGATGCAATTCCTCCCTCCGGGGACTGTCTCCCCGTTATTTTCGGATCAGCCTGACCGTCCTGCGGCACGCCTCGATCTCCGCCTCGTCCGGCAGCGCCGGGATGGAGCCCTTGCGCGTCGTCGTGAGACTGCCCGCCGCGTTGCCGTACGACAAAATGTCCTCGAGCTCCTCGCGCGAGAGGGCGCGGAGCTCGCCGAGGGACTTTCCGGCAAGGCGGTGCAGCACCGCGCCGAAGAACGAGTCGCCCGCGCCGTTCGTGTCGACGGTCTTCACGTCGTACGCGGGAAGACGCGCCGTCAGCTCCCCGCGGCGGCAGAACGCCCCGTCTCCGCCGAGGGAGACGAATACGAGCGACGGCCCGTACCCGGCGAGCAGCGCGGAGCCGCGCTCCGGATCGGACGTGCCGGTGAGCAGCTCGAGCTCCTCGCCGGAGACCTTCACAATGTCGGCGAGCGCGAGGCCGCGCAGCATCTGCGCCTTCGCGTTCTCCGCGGAATCCCAGAGGGGCGCGCGGAAGTTCGGGTCGCAGCTCACGAGCTTGCCGCGCCGCTTCGCGTACGCCGCCGTCTCGAGCGTCGCCGTGCGGGACGGCTCGTCGGTGAGAGAGACCGCGCCGAAGTGCAGGACGCGGCTCTCGTCGACGAGATCGAGGCGCACCTCGGAGAATTCGAGCGTCACGTCCGCGCCGGGCTTGCGGTAGAAGCTGAACGAGCGGTCGCCGTGCTCGTCGAGCTGGACGAAGGCGAGCGTCGTGTGCACGTCCGGATTCGCGAGCAGCCCCTCGGTGCAGACGCCGAGCGAGTCAAGCGTCCCGCGCAGGAAGGAGCCGAAGGCGTCCGCGCCGACCTTGCCGAGGAAGGCCGTCCGGCTGCCGAGCTTCGCCGCCGCGGCGAGGACGTTTGCCGGCGCGCCGCCGGGAATCCGCGCGAACAGCAGCTCGCCGCGCTCCGACTGTCCCGCCGGGGTAAAATCAATCAGCAGCTCGCCGATTGCCGTAATGTCAAACATCGTGGTCCCCCTTTGTCTGGTTGTACCCTCATTGTATCGCCCGGCCGGGGGGCTGTCAACCGCCGGTTTTCACTCCGCGCCGCCGATGCGGACGGCGGACTTCACGATCGCCGCCTTTTCGTCGATGCTGCGGTCGAGCGCCTCCTGCAGGTCGTCGAAGTCGAAGAGGTTCGTCACAAGACCCTTGAGATTTACCGCGCCGGACGCGACGGCCTCGATCGCCATCGGGTAAATGTGGCGGTAGCGGAAGACCGTCTTGAAGGTCAGCTCCTTGTCGAGGGCGAGGCTCATCGGCAGCGTGACGTCGCCCGATTTCGTGTAGGCGACGAAGACGACAACGCCGCCCTTTTTCGCCAGCTCGACCGCCTGACGGCCTGTCGCGGGAGCGCCCGCCGTCTCGATGACGATGTCAGCGCCCATGCCGCCCGTGACGCGCTTCACCGCCTCGGCGGGGTTCTCCCGCGCGGCGTTCACGACGGTGTGCGCGCCGAGCTCCTTCGCCTTCGCGAGACGCGCGTCCATCACGTCGGTGACGATGACGGTCTGCACGCCGCGCGCGCGCAGCGCAAGCATCGAGACGAGCCCGATGCACCCGGAGCCGAGCACCACCGCCGTCCTGCCGGGCTGTGCGCCGGCCTGATTCGCCGCGTGGAAGCCCACCGCGAGCGGCTCGATGAGCGCGCCCTCGAGCGTGCTCACGTTGTCCGGCAGCTTAAAGCACAGCGCCGCCTCGTGCGCCGCGTACTCCTGAAACACGCCCCCGACAGGCGGCGTCGCGAAGAAGACGACGTCCGGGCAGAGGTTGTACCGCCCCGTGCGGCAGAATTCGCATTTCCCGCACGTCTTTCCCGGCTCGAGCGCGACGCGGTCGCCCGGGCGGACGTTCGTCACGTCCTTTCCGACCTTGACCACCGTGCCCGCGGCCTCATGCCCGAGGACGAACGGCGGCTCGACCACATAGTCCCCGATGCGTCCCGACTCGAAATAGTGCAGGTCGCTCCCGCATACGCCGACGTACTCGATTTTGACGAGCGCCTCGCCGTCCGCCGGCTCCGGGATCGGCCTCTCCTCAAACGCAATCGTCCGAAGCCCTGTCATCACGGCGGCCTTCATCGTCTCCTTCATCATACAGCTCCCCTTCCACTTTTTATCAGGCTTTTATAAAACGCCTTTAATAAGTGTAGCATAGCGCGATTTTTCCACCGTGTCAAGCGGCGCGGTGAAATATTTGTAAATTCCGCCCGGCGCAGCGGCGGGAAACTTGACAGCACGGCGCGGGGCAGGGTAGAATAAAGACAATCGGCGCGAAGCCGGGACTCGGAAGGAAGGATTCAGCATGAACGGAAAACGCATGGAGGCGGCCATGAAGATGGCCTCGCTCTCCATATACAAGGGAATCACAAGGAGAACGGTGCCGGGGGCGCTGTACCGCCTGCTGTGGGCCGAGGGCGCGGAGGCGTTCCTGCGGGCGTGGGGCGAGC
>CALWIH010000126.1 GCA_944380675.1 uncultured Clostridia bacterium | reverse complement strand
TCACAGTTTACAATGATAGCATCATCCGCAGACCGGAAAACGGCGGGAGCTTCAATCAATTTTGAGGAGGAAAAGAATATGAGAGCGTTTCTCGACGACGATTTTCTGCTGCACAGCGACACGGCGAGGGAGCTGTACCACGACTGCGCGGCCCGTCTGCCCATCATTGACTACCACTGCCACATCAACCCGCGGGAGATTGCGGAAAACCATGTCTTTTCGGATATGGCCGAGGTCTGGCTGGGCGGCGACCATTATAAATGGCGTCTGATGCGCGCGAACGGCGTGCCGGAGGACGAGATTACCGGCAGCGCGCCGGGCGAGGTCAAGTTCCGCCGCTTTGCCGAGGTGCTGCCGCGCGCCGCCGGCAACCCGCTTTACCATTGGAGCCATCTGGAGCTCCGGCGCTATTTCGGCTATGACGGCGTCCTGAGCGCGAAGACCGCGCCGGACGTGTGGAAGCTCTGCGGGGAGAAGCTTCCCTCCCTCAGCGTGCGCGAGCTGATTCTCCGCTCGAACGTCGAGGTGATCTGCACCACCGACGACCCGGCGGACGACCTGCGCTGGCACCGCGCCATCCGGGAGGACGCGTCGTTCCCCGTGAAGGTGCTCCCGGCCTGGCGGCCGGACAAGGCCGTCAACCTCGAAAAGCCCGAGTTCCCGTCGTACATCGCCCGCCTTTCCGAGGCGGCGAAGCGCCGCGTTGTCTCGCTGCCCGACCTGCTCGACGCTCTGCGCGCCCGCATGGACTTCTTCCACGCGGAGGGCTGCCGCGTCAGCGACCACGGCCTCGACGAGCTCCCGCCGCGCTGCGCGGATGCGGAGGAGGCGGACGCGTCCTTTAGAAAGGCCCTGCGCGGCGAGCCGCTTTCCCCCGCGGAGCGCGACGGGTACAAGGGCTTCCTGCTGCGCTTCTTCGGCGAGGAGTACGCGAAGCGCGGCTGGGTGATGCAGCTGCACTACGGCGCGATGCGCAACGTGAACACGGAGGCCTTCGCCGCCCTTGGGCCCGACACCGGCTACGACTGCATCCGCACGAAGGACAACAGCGCCGTCCTCGGCGCGCTCCTCGACGCGCTCGAGCGAAAGGGCGCGCTGCCGAAGACAATCCTCTATTCGCTCAATCCGAACGACAACGCGATGCTCGACGCCCTCGCGGGCTCCTTCCAGGCCGCCGGCGTCCGCGGCAGGGTGCAGCACGGCGCTGCATGGTGGTTCAACGACACGAAGCGCGGAATGGAGGAGCAGCTTGCCGGCCTCGCGTCCGCGTCGCTCCTCGGCAACTTTGTCGGGATGCTCACCGATTCGCGCAGCTTCCTCTCCTACACGCGCCACGAGTATTTCCGCCGCATCTTCTGCAATCTGCTTGGCTCCTGGGTCGAGAGCGGCGAGCTTCCGTTTGACCGCGACCTCCTCTACGATCTTGTGCGCGGCGTCTGCTACCAGAACGCGAAGGATTTCTTCGCGTTCCCGTGAGGATGCGCCGCATGAATAAGACGCAAAGCGTCCCGCAGGCGCCGATCCGCGTCGTCCAGTTCGGCGAGGGAAAGCTCCTGCGCGGCCTGATTGACGTCGTCCTGCAGCAGGCGGCGGACAGCGGCCGTTTCGACGGCGCCGCCGCCATCGTGAAGCCGACGGACAGGGGAGACCTCGCCGCCTTTGCGCGGCAGGACTGCCGCTTCCATGTCGTGCTGCGCGGCCTGCAGCACGGCGAGCGCTTCGACCGGTCGTTTCCCGTGACGATCGTGCGGCGCGCGGTGCATCCCTACCGGGCGTTCGGCGATTTTCTCGCCCTCGCGCGGGAGCCGTCTCTCGAGTTCGTCATCTCCAACACCACCGAGGCGGGCATCGCGATCGACCCGTCGGACAGGTTTTCCGACGAGCCTCCGCGTTCCTTCCCCGGAAAGCTCACGCGCCTGCTCTGGGAGCGGTACCGCTTCGTGGGAGGAGACCCGTCCCGCGGGCTGACCGTTTTCCCGACGGAGCTCATCGAGCATAACGGCGAAGCGCTTCGCCGCTGCGTGCTCGAGCTCGCCGGGCTCTGGGGGCTGGACAAGGCGTTCCTCCGCTGGGTTTCCGAGAACTGCCGCTTCTGCCCGACGCTGGTCGACCGCATCGTGAGCGGCTGCGCAAAGGAGGAGCTTCCCGCGCTCTGGGAGCGCCTCGGCGAGCGGGACGAGCTCGTCACCGTCGGCGAACCGTTCGGGATGTGGGCGATCGAAGCGCCCGCCGACGTCGCCGCCCGCTTCCCGGTGGACGGGGAGGGGAGCGCGGCGTTCTTCGTCTCCGACCTCGCGCCGTGGAAGCAGCGCAAGGTGCGCATTCTCAACGGCGGCCACACGGCCCTCACGCCCGCCGCGTATCTGGCCGGGCAGGAGCTTGTGCGCTGCTGCATGGAGGACGCGCTGCTGCGCGGCTATCTCGAGCGCGCCGAGCGCGAGGAGCTTGTTCCCTTTGTGCCGCTGCCGCGCGCGGAGTCCGAAGCGTTCGCGCGGGACGTGCTCGAGCGCTTTTCCAACCCTTTCCTCGATCACCGCCTGCTCGACATCGCCGCGAACTCCATGCTCAAGTGGCGCGAGCGCGTCCTGCCCTCCGTACTTGACGGCCTGCGCGCCGGGCAGACGCAGCGCCTTCTGGCATTCTCGTTCGCGGCGCTCCTCGCCTTCTCCACGGCGGAGAAGGAGGAAAACGGCGCGCTGTTTGGGCGGCGGGAAGGCGGGTACTACCCGCTCCGCGACGTGCCGGAGGCGCTCGCGCTGATCCGCGCCTGCAGCCGCGGGGACGGCGCGGCGTACGTTCGCGCCGTCCTCTCCTGGCTCGGCGCGGGAGAGCTGAACGGCTTCGCGGACATCGCCGCCGGCGACCTCTGCCGCATCCGCGCCTCGGGCGTCCGTGCGGCGCTGCTGGAGGCGCTGGAAGAGGGAGGCCGGGATGCTTGACGCGCTGCGCATCCATCCGGGCGACAGCGTCGCCGTCGCCCTCCGTCCGCTGCGCGCGGGAGAGACGGCGCGCGGCGCAGGCTTTTCGGCAGCCGTCCGCGAGGATATCCCGGCGGGACACAAGCTCGCCCTGCGCGATATCGCGGAGGGCGAGCTTGTGGTAAAGTACGGCTGTCCGATCGGGCGGGCGTCGCGCGCGATTGAGGCGGGGGAGTGGGCGCACACGCACAACCTCGCGTCGACGCTGCACGGAGCCGGGTCGTACCGCTATCAGCCTGATTTTCACGAGCTTCCCCCGGGCGGCGACGCGTTCTTCTCCGGCTACCGCCGCTCGGACGGCAGAGTCGGCGTGCGCAACGAGCTGTGGATCGTCCCGCTCGTCGGCTGCGTCAACGGCGTCGCGCGGGAGCTGGAGCGCCGCATGGCGCGCGAGCTGCCGGACGGCGTCGACGGCGTCGCCGCCTTTCAGCATTCCTCCGGCTGCTCCCAGCTCGGGGACGATCTGCTCCGCACGCAGAAGCTGCTGCGCGGCCTGCTGCTTCACCCGAACGCGGGCGGCGTGCTCGCGCTCGGTCTCGGCTGCGAAAACAACCGCGCCGCGGACATGGAGGCTCTGCTCGGCGCATACGACCGCAGCCGCCTTCGCTTCCTTCTCTGCCAGGACTGCGAGGACGAGCTCGCGGAGGGGCTTGCCGCGCTGCGGGAGCTCGCCGCGGGTGCCGCCGCCTGCCGCAGAGAGCCGTGCTCCGTGAAGAGCCTCACCGTCGGCCTCAAATGCGGCGGCTCCGACGGCTTTTCCGGTCTCACGGCCAACCCGCTCGTCGGCTCGTTCGCAGACTGGCTGCTCTCGCGCGGCGGCTCGGCTGTCCTCACGGAAATCCCGGAGACGTTCGGGGCGGAGGAGCTGCTGCTCCGCCGCTGCCGCAGCGAGGACGTCTTTCGCCGCGCCGCCTCGGTGATGAGCGGCTTTCGGGAGTATTTTCTGCGGCACGGCCAGCCGGTCGACGAGAATCCCTCGCCCGGCAACCGCGAGGGAGGCGTGACGACGCTCGCCGAGAAATCGCTCGGCTGCGTGCAGAAGTCAGGCTCCGCGCCGCTCGAGGACGTGCTGCTCTACGGCGAGCAGGTGCGCGTCCCCGGACTCAGCCTGCTCGAGGGGCCGGGCAACGATCTCGTGTCGAGCTGCGCTCTCGCGGCGTCCGGCGCGCAGCTGATTCTGTTCACCACGGGGCGCGGGACGCCCTTCGCCTGTCCCGTCCCGACGCTCAAGCTGTCGAGCGGCAGCGCACTCGCGGCGCGAAAGCGCGGCTGGATCGATTTTGACGCCGGAAGGCTGCTGACCGGCGCGTCCCGCGGCGCGCTGACGGAGGAGCTCGCCGGGCTTGTTCTCGCCGCGGCCTCGGGTGAGGCGCGGGCGAAAAGCGAAGCGCTCGACAGAAGCGAGCTTGCCGTCTTCCGGGACGGCGTTACCTTATAAATACAATGAAAAAGGGGAAGTGCGGTCCTGCCTGGCGGCGGAGCGTTTCCCTGTTTTGGGAGGAGTTCTCAGTATGTTTCACAGCGCGGATCTGCGCTCGGTCATCCTGACCGGGGGCGAATTTTTGAGGAGGCGGGAGCTCGTGCGCGGGTATCTCGCCTCCTTCGACACAGACAGGCTGCTGCACACGTTCCGCCTCAACGCGGGGCTGCCCTCCTTCGCCGAGCCGCTCGGCGGCTGGGAGAGCGAGGACTGCGGCCTGCGCGGCCATTTTACGGGGCATTTTCTCTCCGCGTGCGCGCGCTTCGCGTATGCGGAGGGCGGCGGCCCCCTCGAGGCGCAGGCGCGCGCCGTGGTCGCGGGACTTGCCATGTGCGCGAAGCCGAACGGCTATCTCGCCGCCTTCCCCGAGGAGACGCTCGACATCCTCGAGCGCGAGGAGGACAGGGGCGTCTGGGCGCCGTATTACACGCTGCACAAGCTCCTGCAGGGGCTGATCGACTGCGCGTCCCTCCTCGGCGACAGGCAGGCGCTTTCCCTCGCGCGGGGACTGGCAGATTACGTCGGCGGGCGCTTTGAGAAGCTCTCCTGCTGGAAGATCGACGGCATCCTGCGCTGCGCGAAGCTGAACCCGGTAAACGAGTTCGGCGGCATGGGCGACGCGCTGTACCAGCTGTATGAGCTGACGGGCGAGCGCCGGTATCTCGAGACGGCGAAGCTCTTTGACCGTCCCTACTTCCTGTCGCCTCTCTCCGAGGGGCAGGACGTCCTCACGGATCTGCACGCGAACACGCATCTGCCCATGATCCTCGCCGCCATGCGCCGCTACGAGCTGACGCGCGAGGACAAGTACCGGTACGCCGTCCTCTCCTTTGCCCATTTTCTCGAGGGGAGAAGCTTCGCAAACGGCAATTCGAGCGCGAAGGCCGCGCATCCCGCGCCGGGGCAGGTGTCGGAAAAATCGGAGCACTGGGGCGCGTGCGGCGACCTCTCCGACGCCCTCACCGGCGGGGAGAGCGAGAGCTGCTGCGCGCACAACGCCGAGCGCATTCTCTCCCGCCTGTTTTCGTGGACGGGCGAGGTCTCCCTGCTCGACCGCCTCGCAGTCCTCAAGTACAACGCCGTGCTCAACTGCGCGAGCCCGGAGACGGGCCTGTCGCAGTATCATCAGCCGCTGGGCGAGGGCGTACACAAGATTTTCAGCGGCGCGTACGACACCTTCTGGTGCTGCACGGCCTCCGGCGTCGAGGCCATGAGCGAGCTGCAGAAGAACATCTGGTTTGAGGAGGACGAGTCCGGCCTCCTTCTGAACGTCTTCGTCCCCTCCCGGTACACCGACGGGAGCCGGGGCTTCTCCCTCACGCTCGAGACAGACTATCCCCGCAGTCTGTCGGCGCGGATCACCGTGCGCGCCGAACAGCCCGTCCCGCTGCACCTTTTCTTCCGCGCGTCCCGTGTTTCGTCGGCGGCGGTTAACGGGGAGGAGGCGGCGCTTTCCTCCGACGGCGGGCTTGCCGTCCTCTCTCGCACCTTCCGGGACGGGGACGCCGTCTCCCTGACCCTCTCATCGCCGCTTACCCTCTCCCCCCTGCCGGGGGACGGGAGCCGCGCCGCCGTCCTGTACGGGGACGTGCTCCTCGCGCAGCAGGGGACGCTTCCCCTTTCCGGCGTATGCGGCGGCGAGCCGGAAGCACAGTTCCGCCGCCTGCCGGACGGCGCGTCCTTCGCCTTCCGAAACCGGGAGGGGCAGGAAGCCGTCTTCGTGCCGCTCTATGCGATGAACGGAGAGACGTACACCGTCTACTGCTGCCTGCACGCGTCCGACACGGCGAGCGCTCCGTTCACCGCCGCACAGGACGGCAGCGCCGCCTACTAAAAAGGAAAACGGAATGCGTGGAGGGGTCGGGATGAAACGTATCGCCTGCCGTCCCGTTGTCTGGACGGTTTTGATTTTGTTTCTGTTTGTGCTCGCGCCGCGTCCGGCGTTCGCGTACGATGCGCCGGACTATGACGCAGTCAGCGCGCAGCTCGAAGCGGATGTCAGGTCGTATCAGATTCCGGGAATGGCGGTGATCGTGGTCGGCAGGGACGAGGTTCTGTTCGCCGAAGCGTATGG